>JAWOEA010000032.1:0-16796 GCA_046483005.1 Candidatus Undinarchaeales archaeon
GCTTCTTTTAATTCATCTTCTCTTGATTTGAAATAAGCACAAGAATATGTCATGATCTCACGAGAAAACAGGAATTTAACCGGAAGCCTGTCTGGTTATCCAAGAATAAATGCAACGCCTGCATATGGAAGCAACGGGTACATGTCAGTTGGCACAAGCGCGCAGGAAGGAGTTTCAGGTGTAATAGGCGTAACAAAATCAATATATACAAACACCGGTTCTTTCTTGAACGGTTCTGACTGCTCAGACTGCAATTATTCAATTACCAGCAGTCCGTCGACATCTAAGTTTACTAATTCCGGATCTTTGAATAATACCGGAGGACTTTCATGGTCTACAAATCTTCCTACTGTAGACAGTAATACTGATTATACTATTTCAATTACCTTAACAGACGGCAACAGTTCAGTTACTGAAACTCATACGATTACTGTAAAAAATAATGGCACCAGCGACAGTGGAGATGCTTCTTCCTCTGGAGGCGGTTCAAGCAACTACGGACTTTTAATTGCAGAGTACAACAAACAGATGACTCTTTCTCAGGGAGAAACAACGTCAACAACGCTTGTAGCCAAAAACTCAGGTATTTATTCACTTGATAAAGTATCTCTTACTATTGTAGGATTTGAAAGTTCATGGTATGATACAACTGTATCCGGAAGCGGTTCAACTTCAGTAGATTTATCTTCCGAAGAAGTTGTTACTTTTGATATAGAGTTTGATATTCCAAATGATGCAGAAGCCAAGGTTTATCCGGCAACCTGGAGAGTTAGGGACTCGGATGGAAATGCAATGGCTGAAAAGAATACTAACATAACAATTTCAGAGGTTTGGACTGGCACCACCATCTCTGGTTTGAATTCTACCATTGAAACTTTAGAAGGAAATTTCAGCGAGGTTATTGAAAGGGTCAACAAGCTCAAAAAGAAGGGAAACGCAACCGAACTTGAAGACGCTCTTGCAGAGATAAATGAATCTATTGAAGAGGCAAAAACAAAGTACGCTGAAGGAGACTATTCGGGAGCTCAGGATGCAATTGACAGAGCAAATGAACTTATTGACAACCTCGAAGCCGACCTGGATGAACTTAAAACCATTCCATTTGAAGGAGTTTCATTTGGAAAATTAGGAGTTGCAATATTCATAATTATTATTGCAGCAATTGCAGGAATTCTTGTATGGTATAAATTCATGAGACTAGTTCCGATTTCAGAAATTAAAAAGTATCCTGATAGGTTCCTTGAAGGAGCAAGACTTGAAGGAGTTGTTAAAGGAACTACAGATACAAAGAAAGGAAAAGTATTCCTTGTAAAAGATCATACTGGAAAAATCCATGTCAGATACCCATATTATACTACTGTTGAAGAAGGAAATATGATTAGAGCACAGGGCGTTGTCAAGATCTACAAAGGAACTGCATACATGGATGCTACTGATATACACAGAGTTGCAGTAACTGGAAAGCATTCCGGAGATCCTTTAACCAGTTTAAAGAAAAAGCTAACTTCTATAAAGAGAAATTTAAAGAAAAAAATAAAGAAATAGATAGATTAATAAGTGGAAATGACGATAAGAATTTTTACTATACTGCGCTGGTAGTCCAGCTTGGTTTAAGATACGGCCTTGCCATGGCTGAGACCCGGGTTCAAATCCCGGCCGGCGCACTTCAGATTTTTAAATTAAAAAGGTTTTAATATGTACTCGTATTACACATTTATATGAAGAAAAAGAACATCTACAACTACCTGATAGTTATTTCTGCGATTATTCTAATTGTTTTTATCTCAGTCAAATTTTTTGGTATGGAGGAAAATGAGCTCCAGTTTACAGGTCCGAATATTTACCGGGCAGTGTATGTATATGAGGCAGTAAATAACAGAGGATATGCAGTAAATCTAAGTTTTGACGGCAAATGGACTGACTCAGGAGAAGGAGTTTCCGGGTCCGGCAGGATATACTCATCCGGAATGGGATATTTTACTGTAAACTATAACGGCAGGATAGTAAGTTTAGGCGGGCCGTTAACTGCAAAAGAAGATATCTCTATGAAGTCATTTTCAATCATTCCTCTGCATGAAGAGGTTGTTAAAATTGGCTTGGAGCCGGCTGAGTATTCTGATTTAAATGAAATGTATAATGAAATTAATTTAATAGCAAAAACATCTGCAGGTTCAGGCAATCTTTACAATAGCGGAGTCAAAGGAACAGTAATGCTTGACACAAATACAACATTATATCCTACTCTAATTCAAAAAATAAATAACGAGGCGGGTTCAGAATTAAATGTCAAGCTTTTTGACAGAGGGCTTTATCTGTATTTAAACAATACAAATGCGAAAGACATACAAACTGTTTCATCTGTTTTGGCTGATGAAAATATTGGCGTAAAAGGAACCGCATCCGGAAGACTTCTTTTGTTTGCAAGAGCCAAACAGAGAGTTTCAGCCGACAGAGATGAAATTATTGATACTTTAAAAGACCTTAATTTAGACCCCTATACTGTTAAAATCATCCGGGAACCAATTCAATGAAAAAAGTTCTGTCTGAATTTTTTAAGAAAAGCGAAATTCTAAGACCGTCTGTATTACTGTTTTTTGCAACACTTTTATTTGTTTCAATTTCCCCCGCTTCTTTGGGATTAAAGGCTTATCTTGTAATTGCAGTTTCTCTTTTGTTCTTCTTTTTTGGAGAGAAATTGTCTGAAAATTTAAACCTAAATCTGGAAGTTAAGGAAAAGATTCTTTTGTATTTTGGGGCATTCCTTTCAGTTACTGCACTAATTGCACTGAACTTTAACTTCTTTACAGCCGGCGGTTTTCCTATATTTAATTCAGCTTTGAGGAGATTTCTGAATCCTGCATTTACATACATTTCTTTCCTTTTAGTTCCGGGGGTTGTTTTCATAATTGCAGGCATGAAGGAAAAGAAAAAATCTTATTCTCTATTTTTAATCCTATTTTCAGCCGGAATGATGACTTTATTGGGATTCAGAACGGAAGTTCTGGCTGCACTCGGCGCCGGCGCTTTAGTCTGTTATTTCCTGAAAATATTCGATGAAAAGGAGCTCCTTGCTCTTTTCCTCTTAGGAATTTTAGCTTTTTCTGGTTTGACTCTTCTCAGATCCGGAGGTTTTGAAACAGCAAGGACTGCATCTACTTTATCAGTATTTAATTTCATTGTAGATGAAACTCCTGTTTTCGGGCTGTCTCATGGTTATGTAGAGTTTTCAGATATTGCAAGAGTTCTAAAACCTTATCCGATTTTCGGTGGCAGGACACTAATTTCAAATTTAATCGGAGGAAGGACTGCCTCTTCAACTACTGCCACTATTTTCGGTCCTCCGTTCCTTGATTTCGGATTCTTATCTGTATTTGTCTTCTTGTTTTTCGGTGCAGTTGTCGGTGCAGGCAGAAAGCTGGCATTGAAAGCAAAGCCGACTTACGCCGCCATACATAGTATCCTTTTGGTATTCATTCTGCTTGCCGTTGAAACAGGAATCACTGATTTAATTATCTGGGTGTATTTCTTTTTTGCAGCAATCTTCTATATCATATCTCATAATTATGAACCTTGATAAGTTAATTTCAAAAATTAAGCATATAGATTTGAAGGAGATGGATTTACTTAGACCGGAATCCGTTCTGGCTTTTTATTCAATCTTTTTACTGCTTGCCGGGCTTTCTTTTTTAACAGATCTGCCTATACAAAGATCTAGTTTGTTAAGTTTTGCAGTTATTTTTGCTTCATTTCCTTTCTTCATTCTTGGAATTAAAGCCGGAAAATTTTTATATGGGAAAGAAGTTCCATGGTATCTGCATATACTTCTTGCAGGCCCTTTGATTATCATCTATTCTTTTGTCTTAAAGGGATTCTTTTTTGAAAATATAGGAGTCCCTCTTTTAATTTCAGTTTCATCCATTTTGGGTTACTATTTTATATTAGTAAAATGCAAGGAGAGAATTGACAAAATACTTCCTTTTGGTCTTATGATGGGTGGTATTCTGGTTTTAATGCTCACTCTGATAAGACTGGGCGGAATCCCTTTAGTTAATCATGAGCTCAGATTTCTTGTAATCAATAATTTGCACTGGGGCGCTTCAATTTTCCTGTTTTTTACAGGCTTTATTCTCCTTCTGCCCAGAATTAAATCAAAGAAAAATATCCTTATTTTTACCTTTCTGTCAACTGCTGTCTTTTCAGTAATGGCATTCAGGAATGTAATAATAGTTCTTCTTCTTACAGGAGTATTTTCTGCATACTATTTCAAGGATTTAAAGATTGGAAAAGTTCTGGTTGGTTTAGTTGCCGCCTTTGTAATTGTCGTTGTCCTCGGGTATTTTACCATGCCTTTAACCGGTCCTATTAGAATGCTTCTATATAGAGCGGGAACTACTCATATTGTTTTTGATGAAATTGTCAGACAGGCGTGGCCTACTGGTTTGACACATGGTTCTCTGTATTTACAGGGGAACCCAAGGCTTTTTGTTGGCAGTGAGATAATGAGTAGTAGTAGTGGGAAATCGTTAACTTTTACTCTTCTTGGAGGTTCCTTCCTGGATTTCGGCATCTTCGGGGCGTCAGCATGGATGTTTTCTCTTGGAACGCTCTTATCCCTGGCTTACAAGTCCATGCAGAAAGGAATTTTAGGGGGCTTTTATCCTCTTTTATTTTCATTTACACTCGTCTGGATTGAAATTGGTGTTGACCAGTTCCAGATTTTGTTTTTTGTTATGTTTTTAATTGCCTACATGCTCAAGTATACTAACTTTCCAAAAGCGCAATTCTTAAAAAGACATTAATATATATGGTTGATGGTAAATAGTAATTCGTAAATGGTTGTTAGTAGGGAGGACAAAATATCATCTACAAAAACTATTAACTATAAACTATCAACGATAAACTATTCATCTGGGCCCATGGTCTAGTGGTATGACGTTTCCTTGACGTGGAAAAGATCACCGGTTCGATCCCGGTTGGGCCCATATAGTGCCTCGGTAGCTCAGCTGGCTAGAGCGCTTGTCTTGTAAACAAGAGGTCGGGAGTTCAACTCTCCCCCGGGGCTCCATCAATCGCCGGCGTAGCTCAGTGGTTAGAGCGCCAGACTCATAAGTAAAGCTTATGAGTACTGATCTCTTGAAAAAGGGAAATGATCTAATAGGCGCTGAGACATCTGGAGGTCGCGTGTTCGACCCACGCCGCCGGCATTTATTTTTAAATATCTGCATTTTTGGAGTCCTAATTTCCCTAAACTTTTTATAATTTGCAGTATTTATTGTAATTGAAGTAAATGAAAAGCAATTCCTTTGAAATTATCATTTCTGGTGTAAGGTTTCATGGTAACTGGAAGTCTATGTGCAAATTTTGCAATGTTATTGAGGTCTTTTTAAAGCAGGGTGATATCCCTGATAAAATTATTGAAAGGTTCCATAACTGGAAACCCAAGGAAAACGAACCCCGCGAAGACTTTGAAAAAAGAACAATTTCTGAGTCTATCATAAATAAAAGCAGATGGGAGAAAGAGTATGGAGGATTACTTCAGGAATTGAAAGGAGCTTCTAAGGACATGATAAATATTGGTAGAAAGGTTTATGTTTATGAAGCACCCGATCAGGAAATAAAAAGTATATTTGATAGAATTGGCAGATTCCTTGCATCTAAATTTTTGGGTTCATTTAGAGGAATTGAGGAAACGGTATATAAAAATATTATGTTGCAGATGAAGACTTATTACTTCAATACAGAATATTTTTCAATAAGCATAACTGATAATAAAAGAGAACTTGATTTTCAACTGGATGTTCCAAATGTTAAATTTGAAGATGAATCAAGATTAATTTCTGAAGCAATAAATGCTGTCTTATCTACGCGTATTTCTTTCAGAAACAAAAAAAGCTTTACTGTACAGGCAAACATCTTTGATAAAAAAACCCGTGATCGGATGCAAAAAACAATAAAGGACCGGTGGAAATGAGCCTTTTAACTAATTTAGTTTTGCTTGCAGGATTGTCAATGAGCATTTCAATTGGTGCCTCTTCAATAGGTTCTGTTTTTGGCCCAGTTTATTCTTCCGGGTTCATAAATGTGTTTAGATCTGCTTTATTAGCCGGTATAGCTGCTTTATTAGGAGCACTATTACAAGGTCATAATGTTGTAGAAACAGTAGGATCAGGAATGTTGTTTGGTGAAATACAGCTTATCCATGCATTAGTTATACTTTCTGTGGCAGCTTTTTTAGTGATAGTAAGTGCTTTAGGGAAATATCCAATGCCCACTGCTTTTACTGTAGTTGGTGCAGTGATTGGCTGCGGTTTAGGATTTAAGTTGGGTGTCTCCTGGCAGGTAGTAATCAAAATAATTGGTTTCTGGTTGTTAGTTCCTGTAATGGCCTTAATTGCCGGGTTTACTTTTTCTTTCATTCTTAAGAAAATTCACTTTAAATCAAAGAAAAGATTAAATTATTTAACTCTCATATTCGGACTTTTTTTAGCTTATACTGGAGGAGCAAATTCAGTAGGTTTAGCTGTAGGGCCTCTGCAGGCAACAAAAATACCTCTCACAACTATTCTTATGATAGGAGGAGTGGCAATGTTGTTAGGTACTTGGATTCTATCTCCTAAAATCATAAATACGTTGTCATTCAGCTATGCAAATATGAGTCCTAAGATGTCAATAGCTGCTTTGGGAACTGCGGCTTTGCTGGCGCAGGGAGGTAATTTTATAGGAGTTCCTATTTCCTTTGCTGAAGCTATAGCTGCATCAATACTTGGAAGCGGTCTGGTTTTAGGAAAATCTAATATTAGCGTTAAAGAGGCGACACTTACTACAGCAGGATGGATTTCAGCGTTTTTTATAGCAGTAGGAGTTACTTTTTCAATAGGCTATTTCTTTTTCTAGAAGTTTGGTTTAATATATGTGCCTCAGTTATCAAAAACAATATTTTTTTGTTCTTTTAAATAATTCCAAATAAACCTAAAACAAGAAGCAAGCAAAATACTCCAAAAACATCTGCAAATGCAGTTAGAAGAGGAATTAATACATTATCGGGGTCAACTGATTTTTTATAGAAGAATACTGCCATTCCAAATACGATCATTGTAATTACTGAAATTAAAATAATTCCTGCAGTTAAAGAAACTAAAACCAGTGTTAAAAGATTAGTTCCGGCCAGTCCGAACAATCCTCCTAAGAAATGGGCTGCAGCTCCGGCAGCCGGAAAAATAATCAGGCAGAGAATAAATACATTCAAAAGATTTCTTCTGGTCCCTTTATCCATTTTATAGTTGGGTTCCGTCATACCCAAATGAAGCGAGGTTGCAAGTCTTGAAGCAAAAATACTTCCGATATTTCCTCCTTCTCCAAGAAATGTTGGAAGCAGAATTAAAGTTGCTGGAATTACTGCCAGCCTTTCAAGATAGCTTTCCAGCATGACTCCGGAGCATATTTCAACTAATGCTATAAACGGCAGGATTAAAAGCGCCTGCAGTACAAGCTTTCTGTAATCTTTTTTAGTTTGAAGAGTGAGCATGAATAATATAACAGCCCCGATTATGGTTGCGTGCGCCATCCAGTTTACATATGGATTAAGTCTTAAAACCAGAGTGCCTGCAACAAGTAGAGATGGAATTGTAATCAAGTCTCCCATTGAAGTTATTGCGGGAGCAGTAACATTATCAGGGTCCCATCCTTTTTTGCTTGCTACTTCATAAATTGAAAAAGACACCAGAATCATTGCTCCTGCGGATATCATACTGCTTATAAATGCAATTTCAATGAATTGGAAAACTGAAATACTTTGTATTCCAAAAGAAATAGAAATGAGTTTTGCAAGAACTGCAAGCATTATCGGTAAAAATATGCTTAGAAGAATGGATGAATACGTATTTTTTCTAATTATTTCATTTTTCCATGTGATTTTTTCGAGCTCTCCCAGATGAAATGCAGAGCCTAGTCTGGCGCCCATTGCTCCAAAAATAGTCCCTCTCATATCAACTGCCCCCGGAACGAGAATAATCAAACCCGGAAGAAGAAGGAAGAATTCTCTGTAACTGCTTAAAAATAAACCTGCAAGTGAAGTTGTAATGATTGTAATTAAAAGGGCAGAAGTGCTTTCTTTTAAAAAAGTTAAGGAAGGAGCAAACCGACTAAATAGACTTTCCTTTACAGCCTGTTCATTTCTGTCTTGGGGGCGGGTCTGCATCTCGCTCCCCCTCTTTCTTTACCATAATTCTCACTATTTTTCATATTGGTTGCTTTAATATCATTCTTATTAATGTTATATAAGGTTTATAGTTAAACTGAAAGCCACTGGATTAAATTCCAGCCTATATAATTGAAAATTAAGAAGCAGAGGAATAAGTTAGTCATAACAAACCTGATGATTCTTATCCATGGGTACTTTGTCAAAATATAGAATGCATTTGAAACTGTCTGGAAAATGACTGCTAAAATCATGCCGTTAAATAAAAAAGTTTCTGCAGACATTGGAAAAAAGTGGGCTGCCAAAAAGAATACTCCGCCCATACTTGCCATGCTTATTACCATATGATGAAGTCCGTATGGAAACAGGGCCCATGTAATCAGCATTATTGATGCTCCGACAAAAAAACCTCCTAATGGACCGTAAGCATAAGAAACAACCAGACCCATTGGAAACCATAGTTCAAATCCGGACATGTCGAATCTTCGGAACCAGTAGCCTAAGTAGCCTCCGCCGGCCACCAATGCAAACAGGAAAAGGGTTTGTTGTATTGCCATCAGTTAAGTATAAACATATCTTTTGTAATTCCCTTTTTTACTTTCGCCAACAGATTCCATGAATATTCCTTTTTCAAATCCGTTTTCCTTAAGTATTTCTATAACTTTGTCAAGAGCCTCTACATTTTTTGCAATTAGCCAGGCTTCAACTGCACAGGTTGAAAGACTCTGTAAGTATTGCCGTCTTTCCTTAAAATCCCACATGAGTTCTTCTATGTTTTTTACCTTAGGGAGAGGGGGCATATGCAATTCTATTCTCCCGTCTTCGTGTTTTAAAATAATTATGTTGACATCGTCGTCCGTTTTATTTATCTTTTTTAAAAGCTCAACAGCTTTCTTTAGTTTTCCTATTTCTGTTTCAATTTCTATGCTTCCTTCTACTATCCTGTCTTTTTTACTCATTTATATCCAGTTTGTAATCCATTCCTTCTTTTTTAAGAACTTTTTTAAGTTTTTTAATTGTTTTTTCATCTTTTACAGTCAGGTCTGCTTCAAGAATCCAGTTATTTTCTGCTATTTCTGCTATGACCATACCGACATTATATTTGGGATTTGTTGAGTTTGTAATGTATTCTAACTTTTTAAGCTCTTCTCTCAAGTTTAATTCCAAACCCTTTATGTGTTTTTTTAAAATTTCAAGGGTTTCAGTTACTTCAACCAGTTCACTGTCTTTGATATTTATTTTTAAGATGCCTTTTATCTCTTTACTCATAAAATTAGATTATACTAGGGTATTAATTTACTTTTCTTTCTTCTCTTCGGGTTCTTTCTCTTCTGATTTCTTCTCTTTTTTACTTTCTTTCTTCTCGGATTTCTTCTCTTTAGTTTCCTCTTTTCCGGATTCTTCTTTCTCCTTTTCCTCAGATTTCTTTTCCTTTTTTGTTTTTTCCTTCTTTTCTTTTTTCTTCTCTTCAGTTTTTTCCTCTTTCTTTTCTTCTTTGCTTTCTTCTTTCTTCTCTTCGGTTTTCTCTTTTTCTGCTTCCTTTTCAGTTTCTTCTTTCTTTTCTTCCTTTTCAGATTTCTCTTCTTCCTTTTCAGCAGGCTCTTCCGGAAGCTGTCCTTTCAAATTCTTCATCTGAGAGTCTGCTTTAGACACAATATCTTTTATTGTTGCTGAACAGGTATAATCTGCTTCAATAGCAAGCGCCTTTGCTCCTCTGAATGCTTTCTGTACAAACAGCTCAATGTTTTGTTCAGTTGGATATTCAACATTAAATGCCAGATTGAATGCCTTCTGGTATGCAGATTTAACATCTGAAAGTGTCTGCTCAGTATCAATTTTAAGAACATCTGCGCCGAATACAACGCCGTTTTCATATGCTGCAAGCAGATCAAGTGAAATTTCCATCGGCTCAATTTTGAGCTTTTTCATTAAGTCTGCCTGTTCTTTTGTAATTTCTTCTCCTTCTTCGGCAATTACTGAATCTTCTTTAATTACAACTTTACCGCCTTCAATTGCTGCTTTTATGCCCATTTTTTGGAGTTCTCCTACAATCGGGCCCGGCATGAAGTCAGTTTCTCCTGCGTTTATAACAATATCTTTCGGCATTTCTGCGCCCGGTTTTGCAGGAGCATTTGTTTTATTTTTAATTATGAATTTTGAAAGTTTGAATGGATTTTCTTTTGTAAATATGAGCGCAGGCTGTCCTTTTAGTTTATCTGTAAGTTCCTCAACACCTGCTTTTTTAAGAGCTCTCTGAATTAAACTCTTTTTAGACATCTTAATTTTAGCAGTTTCTCTCAGTCCTTTTTTTACTTTAACCAGCTGTTTTGAAGGAAAGTTCTTCATGTCAACTACGCCGACTACTGAATATTCTTTAATCAAATCTGCCAGTTCGTCAACTTTTTCTTTCTTCCAGTCAGGCACTTCTCCTTGTCTCATTTTTCTTCCTCCACTGCACCAATTTCTATACTTGGCCCCATTGTAAGTTTTAAGTAAGCGGCTTTTAACTGATGCTCATGTTTCGGGAGTTTCTCAACTAAGTTGTCAATTATCTCCTTTGCATTTTCTGCGATTTTTTCTTCGTCCATTTTTTCAGTTCCAATTCTGCAGTTTACGGACGGACTTTTTACATTAATATTAATTACTTTATTGAATCTTGAGAGCATTGCCTTTAAATCGGTTTTCGGAGGAACTGGTTTCGGCATCATTCCTCTTGGAGCTAAAATCGGTCCTAAGTTCTTACCAATGTCAACCATCATATCGGGCTGAGCAATAAACATGTCAATATCACTTAAAATTTTCTTGAACTTTTTCTTTTCTGAACCAAATTTGGCAAGCTGGCTTTTGTTTATAATTTTTTTAATGCCTGCTTCTTTTGCATTTTCAGCCAGAACTCCTTCAGCAAAAGCTGCAAATTTTTTGTCTTTGCCTGTAGGATTTGGAAGATTAAGTTCAAATTTTATTTTATCTTCTTTTTTAATGTCAATATTTTTTAGAGAAACGGCTAGTTCAAAGGTCTGAGTAAAATTTCTGTCCTTTGCCTTTTCTTTGGCTTTTTTTACGGCTTTTTTAATATCTTCTTTTTTCATTTTTTGCCTCCCACCGAAGTGGTGTGGATGTTTTTAAACTATAATTCTTAAGCTATTTAAAGGTTTCTTACTCTTCTTTCTTTTCTTCCTTCTTTTTCTCAGCAGATTCTTCTGCCGGCGCTCCAGCTACAGGTGCTTCTGCTCCCGCTGCTCCTTCTGCGGCTGCTCCCGGCGCAGCTTCTACTCCCGGTACTCCTTCTGTAGGCATGACCTTGTTGATAATGGTTATTGATATTCCTTCTTCCTTCATGGCGTGTTTTATGTCGCCAGGGTCCTTGCCTTTCATCTGCTCCAAAATTTCCTTTGCAAGCTGTTCTTCTTCTTCGTGAGCCTTCCTGAGTTCTTCAGCCAGTTTCTTCTTTTTCTCTTCAAGTTTTTTCTTGTCTTCTTCGCTGAGTTCAGTCTTACCTTCTTTAATCTTTTTATCAAATTTTCCAGAATCAATATCTTCTAATGTTTCTTTTGGATCTTTACCTTCAACTAAAATTCCCATTGAAACGCATGTTCCAACAACAGTTTTAACAGCTCCTTTTGTATCTTGTGTAAAAATAGATTTTTCTTTCATTTTTGCAATTTTAATTGCTTGTTCTATAAGCATATCTGCAACTTTTTCTTCCTTTGGACTTCCTGAACCTTTTTCTAAATTAAGCTCTTTTTTAATTAATGCAGAAACAGGAGGGCTTCCAACCTCTATTTCAAAATCTTTTGTTGAAGGGTCAACTTTTACGGTAACCGGAACCTGCATTCCTGCAAATTCTTTTGTTTTCTCATTTATTGTCTGGACGACATCGTTTATAGGTACGCCTAATGGACCTAGAGCCGGCCCTAATGGCGGTCCTGCTGTCGCCTTTCCTGCTTCAACGAGTGATTTTATTTGTTCCATAATAGCTTGTATAATGTAATAGTATAGTTATAAATACCTTACTCTGTTTATTCCGGCATCTTAAACTCTTCTTTTTCCTCTTTTCTAATTTCAGGCTCTTTTCCAGAACTCTTTTCTTCAGGCTCTTTTTCTTCTTTCTCTGCTTCTTTCTTTTCAAGAACTCTTACTGATTCAGCCGGTATCGTAATTGGAATTGGTACTGTTGCTTCAATAAGTTCAATTGTTACTTCATTTTTTGCAGTATCCATGTTTATAATTTTTGCTTTTTCTCCTTTAAATGGTCCTGCAGTAACTTCAACAACAAAGCCAACTTCTAATTTTGTAACTGCTGGTTTTGGAGCAAGGAAGTGTTCTATTTCAGAAACAGTTGTTTGCCCTTCTACTACTCCTCTTACATGAGTGACTCCTCTGTATGCTTTATCAACTTCAGGTTTTTCTCCTTCAATAAGAATATATCCTTTGAGGCCGGGAACGACAATTGAACTTATCTCATAGTGTTCTTTTTTTACTTTATCAACTAGTCGTCTGGCTACTGTCTTCTCCTTATTCGCTGTAGTTCTTACCGCGTAAATTCCCATTATTTAATCAGTCTACCTGCAATGTCTATGATAAAGCCTATAAAACCAATTAAAATAAGCCCCAAACCCGTTATTTTTATCAGGTTTTTAAATTCGAGCTTATTCGGTTTCTTCGCTACTCTAAGTATTCTAGCATACTGCTTAAGCTTGCCTTTCATTTTTTTACTCAGTTTATCCGACGAACTCTATGCCGTACTCTTTTTCCATCTTGTTGCTGTATGCGGCTCTTTCTTCTGAACCTTCTGGTCCGAGAACCTGCTTCTGTTTCTTCAAGCCGGTGACAACGAGCATTACTCTCATTATATTCTGCATATCATTGTCAATTCTTGCTCCCCAAATTACTTTGGCATTACTGTCCAGCTTGTCAGCAACAGTTTCCATTACAACTCTGGCTTCCTGCAGAGACATGTCAGATCCGCCAATGACATTTATCAAAGCGCCGTTTGCGCCTTCGATATTTACATCAAGTAGAGGATTTGTCAAGGACTTTTCAACTGCATCTTTTGCTTTGTCTTCGGTATCAGATTCTCCGAGACCAATCATTGCAGTTCCTCCGTTTGACATTACAGCTTTAATGTCTGCAAAGTCGAGGTTAATAAGTCCTTCCTTGGTGACAAGCTCTGTTATGCCTTTTACAGCATTTACCAGAATTTCGTCAGCAACTTTAAAGGCGGCATTCAGTGGTAGTTCAGGAACAATTTCTAGCAGTTTGTCGTTAGGAATAACTATTACAGTGTCTGTGTGCTCTCTAAGAGCAGCAAGACCTGCCTGTGAGTTTTCCCACCGAGCAGCTCCTTCTATACTGAACGGAAGTGTGACTATTCCAATTGTCAATGCTTTTGATTTCTTTGCTACTTCTGCAATGACTGGAATTGAACCTGTACCGGTTCCTCCTCCGAGTCCGCATGTAACGAATACAAGGTCTGAGCCCTGTACTAATTCTTTAAGTTCTTTTTCGTCTTCTTTTGCGGCGTCTGTTCCTACTTGAGGGTCGCTTCCTGCACCAAGTCCACCAGTTACTTCTTTTCCGATTAAGACTTTCTGGTGCGCGTTTGTATAAAGAAGGTCCTGTGCGTCAGTGTTTACCGCAATACATTCAGCTCCGTCGACTCCAACTTCCATGAGCCTGTTTATAGTATTGTTTCCTGCACCGCCTGCGCCAATAACCTTTATAGATGTTCGTCTTGCCTGAACCAGTTCTTCTAAACTGGAGTCTCCTGGCAAGTCGTGAGTTTTGTTTTTAATTTTTTCAGATGTGTCCATTTTGCCTCCAAGTTAATATGAATTTATTTTTTAGATTTTTTCTTTTTTGATTTAGACTTTGATTTACTCTTTTTAGATTTCTCGTCTTTAGATGCCTTTTTCTCCCTTGTAATAACATCAACAAACTTAACTTTATCTAACTTATTAATATATTTAAGTATGTCCTTGGCTACTATATCTTTTGTTAGATTTATAAACCTTCTGGTTCTTTTGTTGTCTGGGCTTTCGATTTTAACTTCTTTTCCTTTAATGTCAATTTTTACATTACTTAAATCTGCCCGTCCTAAATGAAGGTCTAATAATGATTTAACCTGTTTTTTAATATCAGTAATTTTTTTCAGAGGTTTAATTTCGTATTCGAGTTCTTTTCCGGCCAGAGGATGATTGAAATCCACTCTGATTCTTCCTCCGCTTACACTCTGGACAATGCCTTGTTTGTTTTTGACTTTTACAGGCATTCCTGGCGCAGGTTTTATATTTTTTCTTTTAAATATGCTTCTTGGAACAAGTTCAATTTTATCAGAATCTCTTTTACCAAATCCTTTTTCAGGAGAAATTGTAATTTTTTCTTCTTTGCCTATTTCAGAGCCGACTATTTTTTCTTCTAAACCTGACAGTAGATGACCTGCTCCCACGACTATAGTTACGGGGCCGTACTCTGTATTTTCATCATACACGTCTTCTTTTTTTGCGGTCTTTTCATCAGTAAGGTCAAAGATTTTTCCTGAATCTTTGATTCTGCCAGTGTATTCTAGCTGAATGAAGTCGCCATTCTTTATTTTTCCCATTTGCCTTATCCCTATATGTAGAAATACTTATATATTTTGTTTTTATAAATTTTAACCATGAAACCAATAAAACAGTTTCCATCTTTCTTAGTTTCAAACTCTATTGGATGCTGCGGAGTGTGCGCAGTTACATTTTTAGTTGTATCGATACCAGTCGGTCTATTCCATTTTAATAGTGCAGTTTCCTTCTTTTAATGAAAACAATAAAAGACCCCATCCACGGAAGTTTACAGCTGAAAAACCATGAAATACAGGTTTTAGACACTTATGAAATGCAGAGACTGAGGAATATCAAACAGCTTGGTTTTACTTATTTTGTTTATCCAAGTGCAACTCATACTAGATTTGAACATTCTCTTGGAACTTTTTATCTGGCATCAAAGCTTGCTGGAAATCTTGAATTAAATGATAGCGAAACCGATAAGCTTAGACTTGCAGCACTTCTTCACGATGTTGGACATGGTCCTTTTTCTCACGGAAGCGAAGAGGCGCTTAAACTGCATAATCCTGAGGTTGCAAGGCATGAAGAGAATACCGTAGAACTAGTTAAAAAAAGTAAGATTTCTGATATTTTGAAAGAAAACGGTTTTAAACCGAAAGAAATAGCTGAAATTGCTACCGGCAAAAAAGGAGTCCTTTCAGATATTATTTCAGGGCAGATTGATGTTGACAGGATGGATTATCTGGTAAGAGATTCATATTATACCGGAGCTGCGTACGGAGTTATTGATTTAGAACGGCTTCTGGAAACTTTGAGCATCCGTAAAAGGAAGCTTGCTGTTGAACCGGACGGTTTATTTTCAGCGGAGGCGCTTCTTCTGGCAAGATATCTAATGTATCCTACTGTTTATCAGCATCATACCGGAAGAATTATCCATTCAATGTATTCTGAAGCAATTTCTGAATGTTTAGAAGACGGAATATTTACTGTTTCTGAGCTCTACGAAATGGACGATATTTCAGCTGTCTCTACAATCAGGAAGCTTGAAACTTTTCCCGGAGACCTAATGAATAGAATTGAAAAAAGAGATTTATATAAATCGGCTGCTACTTTCAAGAAATCTGATTTGAATGACCCTGACAAGCTCCTCAATTTAAGTCCTTCAAAATTGAAAGCTCTGCAGATTGAAATTTCTGAATCTGCCGATTTAAAGAAAGGGGATGTCCTTCTGGATGTTCCAAAAAGTTTTCTTTCAGAAGTTGCAGGGATGAAAGTTTACAAGGACAAAAAACTTAGGGAGTTACAGGAAGTTTCCCCTCTTGCAGAATCTCTAATTGAGGCTCAGTGGACCCAGTGGTATGCCGGAGTTTACTGTTCAAAAGAAAATGTTGAAAAAGTTAAGAAATCTGCTGAAAATATACTGCCTGCTTTTTAATTAATTTTATTTTTAGTGAGTTAGTAATATTGTAAGTCTATTAAGTTCCTCTTTTTCCTTCTTGAGATAGTTTATAGCTTTTTTCTTTTTCTTAGCTTTTTTTGCTCTGGAAGCTTTAAGCATTAACTCATACCAGTCTTTGATTTTATTTTTTGTAAAATCGTCAAGTTCTTTTTTATCTTCCTGAACTTCTGAAATATTTTCAATAGTTTTTTCTATTCTTCTTTTTTTAATGTCGCTGTCTTCTTTTTCCAAGTTATATTCAAGCGTTTTTTTTAGAACTCTCAGAGCTCTTTTGTATTTGTCTTTTGTTAATAGTCCCATATCAAAAAACAATGTTTGTTATGATTTATATTATTAACCAATAAAAAATCTGAAAGTAGCCCCGGGTGGAATTCGGTAACCAGCTGTGGTCAGCTGGCATCCGTCCTACATTGCCCGCAGTCAATTTGCCAATCAGCGGGCAAATAAGACTCCATAAAAGTACGAGTTTAGCGAGTCTTATTTCCGTGCATATAAATTGGAAAGTAAGCACGGAATGTAGGACCTGTTCACAAAGATTAGGTTTATCCAAGAGATAATGCGAACAAATTGTATTGTTGTGCACACAAATAGTAGGCTG
>JAWOEA010000002.1:0-10784 GCA_046483005.1 Candidatus Undinarchaeales archaeon
GCTACAACATTTTGGTGTCTCTTTTCCTTTCTGATGATTCCTCGACCTGTTCGTCAAACCCTACCAAAGGTTGCTGGAGCTGTGCTGTTCGGCATGTTTGTCCATGTAGTTACTAGGTCAGAAGTTTCGTCTACAGTTGAACCTGTCTCAGATTCAGCAGACTGGAACTGATAGTAACTTGATGGGTTTGCTGCGCCTGATCCATTGAACATGTCTGTTGCATAAACAGTCACATTCACATTAACACTGCCGTCGTTCTGGATTTCGAAAGGTGCTGGACTTAGATCTGATGTGTCATCTGAATCAGATATGTTCAGGTTTCCGAAATCTATTTGACTAACAGGCAGACTTATCTGGACGCTTGACGGAATTGTTACGTTCGCAACACCAGTCGCATAACCACTAGGTGTGGATGCAGGCGATGGTGCAGAAGAAGCGGTATATATTCCGGCAATGCCGATGATTATTGAAACAATAACCAAACCAGCCAAGAGATTGTTATTTATCTTCATGTTGTCCCCTCCTCAGATGTGTTGTTAACTACGTTTAGTGTTACTTGCCCTTCCTGGTCCATTGGCTCCGGCATGACATATACATTAACCACGCCAGAATCCGAACTCTGTGGAATTGTTACTTCTGTTGGTCCGGCAGATATTTTAGATATTACTGTATATGTTCCGAACAAAGAAACAACAATCGCTACCACTAATAATACTGCAAGCACTCCGTTAGATATTTCATTTACCATTGTTATCTAAAAGTATATCCTTAAAAAGATATATAAATGTTTGGATTAATTATCTAAGTGTTAGATATAAAGGTGGACTTCAAATTAAAGCAAGGGATACATTCCTATGAAAAAAATCAATCAAAATTTAAGATGTATGTTTAAGGGAACTAAAAAGAATAAAGACGAATGCTTCCTACTTAAGAAAGAGTGTAAAGGAAATGAAAATTGCTCCTATTTTGTCAAAATACAGGCCCCGGATGAATAAATGATAGAGCAAGTTCGAAAGATATACATGAGTTTATTATATGAAGAAGGGAACTTAATGTAATCAATCCTATCTAATCCTATTGATTAGGATTTAAACCGATTTAACGGCTCTTTTCTTACTTTAAACCCTTTTCTTTAACCCTTATCCTAATCTAACTGAACTAATTGGATGTATAGTTGTTTTGACTGTTCTTTCAGGTTTATATTCAATTTAAACCTTTTTAATCCTAATATATTTGGGCATGGGTATGTAATACATAGCAAACTCTTAGGATGTTATAACCTTCATTTGCCAAACTGAGCAGTCTGCTGGCTCCCAATCCTAAAAATTAGGATTAAAATTACTCTATTTCAGTTTTTCGGGACAGATTTTTCTAAAAGAGCAGTTCAGGGCTCTGGGCACCGTCATACCCTCTTTTTGGTTGCCGAATTTCAGGGGCGCTCTCACCCAGATTTCTGCCAGCTAAGAAAAGTCAGCTCTGTTTGCAAGTTTGCGCGCCAGGACTTCTTTAACTTCATCGTCCTCCAGAAGCTCCATGAAGTTTCCGAGCTTGCTGTTCAGCTTGGCTTTCTTCTGCTCCACTTCCATGCTTGCTTTCAGACTCAGCGGCATGCCGCAGTTGCAGAACTGGCTTCCTTCTGGGTTTTCCCTTCCGCACCTTGAACAAATCAGCCTTTCTTCTTTTTCTTCCTCTGTTTCTATTCCGTGCTGTTTATCTATGACGTCGTCCAGATCCCTGCCGGAGAGGTGCGAGTACTTTCCCGGCATTTTTGAACCCGGCGACCAGCCGTACTTCATGCACATCTGACGGTCGGTCAGAAACTTGGCGTCGTAAGTCGCCCTGCTGTGTCTGAATATATGAGGGTTGACGGCCTTGCCTTCGTATATTTCATTGCCATTCTCGTTCGTGCGTATGGTTCCGAAACCGGCATTAGCAGACATTCTCTGCAGCAAAGAACGAAGCCCTCGATAAGAGAGCCTCTTTTGAGTCCTCCTCTTGTATTCCTGCGTGCTCTCGTTTTTTCTCCGCTTCAAGCCGTTGTTTATGTTCATCCAGAGCGGTGCGTTTCGATTGTCTTTTTGAGGGTGGTTGTCCAGCCAATTCTTGAGGTGGCTTACACCTTCAATCAGTTTTATCTTTCTCTCTCCAGTCTTTCCCTGCACGAAAACCTTTATGCCGTGCTTCACCCAGGTTATATGCTTTATGTCAATTCCCAGAAATTCTCCTGCTCTGGTTCCGCTCTCGTATATAACGCTTCCCACGGCTTTATCCATCGGCCTTGTTGCATCCCTGACCATTTTTCGGATGCTCTTTTTCGACCACATGTCCTGCGGGAGCTTTCGGTTATTTTTCTTGAGAGTGGTCGTGAGCCAGAGGTCCTCATCCCGTCTTTTCCCAGGATGCTTTCCATCGTAGAAAAGGTCTCCTTTTCCCATCCACCGGTAAAACTTTTTGACTGCCGTCTTGTAGTCGTGCTTCGTCTTGGCAGTGTAGTCGCACTCCTTGTTGATGTACACCACCAGCTTCTTCAGATCCTTGCGGGTCGTCTTGGTAAATTTCTTCCCGAGGTATTTTGCTATGTTTCTCAGACGAATGAGATAGAACTCAACTCTGCAGGTGGATAAGTTTTCCGCCTCGCAGTCTTCCTTAAACTCTAAAATTAGATCCTTGTTCTTCTGCGGTATTTTCTTGTCTTCCTTCAGACGCCTGACAGCGGATTTCAGCCGCTGATCGTAGTTATGTATGTCGCCCATTTTATTTTATCACCTATTTTTTCCCAGGGCTACTTTATATAAAAGTGTGAGAGATTTGACGGCTGGAGCATAATGCGCCGACTGGGATTTGAACCCAGGTCACGAGCTTTCTACGCTTCTGTGTGATTTTTATTTGCTGACCACAGCTGCTTGGAAGGCTCGGGTCCTACCACTAGACTATCGGCGCAGTATCAAATGTATAGCTTAAGGAGTATAAAAGGTTTATTTTAAAGTCCTATCAATAAAACAAAGAAATCAGCAAAAAGATAGACAACTAAAAGATGTAAAAATCTGCCGATGAAAGTAACCAGCATCAGCTTCCTGTATTTGATTGTAGAAAGACCGCCTATAGCAAAAGCAACAATGTCATAAGATATTACCGGAGAAATTAAACCCATTAAAATGAGTACAAACATACCATATTTATTGAAAGCATTTCTTATAGTATTGAGAACGTTTTTCTGGACTTTCTTTTCAATGATTTTTTCACCGACCTTTCTTCCGCTGTAGAAATTGAATAAATCAGCAAGAGAAGATGCAATAGCAAACACTATTAATAGAAAAAAGGGGTTGGCGTGAAACTTCATGAACGGTCCTATTATAAATTCATAGGGAAAAGGCAGGAACCACAAGCTCCCTACTATAGTTACAATAAATCCAGCGGAGAGTCCGTAAGTATTTACAAATCCTTCAACTGCAAAGACTGCGGAAGGGTACAATGATAAGAAATATCGAAAGATGAGTATTGCAATGAAAACAGCAATGATGGCAACAATAAATTCAGTGATACCGCGGTTTTCCTTCAGAAATTTAACAACAGGATTCATTGTTTTATCTGCTCAAGAACCTCGTCTAAATCGCTTTCATCTGAGCCTTTAAGACAAAAAGGCATTTTTTCTCCATAATGAGGAATTAGATGAACGTGTGTATGCGGAACTTCTTCGCCCATTACCAGAAGAAAAATGAGTTCTGCACCTAGTTTTTCTTTAAGAGTTTTGCTGACTTCCTGCACTTTTCCAAAAAGTTCTCTTTCTTCTTCATTTGGCATATCCAGGAAAGTTTCATAGTGTTTTTTAGGAATAACTAGAGTGTGACCTTTTGATTTTGGATTTGCATCTAAAAATGCCAGATAATTTTCATCTTCATATACTTTCTTTGAAGGGATGTCTCCCTTTGATATTTTGCAGAAGATACATTCAGATTCAGTCATCTTTAATTAATTTTAACACCTCATCAAACATTTTGCCCTTCTTGACTTTAAATCTTTCTCCGCGTCTTTTTAAATCTACAAGATAGTACCAGGAAAGTTCTTCTAAATCAGAATAAGTCATTTTGTCAAAATCATTGTTCTTCAAAACTGGTTTCTCAGAAAACAATTCAGCCAGATTTAAAACTCTCTCTTTTCCAGGCTCTCCGATGAGTTCCAATATTTCTTCGGGTTTTGTTTCATTCATTTTACTATAAGTGGACCGGTCGAGATTTGAACTCGAGGCCTCTTCCATGCCAAGGAAACGATCTACCGAACTGATCTACCGGCCCGTGTTGTTTAAGATAAGTTTAGGGATAAATAAAGGTTTGCTTATTATTCTTTATGTTTCTTCATGAGCTCTTTTTCCTTTCTTTTCAAATTCACAAGCTTCTTCTTGTATTTCTGCATTTTTCTTTTAAATTCATTCTTTGAAATAAACCCTTCATGATAAAAATGAGATTCAGTATCATGCATTGAATCTTTTAAATCAGACTTGTCAAGTTTTAGTTTCTGCAGGCGGCGGGCTCTGAAAAAGTTTTTTATTTTGGATTTATACATTTCAAATAAAATCCATGCAATTACAACAGAAATTATCAAAACGGCTGAAATTAGGAACAGGCTGAGTATATCCATAAGAATGGATAAGAATGGATAGTTTAAAGATATTTCTATATGGATTTCTATATAAATTAATTATAAAATAAACCCAAAAACAAGATAAAATACAAGCGAAAGTAAGAATGCAGCAAGAGCATAAGGCAGGGCTTTTTTGAAATATTTATTGTAAGAAGTTCCGGTTACATTTGCAGCCATGTTTGTCATTCCTGATAAAGGAGAAGTTACATCTCCGAATGTCCCGCCGGCCCAAACCGCTCCAGCAACCATTGGAATAGAAGAACCGGTTGCGGCAGCCAAAGAAACTCCAACCGGCATCATAAGCGCCCAGGTCCCCCAGGAGGAACCGATTGCAAATGCAACTGCAGACGTAATTGCAAATATTAAAAAGGCGATTATTGCCGGAGGTATTCCGACATTGGAAACCGAACTAACTAATGTTTGAAGACCCAAATCTTTTGAAACGGAAGCTATCGGCCAGGCAACAGCAAGAATAGCAATCGTCTGCATTATTTTATTTCCGTGAGAGATTATATTTTCAACCATTTCTTTTGCTGAAAACTTCTGGAATAAAAAGAAAGCAAAAGATACTGTTAGAGTTATAAACAATGCCAAAAGCATTGAATTAAAAGAATTGGATTTTGAAAAGACATCAAGCAATCCTTTTCCTCCTGCATCTGCTCCGCTTTTATACATTAAGAAAAAGCTCAAAAATATAAGTAAGATGATTGGAAGAACTAAATTCCATATTTTGTCTTTATTCTCTGGTTTTTTGCTTGGTTCAAATTTAATATTCTTTCCGGAAGCGATTCCTTTACCGGTAACTACTGTTGCAAATAATATGATAATAAGGATTATTGAAAAGAAATTGAAGGGAATACTCTGCAGGAAAGTGATGTACGGCGAGCCGGTAATTCCTGCCGTTGTAAATGCAATTCCTAAAAGACCTACCATGTATCCGACAAATGTCGTAGCTATAGGTATTAAAGATATAACGGGACTCGCAGTGAAGTTTAACAGTACAGCAAGCTTGGCTCTGCTTAGTTTAAATTTATCAGCCAGATCTTTAGTTATTGCACCTCCGGAAACTACTCTAAAACCGCAGTCTATGAAAGTTAATGGAAGGAGGCCCCAGATTGAAAGTAAAAACTGTTTTCGGGATTTGACGAACCTAAGCATTGAGTTAGAAAAGCCTTCAACTCCTCCGGAGAATTTAATCAGTCCGACGAGCCCGCTGAATAAGTATAAGAATAAAATAACTTGTAAATTTCCGGAATTAGTTAGAGTGGCGATCATATATTCTAATGTTTTTGAAAAAGGAGCTAAAATGCCGGGAGATAATAAAAAAGAGCCGGCAAACAAACCAACCAAAAGAGAAGGAATTATACGTTTCGTGCTCATTGCTAAAACAATTGCAACTATTGCAGGGACTAATGAAAGTATTGGGTCCATTAGTAATAGATTAGTCTGATGACTTTTAATATTTTCTAAAAATTTGAGAGAGTGCCCCAGCCGGTCTTCCGCCCTTTTTCTTTTGCGAAAAGAAAAAGTGCAGGCTGCCCAAAAAGAAAAGTCTTCAGCAATGAATAGCTCGCTACTGTCGCCTCCGCGAATAAATGGCAAAGCAAGCGGAGTGCGGCACCTGTTTTTATCAAATTTTCAGCATAGGGAATAAATTATATAGGGAACCAATTAAAAAAATTTGAGAGAGTGCCCCAGCCGGGATTTGAACCCGGGTCTCAGGCTCGAGAAGCCCGAATGATTGGCCGGACTACACCACCGGGGCGTTTGTTTTATGCCCGATATGTACTAACTTCCGTGTTCATATATTTTCTTTTTCCCAGGTTTTTCTTTCCTAAAGAAAAAGCTGCCGTTGAGTACACCACCGGGGCGTTTGTTTTATGCCCGATATGTACTAACTTCCGTGTTCATATATTTTCTTTTTCCCAGGTTTTTCTTTCCTAAAGAAAAAGCTGCCGTTGAGTACACCACCGGAGCGGCTACCAATTAAAAAGATAAGCCACCTCAAATAAATAGTTATGGATAAATCAAATTTACTTCTCGTCTTCAACCAGCTTTTTCTGAACATACGGCTTTCCCTCTTCTTTTTTAGGGAAGAGCTTATCTTTCAAACCAGAAAGCATTTTGTCAAGCCCGTAAGCAACAAGAGAGACTCCTATTGCGGCAACAATTATCCTTCCTAACCAGCCCCCTGCCAAATCAAAAATAATTGATATAAGCTCTGTGAGTGAAAAATAATCCTGATGGGTAGCCAACAAACCAGTTCCAAGTACAGAAAGTCCAAGCAGAAAGAATATAAGTCCCCTGATTCTGTCGCCCCAACTTGTTGCATGCTCATAGAAAACAATGACATTTTTATGAGTTTTAGCCACGCCGTTTTCTGTAATACCTTTAATTCCTCCTTCCGTAATTTTTTTAATTTTTTTTGCCTGGTTGCTTACTTCCGGACTTTTTAAAAATAAAGTGATAGGTCCTTCTGTTTCTTTAGCGACTTCTTCAATAGTATCCTTTTCTTCAGTTACTTCTGCTTCTACAGCTTTTTCCAGTTCTTCTAAGCTCTCTTCAAACTCTTCTTTTTTCTGTTCTTCTTCCTGTTCCTCTTCTTCAAGTTCTTCTTCCAATTTTTCTTTCTCTTCTTTTTTAGAAATATCTTCTTCGCTCACGGTTCAAACCTCTTCATCGTTCTCGGGAAAGTTACTGCATTTTTAATATCATCAAATCCGCATATCCAGCAGATTACTCTTTCAACTCCTACGCCGTACCCTGAATGAGGAACCGAGCCGTATTTTCTTAAATCAAAGAACCAGTCATAATCGCCTACTCCAGCTCCTTCTTTTTTCAGGTCCTTTTTCATCTGTTCAATATCGGTCGATCTTTCTGAACCGCCGACTATTTCCCTGTATCCCTCCGGTGCAATCATGTCAAAGCAAAGAGCTGTTTTCGGATTTTCAGGGTCTCTCGGCTTGTAGAATGCCATAATTTCTTTTGGATAATTAGTAACAACAACAGGAACTCCGAAATGCTCTCCAAGAAGCTGTTCTTCTTTTGTTCTCAAATCTTTTCCCCATTTAACTTGCATTCCTTCCTTTTTGAGAATGTCAAGAGCTTCTGTATAAGTAATTGTAGGGTAGTCTGCTTCTGCATACTTTTCAAGAACAGCAATATCTCTTCCTAGAATTTTCAATTCTTCCTTGTTTTTTTCTAGTACTTTCTTAATTATAAATTTAATTTCTTCTTTTGCAACTTCAGTAACCTCATCCAGTTTCATCCAGGCTGCCTCCATTTCCGCCATCCAAAATTCAGAAATGTGCATGCTGGTCTTTGAAGGCTCCGCCCTGAAAGTAGGAGCAACATCATATATTTTTTCCAGTGAAAAAATACCGGCTTCCGCATACAACTGCCAGGACTGAGTCAGATACATTATATCGTCAAAATACTTTACCTTGAATAAAGTCATAGTTCCTTCGCATGCAGTCGGAGTTAAAATCGGAGGGTCGAACTCATAATAGTCCCTTTCTCTGAAAAACTCGTGAATTGCGCCTATTACAGTGTGCCTTATTTTCATAGATGCTGTCATTTTCTGAGATCTCAGCCACAAATGTCTGTTATCTAAAAGGAGCTCCTTGCTTTTGTCTTCCCCGATTGGAAATACATCTGCAAGTCCTACAATTTCAATATCTGAAATATCAATTTCAAAACCGCCGGGTGCTCTGTCATCTTCTCTGACTTTCCCCTTCAGTTTTAAAGAACTTTCAATAGTTATTTCTCCCGCTTTTTTGAAAACCTCTTTATCATCTTTTGAAGCAACAGTCTGAATTACACCTGAAGAATCCCTGATTTCTAAAAATATTTTCTTTTTATGCTCTCTCTTCCTGTAAATCCAGCCCCGAATAGCAACTTCTTTGTCTGCTTTATCCTTGTTTAGGGCTTCTTTAATTTTAACAAATTTTTCTCCCATAACTATACTATAAAACCGAAATATCTTAAATAGTTAATGATATAGAAAAGAAAAAGTTTAAATACCGACAGAAATTAGATAACTTGTTGATACTTACCTAAATCATCGCAAATCTTCACTTAAACCACCAGCGGCAACTGGTAATTCGGATTTGCGAACACGAACGAATTTTGACGGCCCTATTCAGAACCATCTTTTTCTAGGAAAACTTAATGAAAGCTAGTATAAAAAGGTTTCGGATAAAAAACAAAAAATTAAGGGGGTCGGAATAATGGACTTTATTGTAAAGAATGCACTTAACAGCGGGGAGAATCCTGCAGAACTCGCTGAGAAAAAAGAAAGCGGACCTGGACGGGCAAGAATATCTGTCATTGGTACAGGAGGAGCAGGATGTAATTCTATAACAAGATTAATGGAGCTTGGGGGAGTCAAGGGAGCAAATACAATTGTTGCTAATACTGACATGCAGCACTTGGAATCTTCAAAAGCAGGAGACAAAATTTTAATGGGCTACAATATAACCGAAGGGCTCGGCGCCGGAGGTTATCCCAAAGTAGGAAGAAATGCGGCAGAAGCCAGTAAAAAAGAGCTCAGAGAAATGATGAAAGAAGCTCATCTCGTCTTTTTAACATGCGGTCTTGGAGGCGGAACCGGTACTGGTTCAATTCCAGTTATCGCAGATATTGCAAAGAAAGAAGGAGCAATTGTTGTTGCTACAGTAACTACTCCTTTCGATTTAGAAAAGGCAAGAATCGAGAAAGCAGAAGAAGGTATGATGGAGCTCAGGAAAAAAGCAGATACAGTCATTGTTATAGACAATAACAAACTGACGGAATACTATCCAAATCTGCCGATAAATCAGGCATTCTCAAAAGCAGATGAACTGATTGCCAGCATGATAAAAGGAATAACTGAAACAATTACCGTACCTAGTTTGATGAATCTGGACTTTGCAGACGTAAAGACCATAATGAATCAGGGAGGCGTTGCAATGATTGGCGTCGGAGAAAGCGACTCCAGTGGTAAAGTAAAAGAAGCAGTTGCAAACGCTCTGGAGCATCCACTCTTAGATGTCAATTATGAGGGAGCAAACGGCGCTCTTATACACATAACAGGCGGACCGGACATGACCCTAAACCAGGTAACAGAAGCCGGCGAATTGATTTCAGATGCACTGGATCCTTCAGACCCTGATGTCAAACGAATTTTCAACACCCAGTTCACGGGCGGTTTCTGGCATCAGCTGCATAAGCCCCCGGGCGCCCGCAGTGGAAACCGCGTCGGGATTGAAATTGGACTCCGCCCGGATCACCCCGGCAATCAGATCCCTGGGCATGTTATGCCGTTGTGCGGCCAGATCAATGGCATCTTCGATGACCCGGCGCTGATCTCCCGGAAGATCTGAACCGGACGCACCACCGGAGCCATGGCCTTGATAAGCGGCAACGCCTGCGGCGGGACGGGTGCTGCTGTCATGGCCGGGCACTTGATCCCCATGCCAGGTAATTTCCCTGGTTTGCGGGTCCAGATAAATTTCTGTCCCCTCAACAATGCGGGTATATGGTTTGTTTTGATTCTGCCCTGAATGGATGATTTTCCAGCACTCACTGCCATAGCCTTCATTGTCGGCCAGAAGATGGGACACTGTGGGCTGATCACGGGTAATCGTGCCCAGATGAACCGGCTGCCGCGCTTTTGCCGAGTGCCCGTAAGCGCTTTTTTCCAGCATCTGGTCAAACTGCCGGGCAAACAGGCTGGCCTGCCCCTGATTTTTTCCGCCAGGGGCAGGATGGATTGCGGCATTTGATTTGTCAGCGTGATAAACCTGCATACTTTTGGTCTTTGTTTATGATGATTCCGTTTATCCACGGGTTCTTTTTTCTTATCGGCAGGTATTTCCCAATGCTTTAACCCCAAAAAAGCCATTGTTTTGTTTACAGCCGGGTGGGGCTCCGGCCGGGATCGGCTTTGTCCGGAGACAACGACAACTCATCGAAAAAACATTCATTGCAGCTGACCCCGGCCTCCCGGAACTGCTCATAAATGTCCTGCAGCCGCTGATTGGCCACGGAAACAGCCGGTATTTTTTCCCGGTCCTCATTTTCTGCGGCATAACTGCCAAGGCAGCGTTTGCAATGGGAGGTGCTGCCCAGCGTGATCACCACCAAATCCGCCATCAGATAAATTT
>JAWOEA010000038.1:0-8528 GCA_046483005.1 Candidatus Undinarchaeales archaeon
TTCTTCAACATCAATCATAAAATTAAGGGTTTCAATTACCGCTATGATATCAACTAAACTATTTTTGTAATATGGAGTTTTATGAAGCCATCTGTCTATGAACCACCACCATGAGTAAGGGGGCGTGAGCTTCAGCTGTTCTTTTAGACTCTGTCCATTTTCTAGGGGAGTATCTGCCCAGTCATCTAAAAAATCTATGGCTGTTTTACTTATATCTTTGTCAAGTTGTTTAGTATAGTTTTCAATTTTATTAGTTTTCAGATTCCCTTTGTTCTTGATTTTATTTTTATAAACAATTAACGGTTTTTTAATCCTGTCCAGCTTAGCAATTGTTTCTTCAATGTCCGGATTTTTTTCAATGATTATTATAGTTTCAGGCATTTTTCTCCCTCTTGATTTTTTTACCTTTAACACTGATGCTCCATCCCCATCTATTAAAAGGCCGAACATGACCAAGACAGTCATCAATTAAAACAACTGCCGTTGATTTAAGATTTTTATTGAATATTTTATTTATCATTTCATAGGGTTTATAGTAGGAACCGCTAAATTTAACAGGCTTGAATCCTGCTTTTTTTAGTTTTCTTTTAAGAGCGGGGGCATTATACCACCTTAAATGTGTCGGGTCCCAGCCAACCCACTTTTTCTGACCAAACAACTTTCGAATTAATCCTTCAAAGAGATAATTAAAACTGTGCGAATTTTGAGTTGTTATTATTATATTTCCTTCTCGTTTAAGGAGTTTATACGCTTTTTTCAGAAATTCAATGTCTTTTTCAATATGTTCAATAACATCTTTTGCAAGTATCAAGTCAAATTTCTTTTTTATTTCGATTTTATTTATGTCACTATGAATAAATTGACACTTACTTTTTACTTTTTCATTCTTTGCGTAATATTTTGCTGCAGTAATTGCAGGTTTTGAGCTGTCTATTCCAGTAACTTTTGCACCCATTTTTGCCAACATTATTGAAAGGTAGCCGCCACAACATCCAATATCGAGAACTTTTTTGTTTTCAATTGTTTCTGGGAGCAATCTCTTTATTTCCTGAACTTTTCTTGAGTAATAAAGACTTTCATATTTTTCAAGATATTTTTCAATAAACTTTTCAGGGCACAAATCTTTTTTATAGAACGGTTTTTCCTGAACAATAAATTTTTTAAATTGCATTTTAATATGTACCTTCTTTATTATAATGTATTAACTGATACTTATTACACATTCTCTCTTTTTAAACAGATTGAACTAGTAGTTATATAAAGCTTATTATTTTACTCCAGCCCATACAAAAAGCCGAGCCCGTAGAATAAATGTTCAATGAAATATGCCAGCATAATTGCCGGTAAATATCCAATTTTAAGTGTAGTTAAAGCAAATAGAAAGGCAGTAAGGAAATAAAACATCCATAAAAGCGAAAAAGCAGGAATAAAGTAAACCAGCGCCGGACTGAACAGTGTAAACAGGGCAAAAGCAGGCATAAATGCATATATCGGATTCAATGGAGTTCTATGTCTGTGCATGAATTTGGCTCTTGCATAACCATACTGAAACATCCTTTTTGCAAATTTGAAAGGAGTTGCCCTCATTTTATGGAGAACGACTGCATCCGGTATAAAATAAAATCTAATCCCTTCTTTTCCAAGTCTGTAATTAATTTCTGCATCCTGCCCGGTAGTAAAGTCTTCATCGTATCCTCCAACTTTTTTCAGGTCTTTTTTCCAGTACATTGCATTTGCATTCGCCAAACTCTTAACCTCTGTTTTTTCTTTAAACAGATAGCCCTGCGCTGAACCGGCAGAACCAAAGAAAGTGCTTAATGCATACCCAATAGCCTTTGCAAAATATGGTGCATCTTCCGGAGGAATATTCGGACCACCAACAACAGTATTTGGCTTGAGTTCAGAAACAAGCTTTTTAAGCCAGTCCTTTTTAACCATGCAGTCTGCATCAGTAAATGCAATTATTTCTCCTTTTGCTTCTTCAATTCCAATATTCCTGCCTGCAGCCGAATTAATCCCTGAGTTATCAATCAATTTTATTTTTTTTCCATATTTTTTAACAATTTCTCTTGTCTTATCAGTAGACCTGCCGTCTGAAATAATGATTTCGTATTTCTTTTTTGGATAATCTAAATTTAAAAGAGAATCTATACAGTCAGCTATATTTTTTTCTTCATTTCTTGAAGGTACAATTACTGAAATAAAAGGTTTATTTTTAGCCATTATTTTTCATATACTACAAAAACCTTAATAAATGCTCTCAAATATGTATAAGAAGCAGTAAAAGCTGGAAAAATGAAAATTACAGTAATAGGAACTGGATATGTAGGATTAATAACCGGAGTTGGCTTAGCCAGCGAAGGGCATGACGTAACCTGCGTAGATATTGTCCCTGAAAAAGTTGATTTAATTAATAAAGGAAAACCTCCAATCCATGAAAAAGGTCTTTCTGAAATGCTTTCTAATGTTTTAGAAAAAGGAAATTTCAGAGCTTCTCTAAATCTGGAAGGTGCAGTAAAAGATTCTAAAATAGCATTCATCTGCGTTGGAACTCCTTCAAGGAAAGACGGCTCAATTAATTTAGAGTATGTTGAAAAAGTTTCGGAAGACATAGGTGACGCGTTAAAAGAAATGGATGATTATCCTGTTGTTGTAGTTAAAAGTACAGTAATTCCGGGAACGAGTGATTCCGTAGTTATACCTAAATTAGAAGAAAAGTCCGGCAAAAAAGCAGGAAAAGAGTTTGGAGTTGCAATGACTCCTGAATTTTTAAGGGAAGGCAAAGCTCTGGACGATTTCATGAACCCCGACAGAGTTGTAATCGGTGCAATTAACAAGAAAACTTATGATATACTTGAACCGGTTTTAACTTTCGAACAGACGCCGGTTGTCAGTACTGACATAAAAAGTGCTGAAATGATTAAATATGCTTCAAATGCATTCCTTGCCACAAAAATTTCTTTTGTAAATGAAATCGGAAATATATGCAAAAAGTTTGGAATCGACAGTTACGATGTAATGAAAGCAGTCGGTCTTGATCACAGAATAAGCAAGCACTTTCTAAGAAGCGGTGTTGGTTTCGGTGGATCTTGTCTGCCTAAAGATGTCAAAGCTTTGAGAGCAAAATCAAAAGATATTGATTACAGTTCTAAATTACTGGATTCAGTTCTTTTTGTAAATGAGCTTCAAAGAAAATTAATGGTAGGTCTTACAGAGAAAAAACTCGGCATTTTGAAAGATAAAAAAGTTGCAGTTCTCGGAGTTGCTTTCAAGGCACATACTGATGATATCAGAGAAGCACCTTCAATTGAAATAATTGAAAAACTACTTTCAAAGGGAGCAGAAGTTAAAGCATACGATCCTGAAGCTTTAGAAAATGCAAAAGAAATTTTCAAAGATAAAATTAATTACTGCAGTTCAAAAGAAGATGCATTGAAAAACGCTGATGCATGTTTGATAATTACTGAATGGCCTGAATTCAAAAACGTTGACTTTTCAGGAATGAACAATAAAATAGTCATTGACGGCAGAAACATTTTAGAAAACAGAAAAGATGTTGACTACGAAGGACTCTGCTGGTAAAATTCAAAAGATTTATATATCAGATATTATTCAATATTATTGAATATCATGACAACTAAATCTAAACATACAACCGTCTCGATCCCAAAACAGCTCGCTAAAAACATTAAAGCGCAGATAAAAGGAACCGGTTTCACATCAATCTCTGATTATGTCACTTATGTAATGAGAGAAGTAGTATCTGGCAAGGGAGCCAAAGAAGAAGCATTTTCTGAAGAAGATGAAAAAAAAGTGAAAGAGCGGCTTAAAGATCTTGGCTATATTTAAAAATGGATCATTTAGATAAACTAGAAAGCGAGAGCATTTACATTATTCGGGAGGCTTACAAGAAGTATAATAAGCTGGCAATGCTTTGGAGCGTCGGCAAGGATTCAACCACTTTAGTTCATTTAACAAGAAAAGCGTTTTTTGGCAGAATTCCCTTTCCAGTAATTTATATTGATACCGGAATGCATTTTCAGGAAATGTATGATTTCAGAGACGAGTGCGTTAAAAATTGGAATCTGAATTTAATTATTTCTGAAAATTTTGATGAAGCAGATCAAAATAACATTGGTCCAAACGATAAGATAAACTGCTGTACAGTAAGGAAAACAAATGCTTTGAAAAAGACAATAGATGAACATAAATTTGAGGCTCTTCTTTTAGGCATAAGAAGAGACGAACACGGGATTAGGGCAAAGGAAAGAACATTTTCCCCGAGAAACAAAGATTTCAAATGGGATTATAAAAATCAGGCGCCTGAACTTTGGGACCAGTATAAAAGTCAGCTGGAATCTGAACAGCATATAAGAGTTCATCCTCTGCTTTCCTGGACGGAAATAGATGTCTGGGATTATATTAAGAGAGAAAATCTCCCAGTTAATGAACTTTACTTTTCAAAAAATGGAAAAAGATACCGGTCTTTAGGGTGCGAGCCCTGTACTTCACCAGTTGACAGCAGTGCAGAAACAATTGATGAAATTATTGAAGAAGTGAAGAAAAGCAAAGTTGCAGAAAGAGCAGGAAGGTCTCAGGATAAGGAAGAAGCTCAGGCTATGCAGAAACTTCGGGCTCTAGGCTACATGTAAAAATGAAAAATGAAAATCTAAAGTTTGTAATTGTAGGACATGTGGACCACGGAAAGTCTACTCTAATAGGCAGACTGTTTTATGATACTAATTCCTTACCTAAAGGAAAAATTGAAGAAATAAAAGAAATCTGCGAATCTCTTGGAAAAGATTTGGAATTTGGTTATATAATGGACCATCTTGAAGAAGAGAGAGATCAGGGAATTACAATTGATACGGCTCAAACCTTTTTCAATACTGACAAACGGGAATACACTATAATCGACGCCCCTGGACATGTAGAGTTTATAAAAAATATGATTACGGGCGCATCTCAGGCAGAAGCAGGAATCCTCGTTGTTGACGCGGAAGAGGGCGTGCAGGAGCAGACAAGAAGACATTCTTATATATTAAGCATGCTCGGACTTGACCAAGTAATTGTCGCTGTTAATAAAATGGATTTAGTTGATTACAGCGAGAAAAAATTCAATGAAGTTAAAAAAGATTTAACAAAATGGCTTGAGAAAATAAACATTGAGCCCTCTTATGTAATCCCTATTTCAGCAAAGGAAGGAGATTTTGTAGCTGAAAAGTCTGAAAATTTAAAATGGTTTGAAGGTCCTGCTATTTTAGAAGCTCTTGACAGTTTCAAAAAAGAATCACTGCTTCTTGAGAAACCAGTCAGATTTTCAGTTCAGGATGTTTATAAATTTGATAAAAGAATTACTGCCGGAACAGTACTAAGCGGAGTTATTAAAGAAGGAGAGGAAGTAAAAATTCTGCCTTCCGGAGAAACCACTAAAGTAAAAGAAATTCTAGAATTCAAAGAAAATCCTTCAAAAGCAGAAGCCGGAAAAAATATTGGTTTAACTACCGAAGACTCTTTATTCTTAGACAGAGGAGACATAATTCTGCCGGTAAAAGATAAAGGGCCGGTACTTACTGATAAAATTAAATGTCATTTATTCTGGCTGGATAAGGAACCGTATGAATTAGGAGAACGAATTTTATTCAAGCTTTCAACTCAAGAAATTATGGGAGAAATTGAGAAGATTGAAAAAGTAATTGATTCTTCAACACTTGAAACAATAAGAAAAGATACTGATAAAATTAACAATAGAGAAGTTGCTGATGTCATAATTAAACTAAATAAGGAAGCTGTAGTTGAAAATTTTAATTTTATTCCTAAATTGGGCCGGTTTGTTCTTGAACGAAAAGATACCTGCGCCGGAGGAATTATAACGGAGGCGGGAAAATGAAAGTTGTTTTTGCTATAGATGCTCTTGAACATAAGTTAGTTGAGGAATTTGAGACGGAAAACCTGAAACAGAAATACTACGGCAGGACAAATATTTCTGAGTTTTCGGAGCCAAGAACAATGGTTCTCTGGAGCAGTTTTATGACCGGAGAAAACAAGGAAACCGAAGTTCTTGAACTCGGGGACAAAGCAATGTGGGATAAAAAATGGGGTATTGAAGACACCTTTTTTTCAGAGTTTGAAAATCCTAAAATCTTAGACCTTCCTGGCTTTTCTTATGATTTGGAAGCCCATAAAAAATCAAGAGAACTTTTAAAAAGTTTTTTTGAATCTGAAGATTCTGAAGATAAAAAGCAGATTAAAAAAGAATATAACCAGGATGCATTTGAACACCATAAAAAAGTAAAAAAACAGTTTTTGAATTCTTTAGATAAGGACCATGATTTTGTTCTTGGTTATTTTTCTGTAGCGGATGTTATTGGTCATTTGAATTTTGGAAATAAAACCATGATGAAAATGATTTACACTGATTTGGATGAAATTGCAGATGAGCTGAAAAACAGAGAGAAGATAACTGATTTAATTGTTTTATCCGATCATGGAATGAAGGCAATTGGAAATTTTGGAGACCACTCCACATACGGATTTTGGTCTACAAATTTCAAAGATTTAAATACTCCTAAAATAACTGATTTTTCTGAAATTATTAAAAACAGAATATAAGTAAAAGGAGAGCTTTTTTACAGGCGTTCCTAAGATATTTAAACTTATAAATCATTTCTATTTTTGAGAATGGCAAACAACAACCTAGTAGCAGTAACCGGATGTGCAGGCTTTATCGGAAGCCACTTATCTGAAAAATTAATTTCAGAAGGCTATAAAGTAATAGGTATAGATAATTTCAGCCCCTATTATGACCGCTCTTTAAAGGAAAGAAATCTAGATACTTTTGTAAATCATGAGAATTTTGATTTTTATGAAGCCGATTTAACTGATTATAATTTAAAAGATTTATTCAAAGGCGTTTCAACGGTTTATCATCTTGCTGCTCAGGCAGGAGTAAGATACAGCTGGGAGGATTTTCAACAGTATGTTAATGACAATATTATTGCAACACAAAAGATTCTTGAGTCATGTAAAGAAAACAGTTGCAAATTAGTCTTTGCCTCCTCAAGCTCCGTTTATGGAGATGCAGAGCTTCCAGAAAAAGAAGATATGGACTTAAATCCAATCTCTCCTTATGGTTTAACTAAAAAATCATGCGAGGAATTAATTAAAATTTATCATGATACTTTTGGTTTAAAAGCAGCTCTTTTAAGATACTTTACTGTATATGGTCCAAGACAGAGGCCGGATATGGCAATAAATAAGTTTACTGGAAAGGTATTGAACGAAGAAGAAATAACCATTTACGGAGATGGAGAACAGTCCAGAGATTTCAGCTATGTAGAGGATATTATTGATGGAACTCATTCTGCCGGTAAAAAAGACATTGACTTTGATATTTTCAATTTAGGAACGGGGCATAAAATTACAGTTAATAAACTTGTAGAGCTTTTATCTAATGAAGCAGGAGTTGAACCAAAGATAAAACACATTGAAGAACAGCCTGGAGATGTAAAGCATACTTTGGCAGATACAAGTAAGGCAGAGAAAAAGTTAGATTACAAACCTTCAGTTAAAATTGAAGAAGGAATTAAACTTTATTTAAACTGGTATAAAAAAGAAGGAATGAAATGAAAAGGATAATTGAATCAATAAAGAAGAACCCTGCACCTTTTATTTTGCTAATTTTAATTGCTCTTACGGGAATTTATTTAAGATCATATCATGCAGATTATCCAGTCATAGGCTACCATAACTGGAAAGAAACTCATTATTTAACAGAGGCAAGGAATTTTGCAGAAGGCGGTTTTTTTGAACATGGGTTTTTTGTTCCTGAAAGAGATTATCCTAAGCTGGATGCAGCACCAAGCGGTGTTCATGAAGACACTTTTCCAACAACTTCAATATTAACTGCACTTCTCTTCAAAATATCTGGACCAAGTTTAACCGCTGCTAGAGCCCTGATGGTATTATTTTCAGCTGCATCTATATTTGCCATGTACTTCTTCGTAAAACAACTCTTTAAAAGAGAAGACATTGCATTAGTTTCCGCTGCTTTAATGGCGATAAATCCTTTGTTTGTATTTTTCGGCAGGAATGTTCAGCTTATAGGGCCGGCTCTATTCTTTATGCTCTCCGGAGGTTATTTCTATTTAAAATGGAGAGACTCAAAAGAAAGAAACGATTTTATTTTTGCAGCCACTTTCATAGCATTGGCCGGGCTAACAAAGTACACTTTTTTAGCAATTTTACTTCCAATAATTTTAACTTTTGAATACAAAAAAGACTTAAAGAGAATTTTAAAGAAAGCATATTGGCCTGCATATGCAGTTTTCTTATCTCTCCCTTTATGGTTTGTTTACAGCTCTTTAATAGGTGAAAAGGCCGGACAGAAGCTACCTCTTCTTAATCAATTAGGTCTTTCAAGTATGTCTAGTGTGAGCTGGTGGACTTCTATGAAATCCTTTACGTTGGATAATTATTCTTTACTTGGCCTATTGTTTGCACTGCTTGGATTGCTTTTGGTTGGTTAC
>JAWOEA010000011.1:0-17694 GCA_046483005.1 Candidatus Undinarchaeales archaeon
GCACTCTTGTATATTTATTCTTAAGATCTATTGACCAACCATCACCCAATAACATGAAATTCCTGTTAAAATACTTGCTTTTTATACCCATAGAACAAGCATTAGAAATGCTATCTCTATCCCTGAATTTTACTACAAAGATGTCAGACATTTGCCTTGCTAAGCTTTCCAAGCCTTTGCCCAGTTCTTTACCTGATGCCGGCTTTTCCAATTCCAGTGTTTCCATTATGTAATCATTCATTTTTATGCCCCCAAATACTTGAAACTTCTGCCCAGTGCATATCCAATGCTAGATTTAATTAAAGTCTTTATACCTGCCTTGGCAGTTACATTAGGCGTACTCAGCTTTTCAACTTTTTTCTTGTAAAAATCCAATTGTGCTTTCTCCAGCCTATATATCTGATCACCCAATTTCTCTTTCCTGGATTCCAGCTTTTCTTGCGCTACTGAAATCTCTGCTTCCAGGTTTTTCTTCTGTTCAGGAAACTTTACTACAGTGTACAATGATGTCCATGCTGTAGGGCATAGAAAAACAAAACACTCTAAATTCTGTGAAATTTCAGGAATATCCCTCTCTAGAGAATCTGTATAGCCTACAAGAAAACCTGCAGTAAAAGGTATGACATGGAAAGCCAAAGTATCATAAAATTTATTCGTCATTCTCTTCCTCCCTTATCTTCTGATAAGCTTGCATCAATGTATTTTCACTAAAATATTCATCAAGTATGTTGCCTAAAGCATAACCGGCCCAGAAGTAATTTTAAAAGAACACGATGCAGTTTTTGAGTATGAGTCCAAATTAGAAAATGTTTTTGAAAGAATCAAGCATTTCCATCCGCATGTTATTTTTATGGAATATCGTATATTTGAACAGCTGGCTAATAAGATAGGGAAAGGACCTAATGATAAAAAGAAGAGACACAATGGAGAACAGGAAATTCTTACCAATTTCTCCAAACTTGATTATGATATTTATCATGACAAAAAACTTCCTTATTTATATTTAATAGGCAGTAGAGGAGCAAGAGGCAGGTTCAAAAAGAGAAAAACACAGAAAGGAATTTCAAATTTTATAGAACAGGAGCTTAACCGGTCAATCAAATTAAACGGTTTCATTGATATTCATGGCGGAAAAACTCTCAGGGATGAAAAAAAGAAAGTAAAAGCATATGTAGAAGAAGAAATTAAACATCTGCATGAAACATTTGAAAAAGAAGTTGGAAAAGATTTTCTCCCGAAATAGATCGTGTCCTAACTGTGGAACAGAGCTAAGTAAAGAGGCAAAAATCTGCCCTGAATGCGGAAAAAATCTGTTTGAAAAAGAAAAACCTTTTTTCAAAGTTTATAATTTAAATCAAAATTGTTGCATAACTGTCTTGTTGATATTGATTTTTGTTGGTTGGCTGGCCTGGAAACTGCCTTCTCTTCAGTATTTAATTTTCGCAGTAACTCTAGCAGTCATAATTCTCCTAATAATAATCTTTTTAATCTTTGGGAGCTTTTTATATAAGGTAAAGAAACTTTTTGGTTTCTGAAAAACAATGTCCAAAACTAAAAAAAATAATAAAAGTGAGAAAAAACGGCATTTAAGAGAATTATTTTTCAGTATGAAGCCAGGTATGATGTTAAGCATTTTTGTCGGCGTTCTCTTATTCATTGTAGCCCTTTTAGTCAAGAAATTCTATACTGGAGGAAACAGTGGCTCCGCAGGATTTATTTTCATGCTGATAACTTTTCTTCTAATATTTTTCAATGGCTGGGGAATGACACATAAAAACGGTATTGACTTTTCGACAGTATTTTTCTATGTCTTAGTAGTAGTGTTTGGAGCAGTTCCTGGACTAATAATCACTGTTATAGGTACCGTACTGATTTTTGCAATTGGAAATAAAGATTCTCCCTTTTCTTTCCTTTTAATAAAGAGTTTTATTGGGAAAACCGCTGAACTTCTGATGCTTCTTGTAATAATTCTGCTTGTAGTTGTAATCTCTTTTACTGGACTTGTTCCTCTAATAACTCTAAATGGTTTCGTTGTGGTCCTGCTAATAAGCAGAGCAATCCGAATAACTTTCTTTGTTCTCTACGGAAGAGCTCCTGTTATTAAAGTTCTCGTTTCAAACGGAACTGCTATAATAATAAACTACTATATTGCAAAATTTTTCCTGACAGGAATTTTAAATTATGCAAATTCATTCGTGTAATGAATCAAATACCTTTTTAAACATTGTATCCTATATTGATTCATGAGCTTTGAATCAATCATCTTAACTTTAGAAAATTATATTGGAATCCTCTCTCAGTATCCATATTTATATGCACTTTCAATATTTATTTCATTTTTAGTTATAGCAAAAGGAATTGAACTAATTTTTGAACATTTTCTTGTGAAAGCCGTTAAGAAAACAAACTCAAAAATAGATGACCTAATTGTAAAAAAAATAAAAACTCCGATTACTTTAATTTTGATTCTTATTGGAATAAGACTGGCAGCAGTCCCTATTGATTTGTCGGAAACAATGGTCACTTATTTTGACAGAGGACTTTCAACAATTGGTTTTGTTATTGCTATATTAGTTTCAATTGCAGTTTTTGATGTACTAATTGAAAACTGGTCGCTCGGCTGGGCAAAAAGAAGAAAAAAAATAGATAAAAGCATCATCCATCTTCTTCAAAAAATTTCAAGGGTTACAGTGGCTGCAATAGGTTTGATGTTTATTTTAAATGCATGGGGCATAAATGCATCCCCTCTTCTTGCAAGTTTGGGTGTGGCGGGACTTGCAGTTGCTTTTGCAATGCAGAAAACACTTGGAAATTTTTTCGGAGGAATTTCATTAGTAGCTGATAAAGCAGTTAAGGTTGACGATGTTATTGAGCTTTCAACAGGAGAAATAGGAACTATTGTGGATGTCGGCTTGAGAAGCACCAAATTAAAAACATTTGATAATGAAGTAATAACAGTTCCAAATGGAATATTGTCTGAAACAAATATCAAGAATTTTGCTCTTCCAGGACCTACTGCAAGACTTGTTCTGTCTTTTGGTGTAGCATACGGCTCAAGTGTCGAAAAAGTGAAGAAGATAGTTTTAAATGCGATTGAAGGAATAAAAGGAATTTCAAAAGAACCTGAGCCTTTTGTTAGATTTAGTGAAATGGGAGACTCTGCTCTCAAATTCAAGGCATATATATGGGTTGATGATTACAGGGAAAGGTTTTCAATAAAAGATATTGCAAATACAAATATATACAATGCTTTAAACAAAGCAGGAATAATCATTCCATTTCCTCAGATGGATGTTCATCTGAAAAAGAAATAATTTTTCTGAAATTCAAAGACTTTATATACTCCTTACTACTCTAATATAGAGCACATGATAGATCCCTAACGGGAGGTGATTGATATGGCAGAAATACCACAGGAACTTATAAACAAAACTTATGAAGCTTTTAATGCCGCCAGTTCATCTGGAAAGGTAAGAAAGGGCACAAATGAAACAACAAAAGCAATAGAAAGAGGCAAGGCTAAACTTGTAGCTGTTGCAAATGATGTTTCTCCGCCTGAAATTGTAGCTCATCTTCCAGTATTATGCGATGAGAGAGACATACCTTTCGTTAATATACCTAAAAAAGACGAACTAGGCAAGGCAGCAGGACTTACAGTTCCGACATCAGCTGCGGCTATTGTAAATCCTGGAAAAGGAAAGGACACACTTACTGATCTTGTAAAAAAGATTAAAAATTTAGGAAAAGGTAAGAAATCTTCAAAAAAAGAGGAAAGGAAATCAGAAAAGAAAGAAAGCAAAGAAAAGGCTGAAGAAAAATCTAAAAAAGAAGAAAAGAAAGAATAAATAAATGGCAAAAAGACCAAAAGGAAAAAAACAAAAGAAGAAAGGAGCCGGGAAATCCAAAGTATCAGGAGCAACATTTCCGGCTAAAGTAGTCACTGTTATGCGAAGAACCGGAGCTACCGGAGAAATAACTCAGGTTAAATGCAAAGTCCTTGAAGGAAGGGACGAAGGTAGAATTCTGAGACGGAATGTAAAAGGTCCGGTGCATGTAGGAGATATTTTAATGCTGAGACAGACTTTTATGGAGGCAGGCGACATCCGCCAGATATAATGGAAACATGTTCATTCTGCGGGACAGTTATAGAACAGGGAACAGGAAAGACTGTTGTAAAGAAGGACGGCTCTCTGCTTCATTTTTGTTCAGGCAAATGCGAAAAGAACATGCTGAAACTGGGCAGAAATCCAATTAAAGTAAAGTGGACCAAGAAGTACAGAAAATTCAGAGGAAAAGACGTGGAAGAAACCGTTTCTAAACTCGCTGAGGAAGAGAAAAAAGAAGAGAAGCAAAAGAAAAAATTAAAGAAAAGCAAATCTAAAAAGTCCAAAAAGTCTGGGAAGAAGTCCAAAAAAAAAAAAAAACCCGCGGAAAAAAAGAAAGAAAAAGAAAAGCCGGCAAAAGACTCACTTTCGGCTTCGCCGAAAGGGGGCCAGTCGAGCTCCACTCGACATGGAAAAGAAAAGAAAAAGGAAGGTAAATAATGGCAGAAAAATTAAATAAAAGAGACCTTTACGAAGTTTCCGGAGATTCAATCAAACGAAAGAAAAAACAGTGCCCCAGATGCGGGCCTGGAATTTTTATGGCAGAACATTCTGACAGATTATCTTGCGGAAAATGCGGATATACTGAAATTGAAAAGAAGGAAAGCAAAGAAGAAAAGCCTGCAAAAGAAGAAAAAGAAAAACCGCAGAAAAAAGAAAAAGAAGAAAAGAAAGAAAAATCTGAGTAATTATAATTTTATATGATTAACAAAGGAGATGATCAAATGACAAAAAGAACATTTTCAATGATAAAACCGGAAACAGTAAAGAGGGGAAAAGTTCCCGAAATTAAGAAAATGATTGAAAAGAACGGCTTTAAAATAGCCAGAGGAAAGAAAATAGAAATGACTAAAGAACAGGCGCAAGAACTTTACAAAGAACATAAAGAAAAGCCGTTTTATGATAAATTAATAAATTATGCTACTTCTGGGCCGGTATATGTAATGGTTATTGAAGGCAAAGGAGACTTAATTAAAGAGTATAGGACTCTGATGGGCGCAACAAATCCGGCTGAAGCGGAAGAAGGAACTATTAGAAAAAAATTCTGGACCGGAGAAGGCATAACAAAGAATGTTATACACGGCGCAGACTCTCCTCAATCTGCAGAAAGAGAATTAAAAATATTTTTTGATAAGGACGAATTAGCTTAAAAGGTACCGATTTTACATCTCTGTAACACCTTCTGTAACACCTTTCATTACATCACTAAAACTATTAATATAATCTTTTTGTAATCTATTAGCAACTTTTCCGTGTTTTATAAGCAACAGCAAAGTATATAAACCAGTGATTTGTATGTAATCAATAAGTTATCTAGTCGCAACGACTATATAACACAAAAATAACACAACCGTTACATTTATATATACGGTGATGTTACACCAATGTAACATGCCAACACAAGATGAACTGGTCAAAGAAATTGAAGAATTCATAAAACGGAGCGACAAAGGAGTTTCAATCCAAGATGTCGCCCGCGAATTCGACATCACAAGATATAACGCTAACGGGATCCTCGGGATCCTTATAGGAACGGGACGTGTTGGCGTTCAACAAATAGGACCTGTAAAGGTCCATTACTGGAAAGGAGGTGAATGAATGCCCGCAACAGCGTACGTGGCTCAGCTTTCAGGCGCAATTTACGACGCCATAGTAATGCCAGTGCTAACCAGTTTCTGGAGCATAGTTATCTCAGCTATACTACTTGTGCTCGGTTATGTAATCGGTAAAGTAGTAGGTGCAGCAGTGAAAGAAGTCTTGATGAGATTCAAGATCGATTCACACGTCGAAATAAAACAGGAAGAGCTCAAGTTAAGCAATATCTTCTCAGAGGTTATCAAGTGGATAATCTACCTGCTGTTTATCAGTCAGGCTGCAGAAGTGCTTAACATAACTATCGTAGCAACGGCTATGAACTCTCTCGTACTATTCTTGCCTAGAATCCTCGCTGGTATAATTATAATATCAGTTGGATATGTAATCGCAAGATATGTCGAAGACATAGTAGGTGGCTCTAAATTCGCGTACTCAGGCCTTATGGCGAAAGTGTTTTTCTTCTTTGTAGTGTACCTTTCAATCGCTATCGGTCTAAATGCTCTAAACACTGCCCAGTACACGCTGATCGACCCAACACTGATCAACAATATCCTATTAATAATCGTAGGTGCAGTTGGTTTTGGCTTTGCAATAGCTATGGGACTTGGACTTAAAACCGCGTTCAAAAAGGTCGGCAATGAACTTGGCAAAAGTATGGTAAAGAGCTTGAAAGCGAAAAAGAAAAAGCACAAATAGCTACGCTCACGCACACAAAAAAATTGCCTGTCGAGTGGATCATCTAATTTCTAAAGATGCCATTCTCCCACCTCCCAGAGCAACAGGCGAATGCCTTTGCTCTCTCCCGCTTGACAGGCAACCACTTCTTTTATTTAATTACAGAGAGTTGATTCTATATTTAATATTTATAAAAATAGTATAGTATACTGAAATTATACATCCAGATTCTCGTCTTCTTCGCCTTCTTCTCCGCCAAAGGCTGAAGGCAGACTTATAACGTATGAGCCGCCTTTTGAAAGAACAATCATTGGTCTTCCTCTCATTAATGCCTTAATATTTATTTCATATACTCCTGCATCTTCTAATCTAATAGTTTCAATTCCGAATCCGCTGCTTTTTTCTCTTCTAATCCCCTTGCTCAATTCGGGTTGCTTTTTTGAAGGTTTTTTCTCTTCTACTTCGGTTTCTTCAGATTTTCTTTCTTCATCCAGTTCTTCAATCTTTTCAAAAATTTCAGATTCAGCTTTTTCACTAATTTCAGGCATCTTCTTGCCTTTCATATATAAAAATAGTCTGCTTCCACACGAACATCCTTCTACGATCGGAACGTCCTCGTCCGAGTAAAGTTTTTTACATTTAAGGCATTTGTGCATTTTATTTAAACTTTAGCGGATACATAGAAAGCTTCCGGGTCCCCTCTTTTTATTTCTCTGATTATTTCTGCCGGACCAATGAAAGTTATTCCGGGTCTTGAAAGCTTTACTTTAGTGAATCTTTCAACTAAATTCGCAAACTTTGAATAAAGCGGGTTCTTTTTGGATTCAAGAGAGCAGAATTCTACACCAGAGAAGTCTTCTCTTATCCCTTCCATAGTTGCAGTAACTAAATGAGCTTCTTCATCTGTTTTCAGTGCTTCATTGATAATAATTATTTTGCCGTCTTTAACTTTGTCAAGAATCTCGTCTATTTTCTCATCTACTGTATCGCCTTCAATAGAGTTCATTGTAATGAATTCCATCTCGAAGTTCTTCAGTTTCTTTTTTGATTTCTTTTTAGACTTCTTCCTGCTTTTTGATTTCTTTTTACTGCTTGTTTTATTCTTTGATTTTTTCTTTTTCTTAGCCATTTATACATGCTCCGCTAATTTATTATAAAGCTCGTCCAGATTTTCTCCTTGCTGAGCTGAAATTGGAACAACTGGATGTTGTGGGAATGCACTTTTTATTGCTCCTGGTTTTGATTCATCCAGGTCAGTTTTATTTGCTGCAATAACAACTGGTATGCCTTTTGTTTCAAGATTTCCAAGAAGCATAATATTTACCTGTGTCAGAGGATCTTTTGTACTGTCCATCATGACAATCACTGAGTCAACATTGTCCAGCCATCTGATTGCTTCAATAACTCCTTTTGTTGCTTCTTCTGCAATATCTTTTGCTTCTTTATCGCCGTATTTCTTCTTTTTGCTTTTCTTTGGGCTTATATCCAGTTTTTCTGCAAGTTCAGGGAGCTCATTTTTGCTGACTTCCTCTTTAATTTTTTTAATTATGTCTGCTTTCCTGTCACTGCTTTTAATTTTAATATCTTTCTCTTTTGCAATCTTTTTAAGTTTTGGAATTGTAAAGTCCTTAAAATTCATGTTTTTTTCGGAATCTTCAAGTTTTTCGAATTTTCTAAAATCTTTATAATCAATTTGAGTAGCAAGACCAGGCATATCCAGTAAGTTCATGACAAGTGTTTTTGAACCCGCATTAATCTCAACATGCTCAACCTTTTGAATACTTCTAGTTGTATGGGGCATTTCTGATACAGCTCCCACGGGTTTCCCAAGCCAGTCTTCAGAAATCTTATTTGCTAAGGTAGTTTTTCCGGTATTCGGCTCTCCGTAAATACCCAGTTTGATTTTCGATTTTTTGCTGAAAATACCGTTAAACAAACTTTTTAGCTTGTGTATAATGCTTTTTGCCATTCTTTTTCCCTTAATGCTATTATTAAAAGAAGTATTTAAAGGTTATCTGTTTTCAGAAATTAACCGGCTTCAGCCCCATTTGTCGACTGCAGCTTTTAGCTCCTCATTTTTCTTTGCTTTTTCTTCTATTGATTCATTTTCAAGAGCAGCTTCCAGCGCCTGCCTCATTGCTGCAGCGCCTGATTTCGTTCCAAGCGGATTTCCGTGTATTCCTCCGCCCGCCTGAATGATTACATCATTTCCAAATATTTCAAGCAAATCAGGAATATTCAAAGGATTTAAGCCGCCTGAAGCGACAGGGAATACTTTTTTATGTCCGTAATAGTCCTTTTTGCAGGCTTCAATATTTGCAAGAACTTCTTCCTTATCTTCGGACATTTTTCCGACTGCAGTTCCTACATGCAGCTGGTCTACTCCAATAGTACGTGCAATTGTTGCAATAACCGGCATAGATATTCCATGATAATCAAGTTTGGTAAATGCAGCATGACCTGCTCTGTGAGCGTGCATTATAAGCCCCTGACTGTTTTTCCTTAATGTTTGCAGTGCCGACCATCCGCAGGTAATTATATCAACCATCAAATATTCATTCCCGGATTCTTTATCTTCTTTAGCTCTTTCCAGCATATCTTTGGTTTCAGCCGTAACATTGACCATATATATTTTCTTTTCTCCGGTTTCCTGCTCTGCCTCTTCTTTCATTTTTACTGTTTCTTTCAGTCTTTCACTGAATTTATTGAAGTTCTGGCTTGAGAGATTTTCATCATCTTTTACAATATCACATCCACCGGTCCAGGCGTCGTATGCAACCTTTGCATGGTCTTTTGTTTTCAATCCAAGCTTAGGTTTGACAATGGTTCCAATTAGAGGCGTCTTTTTACCTGTCAGTTTTCTGACTCCTTTAATACCATGTTTAGGGCCTTTGAAACTTTTGGCAAGCTTTTCAGGCAGGTCAAAACCAGTCATTCTTAAATTTTCTATTTCTTTTAGTCCAAAAATATTTCCTGCAACACTTGACAAAATGTTAGGCATGTTGCCAGGCTCAAATAATTCAGGAGGATATGAAACTTTAATTTCAGCTCCTTCTCCTTTCTTTTTTATATCATAAACAGTAGCTGCCAGGTCAGTCATATATTCTTTAACTGTAGTCAATGAAGTCCAGGTTCCAATACTACTTTCAGCGGCAACTCCTCCGCATAGCCAAGTAAGGTCAACGCCTTTCTTAGGTTTAATATAAAATTCGCATTTAAGCTCTCTTTTTTCTGGCGTGTAGGTTTTGTCAACAAAGTCTTCGTATTTTGCCATACTCAGAAGTATGCGAAAGGTATTTTTAAGTTTATCTCTACATATTTAACATGGTTAGAACTACCGGAGATGACTGGAAGACAAAATTAACTCCTGTTGAAGAAGTTGATAAACTCCCCGATGGAATTATGAAATTACTTCGCCTTCTTAAGACATGGTCTAATGGCAGAGGAGAGGCTTTCAAAAGAAGCGGAAAAAAGGTTAGGAAAAAACTAAGAGGCGTACCTGTTTTTGAACTTAAAAAATATCTTACACATGTGGATTTAAGCGGAACTGCAAGAGTCAGTAAGTTGGAAGTTGAAGTTAAAGGAAATAAATATTCTGTTTTTATTAAACGAACTTTTTTTAATAATGAACTTGAAGCTCTTAAAGAGATGAAAGGAACCAGATTAAGTGGAGAGCTTTTTGGATATCTAGAAGGCGCCAGACTTGGGCCTGATTTTATTATCAGAGAATTTGTTCCAGGTATAGACCATAGGGGAATAGATTTAGGCAGAACTTCAAAAGGAGATCTCAAAAAAATTGCAAGGTCGCTTGGAAATAAGTTGAGGAAAATACATGAAATAGATATAAATTTGAGCTGGGACAGTGATATTATTTTTGATTTAAATTCTGGAGAAGCTTATTTTGTTGACTTTGATAGAATATCAAAATTAAACAGTGATGGAAACAGGGCATCAGATGCCGCTTCAATTAAAACAATTTTTTCCAGGACCAGAAAAGATTATCATGCGCCATTGTGGGAGATTTTTTTGAACAATTACGGTAAAGATTATAAGAAAAAGTTTTCCGAAGGCAGACTGAAAAAGTATTTTAAATGATCCAGAGTATCGTTTATCAATGACTTATAAATTTCTTGAACACGAATCAGAAGAAGGAATCCTCGGCATTGGGGAAACCAAGGAAGAAGCATTTCAGGAAGGGGCAAAAGGACTCTTTTCATTAATGGCGGAAATTGACAAAATTGAGCCGAAAAAAGAAATAAAAATTGAATGCTCCGCCTCCGGAGTTGCAGAACTTTTCGTTGAATTTTTAAATGAATTAATCGCCCAAAAAGACATTTCAGAGCTCTTACTTTCAGAATTTTCCGTTGAAATAGAAAAAGGAAAGGACGAATCCGGAGAAACTGAATATAACTTAAAAGGAACTGCAAAAGGAGAAAAACTTGACCAGGAAAAGCATCAGGTCAAAACAATAGTAAAGGCAGCTACTTATTACGGCATGAAGTACGAGAAAAAGAATAATAAGCATTATGTGCAATGTGTGGTTGATGTTTGACTAAATTTGACTAATTAGTTATGTTATCTACTTGATAAAAAATATTAAAATCATTATCTAACAGAAGTTTTGGGTAGTATAAACTGCTCCGTTTTGAGAAATTGCAACTCCAATCCCTTCCTTAAAAACTTTTGTCGATAATATATTTTCTCTATGTCCCTCACTATTCATCCAACCTTCAACTGCTTCATATGCTATTTCTTCCTGTGTTTTCCAACTGGCGCATGTTGTAGGTTCATAATTAGTGCCCTGCCACAAATCACATAACCAATTTTTATGTATATTTTCAACAAGTCCCTCTGTATAATAATCGCCAAAATCTCTTCTACAAGGATAGTTCGCTTTCAATCCTCTTTCAGTTGGTCCTTCTCCCATAATATTTTTGTGAGAAAAGATATGAGTGCTGGCCATTTCCTCACTGTGATTTCTTGCAATCTCTGCTAATTTTTCATCATATTCCAATGGATCTAATTCATTTTCAATTCTTTCTTCGTTGACTAATTCATGGATTTGGAACTCTAACTCACTTGTGTTGATATCTGGTTTTTGTTTTTCCTTTTTGATTTGTGCCGTAGTATTTGTGGACTCGCGACTTTCTGGAATATTACAAGGAGTCTGATGAACATAATCTGAAGTGACCCACCCAGAAATATTGTTGAAACTTATTTTATACCAGTATTCTTGATTAAACTCTCCTTCTACAGAGTAAGAAATCTTTTGTTCAGGACACCCACTAATTTTAGAAATAACTTGATTTGTTGAATTCGGGTGGTTCCAGACAAATACTTGGGGCGTTGAGCACTCTCCGTTTTCATAACCAGAAATGCAGATGTGTTTTGTAGGAGTATACGATAGAAGAAAATAAAGAGAGATTATAACAATGCTAAGAATAACGACTCCTTTTATTATTTTGCGACCTAATTTCTTTTTGTGTTTTCCTTTTTTTGAAACTTTCTTTTCAGGTTTTCTTTTATTTTCCAAAAAATTCTTTTTAGGTTTCTTCCATTTTCCTCTTTTTAACTCAGGACAGTTATGGTTTTCAGGTAATCTGTGCTCCTCACAAAAAGGCTCTCCGCAAAACTTACAAATGAATGGCATTCCGTTGGTTGACTTTCCACACTCCTTACATTCTTGACCGCTTGGTTCTTCTTCTGTCTTTTTTAGTTCTTTTAAAAGTTCTTCCTTTTTCTGATTGGCTTTTATGTTATGTTTCTTTGCTAGCTTCTGGAGCTCTCTATAGGACAAATCTTCTAGATTTTTAGATGGCTTCTTTTTTTCCATTTAAAATCTCAGCCTTATTGAGCAAATACTTTTAGATATATAAATAATCATTTATAGAACACATTTGCCTTTTTCACTTTTCCCTCTATGATGAAATGGAAACACATTAAAACCTCTCTCACTTATTTATTTTCAATGAACTTAACAAACCTAAAACAAACCTCTGACTACATCTGGGAACTCCCAAAACAGGACGAGATGAAAGTCTCCGGAAGAATTTACGGAGACAAACAGATTATTCAGCATTTAATTGATGATGTTAAAGCAGGAAAGGAGTGGAATTCTTTAAGACAGATTTACAATGTTGCTTCTCTGCCCGGAATTCAAAAGGCAGCTCTTGCAATGCCGGACGTCCATCCAGGATACGGCTTCCCCATTGGGGGAGTCGGCGCGTTTGATGCGGAAGACGGAGTCATTTCAGTTGCTGGAGTTGGATTTGACATCAACTGCGGAGTCAGAACTTTAACAACTTCCTTAAAAAAGTCAGACATTGAATCAAAAAAGAAAGAACTTGCAGACCATTTATACAAAGCAATTCCTGCTGGTTTGGGTTCAAAAGGGGATATCAAACTAAATAAAGACCAAATTGACGAAGTCCTAACAAAAGGAGCAGAGTATGCGGTAGAAAACGGCTACGGTTTCAAAGACGACCTCGAGCATATGGAAGAACAGGGGAAGATAGAAGGCGCCAAGCCGGAGAATGTTTCAGACAAGGCAAAGCAGAGGCAGTTCAAAGAAATGGGAACTCTGGGTTCAGGAAATCACTATCTTGAAATCCAGTATGTCGACGAAGTATTTGATGAAAATGCTGCAAAAATATTCGACCTTAAGAAAAATCAAATTTTAATTTCAATTCACTGCGGTTCAAGAGCTTTAGGTCATCAAATTGGAACGGACTACTTGAAAATTTTAGAGAAAGCAAGCAAAAAATACAATATTCCTATTAGAGAAAAAGAGCTTGTATGCGCCCCGTTCAAAAGCGAGGAAGGACAGAAATATTTCTCTGCAGTCAAGGCGGGAATAAACTGCGCTTTCGCAAACAGGCAGATTTTAGCTCATTTAGCAAGAAAATCATTTACCGAAATTCTTGAACTTCCTGAAAAAGAAGTCAAGACATTATACGAAATCGCGCATAACACTTCAAAACTTGAAAAGCATGAAGTAAACGGAGAAAAGAAGGATTTAGTTGTCCATAGAAAAGGGGCAACCAGAGGATTCGGTCCGGGAAGGAAAGAAATTCCATCTGATTATCGAAAGGTGGGACAGCCGATTTTAATCGGAGGAACTATGGGAACCAGCTCTTTTATCCTGCATGGAACGAAAAAAGGAATGGGAGATACATTCGGTTCAGCATGCCACGGCGCTGGCAGAATAATGTCAAGGACTCAGGCAAAGAAGCAGTTCTGGGGCGAAGACATTATTAAAAATCTGGAGTCCGAAGGAATTATAATCAAAGGGCACAGCAAGGCAGGAGTTGCAGAAGAAGCACCAGGAGCCTACAAAGATGTTGAGGATGTAGTAAATGTAATGCATAGTTCAGGAATTGCAAAAAAAGTTGCCAGAGTTAAGCCGTTAATTTCAATAAAAGGTTAAACATATTTCTTTTTCAAAACTTCAGTAACATCTATATTGCTCAAATCCTTATCGACAATTTCTTTATTTTCAAGCTGTTCAATCTGAGATTCATAAGTAGGTTTGTCTTCCTTGTAGAAAACACCCATTGGGATTTTGTCTCCCCACTCTTTTGATTTCTCATAAGCTTTAATTTTATCATCCGGCTTGTAGCCTTCTTCCTGTAAATCATACAACCTTTCTTTCCACCAGTCATTATTGTTTATCCTGTTGTAAGTAACGCATTCCTGGAAGACAGAAACAACTGAAAATCCGTCATGTTCAATTGCCTTTTTCAAAGTTTCTTTCAAATGTTTTGGGTCATTTGAAAAGCTTCTTGCAACAAATGTTGCATCCGATGAAAGAGATACAGCAGTCGCATTCAGCGGCGTTTCGATTGCCCCTTCGGGCGTAGTCATACTTGCTCTCCCTTTAGGAGTTGTAGGCGAATACTGTCCTTTTGTCAAAGCATAAATTTGGTTGTCATGAACAACACATGTCATATCGATATTTCTTCTTGCAGTATGAACGAAATGCCCCATTCCAATTCCATAACAGTCGCCGTCTCCCGCATGGGCAATAACTGTAAGCTCTCTGTTTGCCAGCTTAATTCCTGATGCAACAGGCAGAGTTCTTCCGTGAAGGGTTTCATAAAAGTTAGTCTTAATCCAGTGAGGGAATAATGCTGCGCATCCAATACCCGATACTTCAACTATCTTTTTTGGATCTAAATTCAATTCAGAGATGGCCATCTTCTCGGCTGAAAGTATTCCAAAGTTTCCACAGCCGGGGCACCAGGTTGGAACTTGTCCTTCTCTGTTCAAATCTTTTACTTCAGTCATTTGATATTTTCTTCACCTCTTCATAGATATCTTCAGGATAGAATGGTCTTCCTGTATAATCATTAATTCTGTAGTCAACATCAAGTCCTGTCTTGCATTTAATTATATCTGCAAGCTGTCCTTCTTTGTTTCCTTCAATGCATACAGTTTTGTTTGCATTTTCTAAAATTTCTTTGACTTCTTTCTTCTGTAAAGGATTAATATAAACAATCTGGACGTAATTAACATTAATTCCATCTTTTTTCAATAGTTTGACTGCTTCTCTTACCGGTCCTTTTGTTGAGCCCCAGAAAATAAGGGTTACATCTGCATCTTCCGGACCGACAACTTCCGGCTTTTTTAGGTCTTTTAAAATATTAGGTATCTTTTTGTATAATTTATCAAGCATTTTCTCAGCATTTTCAGGAGTTTCATCAACATTTCCTGCTTCGTCAACCACATAACTGCTGGTTATATGGATTGGTCCTTTTCCGGGCAGAACTCTTTTTGAAACGCCGTCTTCAGTCAGTTCATATCGCTTGTAATCTTCCAGCTTTTCAGCTTCTTCTTCAGAAACTAATTTTCCTCTGTCAATTTCAATCTTTGAAATATCAAACATCTCAGTATTTCTGTAATTCATTCCCAGATACTTGTCGCTGATAATAAGAACTGGAATTTGATATTTTTCAGCCAGATTGAAAGCTTCAGCAGCTAAGTAGAAACAATCCTGTTCGTCTCCGGGTGCAATAACAATTCTCGGAACTTCTCCGGGTGCTGCATTTACAATATATTTCAGGTCGCACTGACCTGTTCTTGTCGGAAGCCCTGAACTTGGCCCCGGTCTCTGAACAACATTAACGACCAATGGAGTTTCGCAGGAGCCGACCATTCCAAATCCTTCATTCATCAGGGCGAAACCGCCTCCGGAAGTGCCTGTCATTGCTCTTGCTCCGGAATGAGCCGCGCCGGCTGCAGTTAAAATTGCCGCCAGTTCGTCTTCAGTCTGTTTAATAACAACATCTAAATCTTTTTCATGCTTTGCTAAAGTTGCAACAATTCCAGTTGAAGGAGTCATTGGATATGCGGACATGAATTTACATCCCGCCTGCATTGCTCCGAAAGCAGTTGCCTGATTTCCATTCAGGAAAATTCTTTCTTTCTTGTCTTCTGCTTCATCAAGTTTTTTATTAAAATTATCAGTTTTTTCTTCAGCAAAATCAAATCCTTTTTTTCCGGATACAATATTTGCTTCAACAATTCCTTCTTTTTTATCTGAAAATTCAGCTTTTATTGCTTTTTTAAATGTATCAAAATCAAATCCAAGCAGTTTGAATGTAGCTCCGAGAGCTACAGTATTCTGCATAATTTTTTTCCCGCCGTCTTCTTTTGCAAATTTAACAAGGGGAACTGAACATAAACAAACGCCTTTTTCTTTCAAAGATTCATCAACATTAACATGTTCCGGGTCGTAGATAATTGCACTTCCTTCTGATAAAAATTCAGAATGCTTGTCTGCAGTTTCCTGGTCGAGGGCAACTAAAATATCTACTGATTTAACCTGAGAATAAATCTTTTCAGTTGAAATTCTGACTGAAGTCCATGTATGCAGTCCTTTAATGTTTGAATGGAATTCTCTGTTTGTGTAAACATGGTAGCCGGCTCTTGAGCAGACCTTTGAAAACATGTCTCCTGATGAGACAAGTCCGGAACCTGCTTTCCCGCCAATTCTCCATGTAATTTCAGATGCCATTTTCTTTTGAAATTTAGAGAATTGTTTTAAATAGTTTTTGTTTAACTTCTCAGTGCCAACACATATTAATATATACTCTTATATTTTACACGGGAAAATGGCAGATTCAAACAAGCCAAAAATCAAGCTTCAGAAATATTTTGAAAACCCGTACGACCTTTCAGTAGCTTCGGCAAGAACATGCTATTCTCCGAAAGTTGTTTCAGATGATGAAATAACCGAAGGACAGAGAGAACGAATTGGAAAGGGCTGTTTTGAGGCAGGTCATCATACTGTTTTCCAGCATGCAATGTTCAACTTTTCAATTGAGAATGTATCAAGACATTTTGTCTGGGCATTCCTTCATTCTCATCCTTTCTATAATTCCGACCAGTCCAGCCAGAGATATGTAAAACTGGACGAAGTAAAGGCAAAAGTCCCCCCTCTAAAAGGAGAAAATCTTGAACTCTATAATAAAACAGTTGTTCGGGCATGGGAAGTTTACAATAATTTGACCGAGCTTTTAATTCCGGTAATTAAAGAACTGGATAATAAAAAAGACGATAAGCTGATTGAAAAGAAAGCAATAGAACTTGCCAGATATGTAATTCCTGTTTCAGCCCAGACGAGTTTAACTCATACTATAAACGGACTAACTCTTTTCAGATTATACAAGCTGATGAACCAGTATCCTGTTCAATTCGAAGCAAAAGAAGTAGTTTCAGAAATGGTTAAAGAAGTTGAAAGGAAGGACCCCGAATTTTTTAGAGATTTAGATGACCCGATACCAATAGAAAAAACACTTGAATATCAGCTGATTCAGAATTTCAAACCAAAGCCGGAAAAATTCATCAGCGAATTTGATTCCGAGCTTGGAAAGTACAGTTCAAAACTTGTTGACTATACTGAAAAGTCAGAAAAAATAATGGCGGACTCTGTCCGGGCAGTCCTTGCTACTCCGGATTTATCCGACGAGGAAGCAATCGATTCCGTTTTAAATCCAAAGAAAAATGATTACCTTTTATCAATGCTCAACTTATCCACAATATCTCCTTTAATGAGAGCAATGAATCATCCTTACTTTGTTTTCAAGAAAAAAATCAGCCATACAGCAGATTCTCAGGATCAGAGGCACAGAACGGTTCCTGCTTCAAGACCGGTTTTAATTTTTCACGATTCAAAAGAGCCGGACTACATAACTCCGAAATTAATTGAAGACAATCCTGAAATAAAGAAAGTTTATGACAATTATATGTCCAAAGTATGGGAGGCAAAAAACAAACTTCTTGAAAACGGCGCAAAACCTGAACATGCTCAATATTTACT
>JAWOEA010000027.1:0-10217 GCA_046483005.1 Candidatus Undinarchaeales archaeon
ATGGTATTTACTTAAATTCCAGTAATAACACCTTTACAGAAAATAATATTTCTAATAATAATCTTTCAGGATTTAATTTAACTAGCAATGCAGATAACAATTTAATTTATAACAATTATTTCTCAAATAACACTATAAACGCCTACGATCCAGACGGCTCAAGTACAAATTCCTGGAACACTTCAAAAACATCGGGAACAAACATAATTGGTGGTTCATTTATTGGAGGTAACTACTGGGATGATTATTCTGGCGGAGATTTAAATGAAGATGGTCTTGGAGATACCGAGACGCCATATAATTCAAGTTCAGGTATACCTTCAGGCGGAGATTATGCACCGCTTACAACCAATTATTATCCAGTAATTACAGATATGAAATCCCTGTCGGCATATGACCCGGTGCCGGGCGGAACTACAAGTATAGATATGTGGTTCGTTGTAAGTGATTTAAATGAGGTTCCAACTTTAGATGACTCTTCTGCAGAAATCCACTTTACAAAAGCAGGAGAAACAGCAAGGAATGACACTTCTTGTTCAGCTTCTGATTTAAATGGAACTGCAACTAATTATAGCGGTACAGTTGTTATGCAGTTCTATGACGGCTCAGGAAGCTGGTCTATAAATGTTTCAGTAAAAGATAATGACAATAATTTCAGAGAAAATACTACAACTTCTTTTATATATAATCCTCTCACTGCAATGCAGACAAATCTTTCAGAGGTGGATTTCGGCGACACCCGGTCTATAGGTCAGCAGAACGTACCTGCAACTAATGACCCATTTGGAGTTCAAAACTTTGGAAATCAAAACATTACCGATATTTCCGTAACGGCAATTGATTTGCAAGGTCAAACCTATCCCTCTTATTATATACCTGCTGAAAATATCGAGTGCGACGGAGATGACTCTGCGGATGATTCCACTGCTTTAGTTAATAATACAGCGGTGCAAATTATTGACCCTTATCCGCTTTATATTGAGAAAGGACCATCCAGTATGCAATCCCTTTACTTCCACTTAGACATACCAAGTACTGACTTAACTTCACAGACCTATAATACTACTGGCCTTGGAAAGTGGACAATAACGGTAAGTAGCTGAAAATAGCTGAAGGAAAGGTTTATAAATATACATACCTTAAAAAAGCACGATATATACAAGCAGGCATATAAAAAATGAAAAATAAATGGATTAAAATAACAATATTGGCTATAGTTATACTAGGTGCTTTACCTTTCTCTTTTTCAGTTACTCAAAACCAGACGGATGCTACTTTAGGCGTAGCTGCAAGTAATAACCCAAACATCACTGATCTAAATACGGATGCAGCTAGTTATGACCCCACCGCAAACGGGACAACTACTGTATCAATATGGTTTTTAGCTAATGACGGAGATGGTTATCTTAATTTAGATAATACAACTGCAGAACTACATACTAACCGCTCCGCGAGCCTATATGGAAATGAGTGGCATAATAATACGAGCTGTACAGTAGTGAATGTTGACTGGGATACAAATAATTATACTTGTACAATTGTTATGAATTATTATGATGTTAATGGGGCATGGGATATTAATGTTTCAATTAAGGATGATGAAGGTAACTTTGTTAACAACACTACCGAAACGTTTACTTATAATTCATTAACTGCAATGGGAACTAATAAATCTTCTATAGATTTTGGCTCCAGTCTCAATATAGGACAACAGGATGTTGCTGCAACCGATGACCCAATTGGAGTTTATAATTTCGGAAATCAAAATTTAACTAAAATAAATGTCACTGCAATAGGATTGCAGGGTCAAACACATACGAACTATTATATCCCTGCAAGTAGTTTCGAAACTGACACTGATGATGTCGCAGATGACTCAACTGCGCTAGTTAATAATACTCCTGTACAGATTATTGATCCTACTCCGGTATATATCAACAGAGGAAATGGAACGAATGAATCTCTCTACTTCCATGTAGATATCCCAAGTTCGAATATACAAGTTCAGACCTATAATACTACTGGCGCAGGAACTGGTGCATGGACAATAGCTGTTGAAGATTAAATCACTATTGTTTAAGTTTATATTTGGTTGGGATAATCCGGATAAACAATTAACACCTGTACTTTAAGGTTATATATTTGGAAAAGCTAAATGAAAACAAAAAAAGCAGTAATAATGGCAGTTTTTCTATTAATTTTTATAGTAAACTCTTCTGCTGTTAGTGCTGGTATAGGTATTGCAAGAGATTATTTGCCTGGAGATACTTTAGAGCTCCATGCAGGAGAATCTGAGACATACAGTATACGGCTCCAAAATACCGGGGACTCTGAAGTAGAAACTACTTTTCAAGTTAAAGGACCGGAGGAAATAGTAACTTTACTGAACGCAAAGGAAAGCTATACTATTCCTGCAAATTCAAATAAGCCCTTGTATCTGAAAATTACTATACCTGATGAAGTAGAAGTGGGAACCGAATACAAAGTAAATCTTTATCTTGGTTCAGCAGAAGCAGGTAGCGGTACCGGACAAGTATCTCTTAAAACAGGTGCTGGGTCAAGCTTCAAAATTAGAGTTATCCCGCCGGAAGAAAATTCAACAGAAATTGCAAGAGTTGCCGGATACAAAGAGCCATTGTATATACCGCTTTATATATGGATTATACTTGTTTTATTGGCTATTGCCAGTATAGTCGGATTTCTATATTATAAAACAATACGAGTGGACTAATACCATGAATAGCATGCAAAAGAACAAATTGGCTTTAGTTATGCTCGTATCTTTTTTGTTCTTTTTTTCCTTACTGTTTCCTGTAGAAGCGTCTGAAAACGAAAGTCTCGAGGTCGGTTTAGTTTTAACTGGTCCAACTATAAATTCTACCGTTCCTGCTAATAATACAGAAGATGTCAGCATAAACACAGTTTTATCTGTTTATTTTAGCGAAAATATGAACATGAGTACTATAAACAGCAGTACTTTTATGCTGATGAAGGGCTCTACTAAAATACCGGGCTCTATCTCCTTTAATAATCAGATCTTTAAAGCAGAGTTTGACCCAGAAGACGCCTTGTCCTATTCTACTGTTTATACTGTTAAACTCTCAAATGAAATAAAAAGTGAACATAATGTAAATCTGGCTAGTAATTATACTTGGTTTTTTGAAACGGAATCCGAACCATCCGGTCCTTTGGACGAGGGCGCAGCAGGCGGTGGATGGGTCGGAGGAGCTCCTTCTGCAGAAGAACCGGAATGCGTGGAAAACAGCGACTGCTCGAAAAATGAGTATTGTATAGATAATCACTGTGTTGTTGTTTTTGATGTAGATATTTTAAGGGTGGATTCACCTATTGTACCTGGTGATTTTCTTGACTTTACCTACTATATAAAAGAGATGGGTGAAATTTCCGGAGATGTTTTTGTTAAGTTTTGGCTGGAAAGTAAGGGAGTTAAGTATTCCGAAGGAATGTCAACAATCTACTTGGGTACATTTGACAAGATAACAAAAACAGGCGAGATTTATCTTCCGCACGATTTACCTTTAGGAGAGTATACTTTTCATATTCAGGTAGAGTTTGAAAAATATTTGGCAGAATCTACCCGTACAGTTGAAGTTAAAAAGACAGTTCCTTCGGTTTTAGATATACGGATTCCGGATATACCTGAAAGAACCTCCGATGAGCCCTTGAAATTTTCAATAATTATTTCTTCTAATAAGGACAGTCCTTTAACTGTCAATTTGACTGAAACAGTTGAAAAAGATTCTTCTGTTGTTTGGGAGGCGCACAAAAACATTGTTTTGGAAAGGTCTGTAACAATAAATGAGTCGGTTAAAGGACTGGGAGCAGGTACTTATTTAGTTAAAGCAAGTGCGGAGCATTATGAAGGTATAATTTCAACTTCTAAGGTTGCCAAAATCAAATGGGGGCGAAAGGAGCAGAAGTTTTATGCAGGTATTTTAATTTTAATCTTAACAGCCCTCTTAATTTTCGTAATTTTCTATAAAAGGAGGAAAAGCATAGCAAGAGAATTTGAAGAAGAATTAATAGAGCACAGGGGGCTAATAGAAGTAATAATCATCTTATTGTTGATTATTCTTTCAATTTTTGTGGCTTATGAATGGATTATAACTCCTGAAAAGATAAAAATTTGGCTGAGCGGTTTAAGTGTTTGGCTTAGGAATTTGTTTTAGTTTATGAATTACCTGATTTAATTGCAAAGTCTTGTTCGAAAAAAGAAGGAATAAGAATAAATAACTTTTACTTTTTTACAACTATGCACATATGATCTTTTTCATAGGGATTTAATTTTATCTTTTCTTTAACTTTAAAATCAACAGACAAGTCTGCAATAACTTTATTGAAAACTTTCTGAGGTTCTTTTGTTACATCTATGCTTCTTGCTTTAACCATCAGATATCCGGTTCCTCCTTCTTTCAGGAACTTATCTGCATTCTTTTTGAATATATCAACCTGGAAAGACTGGGCTACATCTTCGTATAAAACATCAACTTTTGAAACTCTTCCTGCATATTCCTCCGGATTGTTTGCATCTGCTAGAATCGGTATTAAATTTTTTCGCTCTTCTGAAACTGCATGTAAATCAATTACAGCTCTTGGTGAAAACTCAACACAATAGATTTGTCCTTTTGTACATATATCAGATAAATGAGACGCAGTTGTTCCATTTCCTGCTCCCAAATAAAGAACAGAAGAATTATCTTCAAAAGGAAAATTTCTTAATTTTTTAACTAAAGCAGTTCCCAGTTTTGAACGGTAAGGATTCCAAATCCTATACTCTTTTCCATGCTTTTTTGCCGTCCTTTCTCCGTATATTTTCTTTCCCGGATTCATGTTAAGCGTTCCGTACTCTTTTCCAAACTTTTCTAGGTGTTTACTTTTCATTTTTTCCTTATTTTCTTGACCTCTTCGTTCAGCTCTTTTCTCAAGGCTTTCCCCATAAATTTTCCTCCAAAATAGTCTCTCCTGATTGCAATTGCTATTTTCCCTGCAATTTTTCTGGCTACCTTTCCTCTGAGATGTTTTGGAGCCATCTGCAGTAAAGGATGATTTAAAATTATACCGTGTTTGGGCGGTTTTGTTCCTTCTTTCAGATGCCTGAACAATGCTTTTTCAGCTCCAAGAACCTGTATAGTGCTTGAAGGAAGTCTTGAAAGTCTCTTTGCGCTTCCAACTGCTGCAAGTAATTCAGCGCCTACTTTTGCTCCGGCAACCGCATTCAGATTTTTGAAATTCTGCTGCATTAGAGATTCGAGATAATTTGCAAGGTCATCCTTTGCCTTATATGAGTTCTTTACAAACTTTGCAAATCTTTTAAGTTCTTTTTCATCCTGCTCATTGAAATTTCCTGCAACCGTCTCTTTCGGTTTCTCCTGGACAGCTACTTTTGCAAAGGAAGAGTGATTTGAAACCTGCCTGCTTAATTCAGGATAATAAAGATTATACCATTCCCTTAATCTTTCAGAATATAAATTCAAAGATTCTTCAAGTTCATCCAGAGCATTTGAAACCTGAATTATTTTAAAATCTGGTTTTGAAAGGGCTTCTTTTAAATCGAGCTTAGTCAGCTCCATATTAAATTTATGCATAAAATCAGTAAAATTAAATCCGTGCTTTGAAAATAAACTTTCAATCTCCGCTTTAGATAGGACCTCGCCAGTCTCTTCTTTTTTCCTAAACTGTTCAGCTGCTTTCTTCGGATTCTTTGAAAACAATTCTTTTTTTAGTAAACTGCCGTCTTTTTTCTCAAAAACTCCTATCGGAGTTACTATTTTAGTGGCCATTGCCTTTAAGTAATGAACAGTAAGACTTAAATGCTTTACTTTGATATTAAATGTTGAAATGGGAAATATTAAACATACATTCATAAAAAGAACCGGTAATGAGATATACGAAAAATACACAGACAGAGTCAGTAATGACTTTGATAAGAACAAAGCGCTTTTAGATGAATTAATTGAAAGTGGAGTTCTTGAGTGCAGAAGTAAAACTCTCAGAAATAAATTAGCCGGATATTTATCAACAAAAACAGGAGAAGGCGCTTCCTATATAAAAACAGCAAAGTAAAATGAAAGCAGTTCTGAAAATCGGCGGATCTGTAATTGCTAAAGAAGCACTTAAACTAGATATTAAGAAACTTGTGCAGTATCTTAAAAAGTGGTCCAAAAAACACGAACTGGCTATTGTTGTAGGCGGAGGAAGAACTTCAAGGGCGCTTGATTCTCTTGCAAGGCAGTTTACTGATAAAGAAAAACTTTTGGATAATGTTGGAATTTATGCATCCAGACTTAATGCTTCAGTTTTAATTGCAGCTTTAGATGAACATGCCTGCACTAAAATACCAAGAAATGAATCTGAATTTTCAAAACTTGCTGAGAAATGTAAAGATAAAATTATTGTTTCAGGAGGGTTCAGGCCGGGACAGAGAACTGACGCCGTTTCAGTTCAGATTGCAAAAGCCTGGGGAGCCGATACAGTATTCAAATGCACAAATGTAGATTATGTTTATGACAAGGACCCTTTGACAAACCCGGATGCAGAACCAATTGAAGAAATGACTTTTGAAGAGCTTGAAAAACTCGCAGATAAAAGTGAAAAGGCAAATTCACCTACAATTATGGACAAAGTTGCTGCAGATATGCTTCTGAAAGAAGATATCAAATTAGTTGTTCTGGATGGAAAAAACTTAGGAAATATTGGAAAGGCTTTGAACGGTAAAAAATTCAGAGGAACAAAAATAGGATTCGAGTAGAAAATTAGATATTTACTTTTGGAATTGGACAATATTTTAAGTACTGAAGCTTTCTTCTTTTTAGAGAATATATTTGAGAAATGGCATCATTAATTTTATTAATGTTGGAAAGGTTTTCATAATCACTTGTTAAATTTATTTTTACATTTTTTAATTCAGGAAGGTCTCTTATTGAATCAAGTTTGCCTTCTATGAACCTCTTTCCGTTATCGTTCAAATCTACTTTTTTACTGCTGGAATGTACTTTAAAAGGAAGCTCTCCATTCTTTAAACGATATTGATTTTTTGGCGTAGCTTTGTATAGGAGCCGTTCGGCTTCATCGTTAAAACTTGAAATTCTAATTTCTTCTCTCGACCTTACTAAACAATTAAAATTAGCGTTAATGAAATGCGCTAGATGTAGAAGTGTTCGATGATGTCCAATTGCAGCAATAGTAGTAATAAAAGCAGCCGGCATGGAAAAACTGCGCTCAAAATTACTTCTCAGTTTAAGATATTTAATTGAATTTTTAACTACCTGCGGCCATATTTTTAAATAATCATTTGGCTTGGTCATAGAGAAAAATAATGGAGCTCTTGTATAATATAATTTACTGAATTTTATCCTTAAAGCTCATTTCTTTAATTAAGAGTTCTCCGCTGTTTCCTTTCCATTTAATTTCCGATTTTTCAATTTTTATTTTCTTTTCAAAAACAGGCCCGTCCAGAACAAAGGTTTCGTATTCCCCGCCTTCGCCTGCAATATGAACTCCACATTTTTCATTCAGTTCCTTTAATTCTTCTAAAAGCTGTTTATCAATCTTCCTACCCAGCCAGTTTTTATCTATACCTTCTGCGGCTGCTCCGGTAATTATTACTTCAAAACCGGCGGAGATTAATTCATCCATGTACTCTTCCGGATCTTTCTTCCAGAAGGGTGAAAAACATTTTAAATCAAATTTTTCGCATATTTTTTCAACTCTTGATTTTTGATACTCAGAAGCAAGAGCACCTGCTACTATTCCTTCAATTTGATAGTCCTCTTTAGCTTTTTTGACTGCTCTCTCCAAATCAAGAAGTTCCTTTTCTTTTACACCGGATGTTTTCTCAAAAATTAAAGACATATTCAGAGCTTCAGCCTGAACTGGAACTAAATCAATATTTGGAATATGAAACATGTAAGAATCGTCTCTTTCTGATTTCATAGAAATTAAAACTTCAGGAGTATGGTTCTGTGCAGCCCAGTAAAGAGCCATAACAGAATCCTTCCCTCCAGAAAAAAGAACGCCAATTTTCATTTATTTTTAACTTCAAAACCTTTTACAGCATCAATTATTTCAGCAACTTTACTGTATACTCTTTCAATTACAGTACCTGTAACAATTACATCTGCCCCTGCTTTCATCTTATTAATTGCTGTAACAGGTCCGTTTATTCCTCCTCCTACAATCAAAGGAATATCAATTTCATTCTTTACTTTTCGGATAACATCAGTAGATACTGATTTTTGAGCTCCTGAACCTGCCTCCAGATAAACTAAATCCATTCCAAAGTACTGAGCTGCAAGAGCATTAGAAACAATTTCCTTAGGCTTAAGCTGCTGTATTTGAGCTACTTTTTCAACTGCAGTCGGCTCTCCTGTATTAACTACAATGTATCCCATACCCATTGGTTCAAGGCCGTACTTTTTGACGAAGGGGGCTCCTTTAATCTGTTCTCCTACTAAATACTGTCTCTTGTTTGAGTTCAAAAGGCTCATAAAAAAGATGCCGTCTGCATGTTTTGAAACAGCTTTTGCAGAATTTGGAAAAAGAATAACGGGAATATCAACTGCTTCATGAATTGCTTTTGTAAAATTATCAACTGAGCCAGTAGTTGAACCTCCTATCATAATTGCATCGGTTCCGAACTCTTCAGACTTTGAAGCAAGTTCTGCTGCTTTTTCAGGTTTCATGTTTTCAGGATCAAACAGACTAAAGTGAAGCTTTTCTTTCTTCATTTTTCTCAGAAGTTTTTGATAGATGGTCATAGTCTGAAATTAATAGTAGGTATAAGTTAAAATACTTATCCAAAATTATTGGATTACGCCTGTTTTTTTGGCGACTTCTCTGGCTGCTTCTTCGGACAATCCATTTCTTCCTAGTACAGTGTAGCGTTTTCTAAGTGTATGAGCAGTTGTAAGAGCTTTAATTACTTCCTCCTCTGAAATTCCAAGCTCTTCTGCATTAACCGGAGCTCCAATTTTCTTTAATGCGTCTCTGAATTCCTTCCAGTCCAATTTATGCAGATAAGCAGTAAGAATTGTTCCAACTCCGCACTGCTCTCCATGCATTGCCGGCTTCTCTGCAATTCTGTCTAATGCGTGTGAAAATAAATGCTCTGCTCCTGAACAGGGTCTGCTGCTCCCTGCTATACACATCGCAGTTCCTGAACTTAACAAACTTTCAACGACTAAACTTATGCTGGTTTCAAGATTTTCTTTTATTACGCCTGCATTTTCTAAAATAACTTCTGCACTCATTATTGAAAGAGCTGCAGAATAATCTCCGTAATACTCTCCTTTTAACCTGTGTGCAAGCTTCCAGTCTTCTACTGCAGTATAATTTGAAATTAAATCAGCGCATCCAGATGCTGTCATCCTATAAGGAGCAGTTTTAATTATGCTAGTGTCTGCAATGATTGCAATAGGAGCTCTTGTTGGATAAGAAGTGTATTTTCCTTTTCCTTCCTTGTCATGAATTGAAGCTATAGGACTCCCCATGCCGTCATGGCTTGCTGCAGTAGGAATTGAAATAAATGGAATCTTTTCTCTTGTTGAACTCAATTTTGCAATATCTATAGGAGTTCCTCCCCCTATACCAAGAACAATATCGGCATCTTCCTCTTTTATTGCTTTCTGGGCGCCTTCAACCTGTTCATTAGTTGCGAAATCGCTGATATATTTGCTTACTGTGAAACCTTCCTCTTCAAGAAAATCTTTTGCAGTTCCTCCCGCAATTTTGATTGTTTTGGGCCCCGCGATAATTAAAGCACTCTTTCCTTGAGAAAGCTGACTGGCTACATCTCCTATTTCTTCTATACTTCCTCCTCCAATTAGAACTAATCTAGGAAGTTCAAATTTGTTAATTTTATTTGCCATTCTCTCTCAATTCATATAAATTCTTACTTAAATAAGTTTTTAACGGTATCAAAATAAATATAAACTCGTGAATACACTTTAAAAAGTGCAATGAAAAGATTATTGATTGGTGGGATCATTGCTTTGGCGATTATAGTACTACTTACAGCAGGAGCCAGAGCTCAATTTGCAGGCGATTACTGCACTATAGGAACCGTAGATATTGAAAATAGTGTTGTAAGCTCAGGTGTGCACACTAAAATGAGCTATGAGTTTACCTGTTCAGACGCTTCGGCGAATTCTGGACAGATTACAAAAATGCTAATTAAAGTTCCTTTTACAGGAATTCAA
>JAWOEA010000049.1:0-6705 GCA_046483005.1 Candidatus Undinarchaeales archaeon
GGAAAAGTTTTGTACAGAAAGATTGACGGAAACAATTTGAAAGGCAAAATTGTTGAAACGGAAGGGTATCTGAAAGACGACGAAGCCTGCCATGCAAGCAGAGGAAAAACAAAGAGGAATGAACAAATGTTCGGAAAACCCGGCACTGCGTACGTATATTTTACTTACGGAATGCACTACTGCTTCAATGCAGTTACTAAACCCGAAGAGGTTGGTGAAACTGTTTTAATAAGAGCAGTTGAACCAATCAAAGGAATTGAATTGATGGAAAAAAACAGAGGAAGGAAAGAGAATTTAACTGACGGACCGGCAAAACTCTGCCAGGCATTTCAAATTGATAAGAAACTCAATGGTTCTGATTTAACAAAAGGAAAGTTTTGTATACTTGATTCGGATGAAAAACCTGAAATTAAAAAGGCAGAGAGGATTGGAATTAAATTAAATGCTGATAAAAAATGGAGATTTTATACTGATTCAGATTTTGTAAGCAGGAAATGAAGTTCCTGCTCCGGGTCTTTTAATTTTTCAATAAATTTTCTGTCCAAATCAATGCAGGCCTTGTTGCAGTTAATTAAAAGGGTCCTGTCGTCAATGTAGTCAGATTTTCTTAAAACTATATCAGTTTTATTAGTTAAAATTAAATCCGGGCTTCCGAAACCAGTTATTTTTTCTTCTAAATTATCTGCTTTCAAAACAACAGTAAATTTTGACCTTGTCTTTAGTTCTTTCCTTGTTTCTTCTTCCAAATCGGAGCAGGATTTATCGGCGTTAATTCCAATTATGCAGTCTCCGGCAGGAGTTAAAAAATCCTCCTTAGTTACTTCTATTGTTGTTTTATGAGTTCCTAAAACTGCTGCATGTCCTTTTGCTTTTATTTCTTCCATAAAGTGTTTATAATATACAGAAGTAATTAAAACTTATGAGCAGAGAAAATGATAAGATGGTTGAAAGTTTGAAAGAGAGTGGATTTTTAACTGTTGAAAGATTTGTTAATGCATTTAAAAAAGTTGACAGAGCTGAATTTGTTCCTGAAAGTCAGGAAGAATATGCTTATTTAGACAGACCGCTTTCAATTGGGAAAAAACAGACTATTTCAGCGCCTTCAATGGTTGCAATTATGACTGAACAGCTGAACCCGGAAAAAGGTGAGAAAATACTGGAAGTGGGAACTGGTTCAGGTTACCAGACTGCCATTCTAGCTGAGCTTGCCGGAGAAAAAGGAAAAATTTACACAATTGAAAGACTTCCAGGTCTTGCTGAAAAAGCTAAGAAGAACCTGCAGAAATATAAGAATATTGATTTTGTTGTAAGAGACGGCACTCTTGGTTATGAAGAAGAAGCGCCTTATGATAAAATCATAGTTACAGCCGGCGCTCCTGAAGTTCCTGATCCATTAGTTGAGCAGCTGAAAGAAGGAGGAGTTATGGCAATACCAGTAGGCTCAGGGTTTGGTCAGAGGTTTATTTTAGTTAAAAAAGATGAAGAAGGAGAAATTTCAGAAGAATTTATCTGCGGGTGCGCTTTTGTTCCTTTAGTTGGGGAACACGGATACGGAGAAAAAAGTTAGAATTCTCCTAAATTTTTTTGCCTTCTTTTTCCTTTGCTTTTTTCCAGTCTTTCAAGTGCATTGTTAATTCTTTTCTCTGAAAATTCATGTTTTTCATGTAGAATTTCAAAGAGCTTGTCTTCGTCCGGCTCAGTCCATTTTAATTCATATTCTTTCGTTATTTCAGGTTCAAGAAATACTTTTTTAACTTTAACAGGGTCAATTGCAAAATCATATTCTGACTTCCATTCTTCAATTCCTTTTTCTTTTACATGTTTCAAGGCTCTTTTTGGACCAATTCCTTTAATCCCCGGATTGAAGTCAGTTCCCATGAAAATTCCAATTTCAACCAGTTTTTCCCTGTTTATATCCAGTTGGTTCAAAACTTTCTTAAGTTCTAAATACTCTGGTTTTATTTCAGTGTAATAATTTTTTCCTGGAACCTTCCTTTTTCCAGTAATATTGATATTTCTGATAAGTTTTGGAACGCCGAAAAGTAAGGAGTCATAGTCCTGAGAGCCGGCTGCATAGACATCTCCCTGCTGGCATAGGTAGGCCGCCTGCGCCTCTCCTTCCGAAGGAGCCTGTACTGAGGGTATTCCAAGTGCCCTTAACAAGCTTTTTGATTCAGAAAGCACTTTTTCATTCACTTTGCTGGCTCCCTGTGCATATTTCCTTGCCTCCTTCTTTTTTCCCTTCTTTTTGGCTTCCTTCCATTTTTTCCTGGCTTCTTCTCTTATTTCTTTTCTTTTTTTGAGTGTTTCTTCCTTTAATAGAGGAGATTTTCCGTCAAAAACAAACGCAGGTTTAATCCCGAATTCAAGAAGCTTGATATTTCTGTAGAATAAACCGGATAGATGCGAAGTGATATTTCCGTCTGAATCCATTAAAGGCGTGCCGTCTCTCTGTCTAATTATACTTAAAAATTGATAAATAGTATTAAGGGCATCTATTCCGAGCTTTTTTCCTTCCAGAGATTCAAGTCCTATTTCCTCCGGTTCTAAAAGTTTTCCTAAATCTACTCCCATGCTAAATCATAAGAGTTATATATACATAAATGTATTTGAACAAGAAATGGGTCTCTTATTTAACTCTGCAGCAGTGCTGGCAGGCAGTATTACAGCCGGAGCTTTATTTATAGGTGTAGGTCCGGTTTGGGCTTTTCTGCTTGGCGCTTTTATTCTATATGCTCCCTTAAAAATTGCACTTCCTCTTGGTAAAAGCAAAAAACCAGTATCAGAGACCGGGATAATAAGTGCTTTTATGACCATGGCAGCTTTCAGCTTCTGGGGGTATGGGGCTTTATATTCCGCAGGTATAGGAATGGTTTCGGGATATTTATACCTGTATTGGTGGCTTTTTATATTTCCGAAACTTATTACACCTAAAAATGCAATAAAAACAAAACTGAATAGATGAGTAATAAAACCCTTGAAGACATAGAATCGGAGATAATTGATACTTTTGCAAGTATTTCAGAATCACTAGGTTACTCAGAAGTTCACGGTAAAATACTGGCTGCTCTGCTTATTTCAGATAAAGCTTTATCTTTGGACCAGATTGCAAACAAAACAAGATATTCAAGCAGTATGATTTCGTTGAGTCTTGATTTACTGGAAGTCATTGGAATGATAAGCAAAGTAAAGAAATCCGGCGACAGAAAACTCTATGTTAAAATGGACGGCGATTTGCTGGAGGCCCTTAAAACCGCAGTTATGCTTAAGCTCGGAAAGGGCTTTGAAGACGTAAGTGAAAATTTAAGCACATATAGAAAAAAAATAAAAGACATGGATAAAAAACCAAAAAAACAAAAAGAATTATTGAAAGGGCTGAAAAAACTTGAGCAGGAAGCAGAAAGAATTGATAAATATATTGAAAAACTTTCAAAGGTAGAGATTTCAAAATAATGGAAAATATAGCTCAACTTATATTAACTTCAATGATATGGGTTCTTCCTGCTTATGTTGCAAATGCATCTCCAGTGATATTCGGCGGAGGAAAACCGCTTGATTTTGGAAAGAAATTCATTGATGGAAAAAGAATTTTAGGAAATGGAAAAACAATAAAAGGATTTATTGCAGGGATTTTTGCAGGAAGTTTTATTGGGTTTGTGGAGGGCATTTTACTTATTGGCTTTCTGCTTGCGCTTGGAGCTATTCTAGGTGACTTGGCGGGAAGTTTCATTAAAAGAAGAGTAGGCATCAAAAGAGGGCAGCCTTTCTGGGTTTTAGACCAGTTTGATTTTGTAATTGGAGCTTTGTTATTGGTATCTCTTATAGAACTGCCTGCTTTAGAAGTCATAATTGCAGTTCTACTAATAACTCCGGCACTGCATCTACTTACTAATTTTATTGCCTACAAACTGGATATGAAAAAGGTTCCCTGGTAATTAAATAAATCTGCTTCTCCATTCAAGGAATGCTACTACTCCACCGATAACTAAGAAAGCCGCTAATCCAAGAATAAGATAGAACTTTACAGGTGCCCTTTCTCTGAAAGACGGACCGGATTCTTCTGTTTCCTCATCTGCTGGTGTTTCTTCAGTTTCCTCGGTTGTTTCATTTTCTTCAGTTTCATTTGTTTCGGTTTCATTTACTTCTTCAGTTTCATTTTCTTCCGGTTCAGAAATTGTCTGAACTATTTTTGTTGAACCGGTTGTTTCCGTTTTGAAGGGAGCGTTCCATTCGCAGTCTTTATAGGTTGTTTTAAGGGTGAAGTCTGAATTTCCAAGTGATGCTCCGTCTTTTATTTCAACTTCAAAGACTGCTTCAGGTTCAACTGGTTCTACAAGAGTTCCAAGTAGTTTTTCACCGGGGAGGATTGTATAAATAGGAATTTCAATTCCGGAATTTTCCGAACTTAAAGTGAAATTGAGCGAGCATGCAGAATGTCCTTCTGAATTAACATTTTGAGCATAAGCTGAAACATTTATCGTTGAGCCGGGCACAACTTCTTCCGGCATTTCAAGCCAGGTCGTTACATTCGGAAGCTTATCTCCGATCTGGTATTTATTAAATATAATTATACTTTCATTCAATTCAAGCTGAGTATCCTGACCTAGATAGGAATAAGAAACATTTATGAGAGCACGAGACGTTTTGAAGATGACGGTATCAGGTAAACTGCCGCCACTTGGTTTGTATTTAAATACAAATTCATCTGTTTCTCCTTCTGAAAGATAGTTAGATATTTCTTTTTCTTCATAAACCAAATATGAAGGATTGTCAACATCTACATTTATATTTGAAATGTCACCTTCTCCGCCTGCCTTTAATTTTACTTTTAATACAATATTATCATCGGTTGTTGCTCTTTCAGGCGCTGCTTCTGAGCCGATTTTTTCAAGTCCTTCTTTTGCAAAAATTGCTGTAGTAGTATGAGTTGGATACATAGTTCCCTGGTCATCTGCAAATGTGATATTGATTGGATAGTAGCCGCTACTAGGCCAGGATTTATCCAGAACAATAAACCGCTCTTTGCCTGCGGGAAGAGTTCCCGCTGATTTATTTGCTAAAATTGAAACTTCTTCATTGTCTACATAATATTTTAAAACTGAGGTATTGGTTTCAGATGGATCTGTATCCAAAGAAGTTGAATATTCGCTCTTAATATGCAGTCCTATTGAGCCGTTTTTATTTTCTACATCAGTTATTTCAAACATTCCCTCGGCTAGAGCAACTTGAGAAACAAGCATAAATGAACAGACTACTGCTAACAGTAATATTATTTTTTTCATTCTCCCGGAAAGCAGTAATGAATTATTGTTTATTAACTTTTCCAATTTGAATGTCTGCAGCAAAATTATAATATCCCGGCGAATAAGGGCGTACTTTCCTTATTTCAAGAATTTTATAATTATTAGACCTGATTGAACTTTGAATTTCTTCTTTTACTTCTCCTTTTGTTTCAGCGAAAGTATAGAAATGGAGAATTCCTCCTTTTTCTTGTAGAAAGCGCCTAGCTGCAGGGAAAAAATTCTTACTGGTTTTAGGTAAATTCATAATTACTCTGTCCGCTTTTTCTTTGTGTTTTTTGGAAAGTTTGACTGCATCTCCCTGGACTGCTTCGATTTTTTCTTCTACATTATTCAACTTAATGTTTTCTTTCAAGTACTTGAAAGCATCTGGATTTAAATCAATAGCGTAAATTTTTTTAATTTCAGGATTTTTCTTTGCAATAATTATTGAAAACGGGCCGACTCCTGCAAACATATCTACGATTGTTTCATTTGGTTTAACTTTTTTAGCAATTCTCAGTCTTTCGGTTCCTAATCTTTGAGTAAAGAAAACTTTTGAGAAATCAAATTTGAACCTGCAGCCGCTTTCTTTGTATTCTACTTCTGTCCCGCCAATTCCTGCGATTTTCTTCAAAGGGAGAACTCTGAATTCGGTTTCAACTGGCCCTGCTTTCTTGAAAACCGCTCTTACATTTGGATAGAAATTGAGCAGTGCTTCTCCAATCTCTTTTTCCCTGCTTTCAAGTTCATCCGGTATTTCAATGACTGCAATGTTGCCTAAAACATCATGAGAGCTCCTTAAAATGTCAAGTTCTTTTTTTGAAAGTTTTTCCTCAAGAAGTTCAGTGAAATCTCCCGGTAGATTCTTCTTTTTGTCTGTTTTATGTTCAACCAATTTACCCCAGACGACCCGCTTATCGCGGGTTACTGCAAAAAGCGGCACGTATTTCACCGCGGCCCCTCCCACGGCCCCGCCATCGTCTCGAGGACGATGTGCCCGTCGACGAACCGGACGACCTGCGTGCCGACGACGATCTTCTCGCCCGCTACGGCGGGTTCGGGTGTTTCCCCGCGGGCCAGGAACCTGAAGGCGAACGCGACGTCCCCGGCCGTCACCCGGCCGTCGCGGGGCGCGCCCCGTCCGCACATCACCAGCATCGCGGGCGCCCCGCAGGTCCCGGAGAAGTCGACGGCCAGGCAGGTGCCGTCCCCGCTCCGCATGCTCGCCGAGCCGTCGGCGGCGGGGCGGAAGTAGGTCAGGCCGTTGCGGAGGTGTCCCCACTTCGATTTCTTCCCCAGTCCCCAGACAAACACCGCCCCCGTGCTCCGGGCCCGGTGCCAGCCCCGCGTGCTGTAGGTCTGGACCGAGATGACGATGTCGTCGGCGTCCCGCCAGCGATTGCGGAACATGTAGAAGCCGTAG
>JAWOEA010000021.1:0-29987 GCA_046483005.1 Candidatus Undinarchaeales archaeon
AAACCGATTCAGATTTTCCAATAACTCATCTGGAGCCCAAAGCCAACATGCGGAATATGCTGAATGGAAAGCATTCTTCTGCTCTGGACTGGCCTCGTGCCCGGAAATAAAGACTCGAAGCCCATCCGTGATCCGCTCGTATACCTCTCGGCGCTTCTCAAGTTTGTTTGTAGCCGAGGGTTAGACCTGGCTCGTCAAAGTCTGAGACATCGTGGAGCTTTAGATCACGTTCGATTAGTGTCATTAGTGAGTGCTTGCCGTCTCTCACACCCGTAGCGTGTGCGTCTCTCCAGACTTCCCACATTGTGCCGGGTGCGATTTTCCATAGTAGTTTTTTGATTATCTTGTTCATCTTGCATCCTTTCCCCAGCCTGAACCTTTCAAGCTGATACTTGGTGACCCCCAAACGGGAATCATTCTGTAACCGCATTGCTCGCAGATTGGTTCTGGCTTTGCGGTGTTTATGCTTCATATAATACAGTATCTGGTTCAAGGGCAATTAACGAATGAAATTTACCTGGTTCAAATTCAACGCCGGCTGTTTCACTTCCAGGTTTAATCACAGTACTTTCTGTAACATTTCCTTTTTCATCAAATTCAAACATCACGGCTTTTCCCCAGAGCGCAAGAAAAACCTCAGGACTTTTAAAATGTCTGTGAGGTCTTATATAACTGTCCGGCTGAACTACATTAGCCATTCTCTGTATCTTTTCTCCCTCACTTTCATGAAAATTCTTAATTTTTCTTCTCCTGTCAGAATCTCTAGAAAGCTTTTTAGTGTCCTCAACAGAATTCCTGCTTATTTTTTTCATTTTACTGGTGCTTTTTTACAAATTCAACGTATTCTTTAATTCCTTCTTCAAGAGAATATTCTGGTTCATATCCAAGCAATTTTTTTGCCTTACTTATATCCAGAGAACCTCTTTCTGGCCTTTCATGTTTCGAAGGCTCAACTTTAATTTCAAGGTCCGGGAAATACTTTTTGAGGATTTCAGCAAATTCTTTTATTTTTCTGCCTTCTCCTCTAGTTATATTAAAAGTCTCATTTTTGACAGCTTTTTTCTGAACAGCAAGTTTGAATCCGTTTGCAACATCTTTTATGTAGCTGAAATCAAGTTTTGATTCTCCTCCATCATGAAGAATTAACGGTTTTTCTTCCATTGCATTATCTATGAATATCTGGCTCACTCTCCTGTTCGAGTCCGTGGGACCATATACAGCAGAAGGAACAATAATAATGTAATCAATTCCCGCCTCTTTGCAGTAACTTTTAGTTAGGATTTCTCCGCAGAGCTTGGTTCCTCCATATATCCCTAAAGGATGTTTCGGATGCTTTTCATCTGCTGTCGGCTTTATAAAATTGCCGTAAGTCATGCTTGAGCTTGTAAATATAAATCTTTCAACACTGTCCGAATTAATTATGGAATCAAGAACTTTGTTTGTTCCTCCTAAATTTATGTCAGTTGCAATATCCGGATATTTTGCAGAAGTAGTTGCAATTGGAAGGGCTGCAGTATGAACTACTGTATCCGGTTTATGCTCGTCAATTGCTTTCGATATAGAACTTCGATATCTGACATCGCCTCTTACAATAGTTGCTTTGTCTTTGATTTTCTCCATCCTGAGAGTTACATAATCTTCATATTTGCTTTTCTCAGGAGGAATAAAATTAATGAAATTATCAAAGACGATAACTTCTTCTCCGTCTTCAGCCAGTTGTCTGGTCAGTTCATGACCTATAAACCCGGCACCGCCGGTAATTAATGTTTTTCCCATCTCAAATAATAAGACGAATGCCAGATTTAAATAGTTTCCTATATAAGTATGGTTTAATAATACATTAAACGGCATCTTTCAAATGACAAAAGACATCAAATTCGGAACAGCAGGAATAAGAGGAATAGCAAATAGAGAAATAACTCCTGAAATTGCCCTAAAACTTGGAAAAACATTCGGAACTTTTGTAGGAAAAGAAAAAACCGTTTTAATTGGGAGAGATACAAGAACAAGCTCTGAAATGATTAAGAATGCAGTTGTTTCCGGTTTACTGAGTGCAGGGTGTAATGTTGAAGACGCCGGGATAATCCCAATACCTCTTGTAAATTTTAATGTAAAGGATAAGTATGCAGGCGGAATAATGGTTACAAGCTCCCACAATCCTCCTGAGTGGAACGGCATCAAATTTATTCTTGAAACAGGAATTGAAATCAGCGGAAAAGATGAAGAAAGATTTGAAAAGATTTTCAAATCAGGAAATTTCGACCAGCCGGACTGGAAAAATTTGGGTTCATATAAGAAAACAGATGCAGTTTCAAACTACATTGAAAGCGCTTTAAGGCATATTGATACCGGAAAAATAAAAGAAGCCGGAATAAAGGTAGCAGCTGATTTAGCCGACGGCGCCCAGACGGAACTATTTCCAAAACTTCTTGAAAAAATAGGAATTAAGTTTGAAATAATAAATAAAAAACAAGACGGTAAATTCAGCAGACCTCCGGAGCCTACCGATAAAACTCTAAAAGATTTAAAAGAATTGGTCAAAAATGATTATGATTTAGGAATTGCATTTGACTGCGACGGCGACAGAATGGTTTCAGTTACAGGAAAAGGAAAAGTAATTCCCGGAGATATTCTGGGAACTTTAATTGCCGATTATCTTTTGAAAAAAGCAGGCCCTGAATTAATTGTAACTCCGATAGCAACTTCAAGCATAATTGACGATATAATTGAAAAACATAATGCAGACATTAAACGAACTCAGGTAGGTTCAAAATATGTTGCAAAAATCCTCTCAGAAAGAAACGGTTTGTTCGGCTTTGAAGAAAGCGACGGATTTGTATTTCCGGAATTCAATTTAACAAAAGACGGCGGTTTCGCCGCTTTGAAACTGCTTGATATCCTTGCCGAAACCGGAAAATCTCTTGACAAGTTAATTGATGAACTCCCTGATTATCATCAGGTTAAAAAGAAAGTGAAATGTCCTGATAATAAAAAAGAAAAGGTAATTAAAAAAGTCAAATCTAAATTGAAAAGAAAATATTCAACGATGGATGGTCTCAAAATATTTTTCAAGAACGGCTGGATCTTAATAAGGCCGTCAGGAACTGAACCGATTTTAAGAGTTTATGCAGAAAGCAGAAGCAAGCAAAGAGCAAAGGAACTCAATGAAATTGGGATTAAAAAAGTAAGAAAAGCACTTAAATAATAGAAGTACTTATTCAAAAATATGGCAAAAAAAGATTCTAAAAAGATAAAGGAAGCAATTGTTCAATATAATAAAGTTATAATCGCAGTTTTTGCTTTAATGGCTCTTTTTCTTTTGTTTAATTTCTATTATACTGCAGAAATAACAAACATTCAGCATGAAAAAACCGGAAAACTCTGTCCGGATCCAGTTTATCCAAGCTTTGATTTAATTTTCATGAACGAAGGACAGATGGGAACTGAATTATGTGTTGAAGTAATGTCAGAAGAAGTAAATTTTGAAAAAGATAAAATCTGCAAGCAGATTTATCCTGAAGAAGAAATGATTTTTGCCTTCTCTCCAACTGAAAATCCGGAAGAAAATGAAGCGGTTGACAGTTTTGAAATAAAATACAAATGGGACTACAGGAAAAATTTAATCCAGCCGAAAACATACACCACTACCTGCAAATACGAAAGATAATTATCTACAAAAATTAGCTAATACCTTTAATCATTTCTTTTTGTTTTTATTTTTCTCTTTTTCTTCGAACTTCAGAGCAACTTTTCTTACAACTTCAGTAATTTCTCTCTGAGTTTCCTGTATTCTTATGTAGGCAACAAAAATCAGAATATATGCTCCAAAAACTCCAAGAACAATGAGCCCGTCAAGCGCCCTGTTTATCTGCAAATACTTAAAAGATGCATCTAATGCTCTTGGGAATATTGAAACTATAATCAATGCAAATGAAACGCCTGCCCATAAAAAGAAGTCAAGTTTTTTGAATTTTCCTTCTTTAAACATTGCTCTTGCCTGCCAGAATACTGCAGCTGCTATGATTATTCCTATTATTTGAATTCCAGTAATATTCATCATTTTAATTTATTTTTTCAGTCCAAGCTTCTTAAGGATTATACCTATAAGTATTTTTATACCTTCTCTTACATTTGTTCCCTTCCTTAAACTTCTCTCATCATATCTTGCTTTAATTGGAATTTCTTTTACTTTCATGTCATGCTTTGCAAGTTCATGAACAATTTCAGAGCTTACTTCGTATTTATCGCATAAAATTAAAATCTCTTCTGCAGCCTCTCTACTGAAAGCCCTCAATCCACTCTGCGAATCAGTAACTTTTGTTCCTGAAAGAATGTTTGTTGCAGTAGTCAATACTTTATTTCCAAAAACCTGAAGGAAGGGCATCATTTCCAAATCTTCTGTTCTTAAAAATCTTGAACCTATTGTTGCGTCAGCTTCTCCTTTTTTAATGGGTTTCAGGAGCTTTTCAACATCTTTTCCGGTATGCTGCAAGTCAGCATCAAATGTTACAATGTAGTCCGCCCCATGTTTAACAGCTGCAAGAAGACCTGTTGCAAGAGAAGCCCCAAGGCCTCTGTTTTGAATATGGGTTAAAACAACAGCTCCTTTTTCAAGAGCAATTTCTTTCGTTTTATCTTTCGAACCGTCATTTACAACAAAAACATCGGCTTTCTTGAAGTTTTTATTTACATCTTCAAGAGTTTCCCCAATAGTTTCTTCTTCATTATATGCAGGAATAACAATAGCCAGTTTTTCTTTCTTTCTAGTCATACACTATTGAATTTGTTTTTTGTATATATACATATGGAGAAGTAAGAAATCAAGACTTAATTTTCGATAATTTTTTTAACAACTTCTTTTGCTTTCTCTTTTACTTCTTCAATATCTTTTTCTCCGCAACAAGGACAGCAAGAAACCGGCGAATCAAAAACTATGAATTTTGCTCCACATCCGTTGCATTTATGTATACCTAATATTTTTACCATACATGCATTTATCATACCTTATTTAAAAATATTCCTGTTAAATTAACAGTGTAATTATTCCAAGCCCAATTTCAATCATCCAGAAGACAGCAACGAGCTGCCATTCTCTCATGGGCTTCAGTCTCATTAAAAGCTTTGATAGGGATAAATAACTTTTACCCGGAACTAAATAACCCTTTTTTACAGTACTTGGTTTGTAATCCTGACTATTCATAACTCCCGCACTTGAAAATTTTAGAGCTGAATCAATTATATGAGGAATGAACAAAATGAAAAGGTCTAAAAGAGGAGCTCCAAGAAGAGTACATGCAGCAAGAACTGCTCCAATAGGCATCGTTCCTGAGTCTCCTGGAAATATTTTGGCAGGATATCTGTTAAACAAAAGAAATCCAATCAGAATTCCAGAATAAATTAAAAGTATAAGTGCAGAATGCTCCGCCCCAGTATTCAGGGCAAGGAAAAATAATGCAATTGCTCCAAGCCCAATTTCTAAACCATTAAAGCCGGCCAGCATGTTGCTCCAGTTTGAAAATACTGCAACCAAGCCGAATACAAAAATAATTGTTAACGGGTTCCAGGCAATTAAAAGAAGCAGAGGAATGGCCCCGAAGCTTGCCAGAATTATCTTTCTCCAGGGAGCAAAAGAAATATAGTCATCTAAAAGGCCGAATATACAGGAAACTAAAAAAGCAGTCAGAATTATAGGATAAACAAGAGAGCCCTTTATCAAATAAGCTGCAATCATTGCCCCCGAAAAAGCCAGAGCAATCCCAATCCCGCCAATTTTAGGGACTTTCGGCTTATCTTTTTTATGTAAATCAACTGCAACCAGCCCCAAAAATATCTGCCTCCAGATGGTAATTTTTGTAAATAAAATGGATAATCCAAAACCAAGCAAAACAAGATAAATCATTTCAAGTTCCATTTAAACAAGCTCCTCTATTGTTTCCATTAAAACATCAATTGGGCTTTCCATTTCTTTTTTCAGTCTTTCAGCAGTTTTTCTGAGTTCTTTCTTATACTTTCCATTCTTTTCAAGCATGTGAATTATTTTTTCAGTTTCATTTCCTTTTTCAACATGTTCAATTAAACCTTCTTTCTTTGCATGCCTCTCATAATAAGTATCAATCGGTCTGCATGACAAAGTAGGAGTTCCAAGTAGTCCTGCCTCAAGACTCATCGTCCCGCCGGCTCCTACAAATACATCTGAATAATAAAGCAGACTCTGAGGCTGGCTGACATAGTTTGTAACTGTTATGTCATCTGACAACTCTTTTTTAATTTCTTCTTCCTGATTATATCTTGAAAGAACAACAATCTGGGCGTCTATTTTTTCTGAAATTTCTTTAATTATAGGAACTAAAAAATTCACTTTCTTTTCTTCTTTTAAATAAGACGCTTTTGTCTCCATCGTTCTGAAAGTAATCAATGGTTTTTCGGAATCAATATCAAGCTCATTCAAAATTTTCTCATCCGGTTTAAAATCTTTTAGCCAGGCAATCGGATCCAATGCATCATACTGAACTACTCTATCTTCTGAAATACCATATTCAGTAAAAACCTTTTTGGGAATACATTTTGGACATGCAACTCTGCTTGAAATCGGAACAGTGAGTTTACTCTGGGCTTCTGCTTCCGGAATATCATTTACTGAGATACTTTCAATTCCTAAACCAAAAGAAACCCTTGCAGCGTCCGGACTTGAAAGGTAAACTGCAACATCCGGCTGCTCGGATTCAACAATTTCCTGCAGTTTTTCCGCCCGCTCAAGACCTGCTGAAAGCTTTCCGCTGAGCGTGCTTCCGCCGTGTTCTCCTACGACTTCTGCATCAATTCCGTATCTGTCTCTTACCTTATTTACTTCAGAATAGTCTCTGCTTGTAACTACTGTTTCGTAGCCTCTTTCCCTACACTTCTCCAACAGTCTGCCGAAAAACATCACTTGTTTTGGAGTTAAAATCTCAATCCATATCTTTTTGGTCATGCAGATATCTTAATTTAGGAAGTATTTAAAAATTTAGAACGGCTTTTTGACCGTTTCACACTGTTCCACACTGTTTCAAGGTATTCCTGGCAGGCTATTTTATAATTCCTTTCTTCAAAATTAAAACATGAGTTCTTCCTACTTTCTTCTTTTCAATTATGTTTCTTTCTTCAAGCTCGGAAGTAATTCTTGAGACTTTTGCCTTTGAAAAATTAATCTTTTCAGGCAGTTTGCTTTGTTTTACGTCGCCGTTCTGCATCAGAGTATCAATAATCTTCTGCTCTTCCTTTTCTAAAATATCATACGGAACTCCGGTGGTCTTTTTTAAAATTCCTGCTCCCCATAAACTTGAAACCAGGAAAATGATTAGTCCGCCGATAATTATACCTATAACAAATAGTCCTGAACTGCCCGGTTTTCCAGGTCTGAGTAAAGTAAATTTTGTCTGCTCAATGGTCCCAAGCTCCGCAAGACTGTTTTTAACATCAGCCGAAACTTCTCCAACAAGAACAATTCTGCTTACTCCTAATTCAACAACTGCCTGTTCTGTTTCTGTATTCAAGGAATCTGGTTCTGTAAGAAGTAAAGGAACGCCGTCCTCCATTGCAGTTTCCGCGGCAGCCATTATATTTCCCTTATAGTCTGCTGCAACAACAACTGAATCGGATTCGCCCCATAAAGTTAAAGCAACTCTGGCAGCCGTTCCGTATCTGGTCCAGTCCCAGAGCCTTTCAACTGAATAGTTCATCTGATTGAACTCAGTTTTAACATATTTAGGAACTGCTTCCTCTCCTCCAATAATTAAAGCAGTTTTATCTCCCTGGCTTCCGTAAGAGGCAAGCTCTCCGTGCATCTGATTTGTTAAACCACTACCTGTAACTGTGATTAAAGGAACTTCTTCGTTTTGTGTATAAACTTGAGCTACAAGAGAATCAACTAATTTGTCTCCTCTGACAACTACTATATCATACTGAGCATTCGCCGCCGGAATGAAGGCAAGGAATGCAATCACTAATATCAATATTTTTGCATTTTTCATTTTATTTTTTGAGCTGTTTTTTCATTGCTTCAGCAATCTTTTCAGCTTCAGGTTCAACTAATAGACAGTTACCTTTATACTTTTCCAAAACTTCCGGAATTCCTCCTATATTTGTCGCAACACATTTAAGTTTGCAGGAAAGGGCTTCTGCCAGAGCAATTCCATACCCTTCCTTTCTACTTGGAAGAACAAAAAGCTTTGATTGATTTAGGAGTTTTTCAACATCGTCTCTGTTTCCTAAAAATTCAATTTTTTTATTTAATTTTAAATCATCTATTCTTTTTTTTAGTTTTTCATAATATTCCGGTTCATCAAAATCTCCGACAATAATAAGTTTATATTTTGGAAAATCATCTTCTATTTTTGAGAAAGCTTCAATTAACAAATCAACGCCCTTTACTTTTTGAACCTTACCTACAAAAATTATCTGGTTCTTCTTTTTTACCTTTCTTTTTTTGAATCTTTTCTTATCAACTTTTGCAACACTAAGTTTTACCTTGCTCTTTTTAATTCCCTCTTCAGAAATTCTCTCTTTTAATTTTTTACTTACTGCAAAAATTTCATCTGCATTTCTCAATGCTTTCAAAGTAAACCATCTGTGTAATGAACTGTCTAAATTCTGAAAAATATCTGTTCCATGGCAGGTGGCTGTGTAAGGAATATTGAAAAGTTTTTTTGCCATAAATGCAGTAAAACCAAAAGTTGTTGCAAAATGTGCGCTGATTTTCTTAATTTTTTTTCTGTTCTTGAAAATTTTTATTAAGAGCAATGGACAGTCAATTGGAAATCTTCTCTTTTTAATAAGAATTACCTTTTCATTCTCATTCAGTTCCGGTTTGTGGCTGGTTCCGATAAAAATTCCTTTACTTTTTTCAAATTCCTGAACTGCTCTTTTTTCGGCTCCTCCGTATCTTGGAGGGTAAGGTCCCAACACTGCTTTTACTTTTTTACTTTTCATTTTCTAGGTGAAACCTTTATTTAGTAGATAATATAATCTTTTCCTGTTGGGAGACTTAAATGGAAATCTTAGAAAGATTTGAAGACGGCGTTGTTGCAGTTATAGAAATTGACAAGCTCTACGACCACGAGCAGGTGAAATATGACTATTTAGATCAGCTTGCGGACGATATTAAAAGAGCCGGCGAACTGAGATATCCTATAATTGTTGACAAATATTCAAGAGTTGTTTTAGACGGACATCACAGATATTATGCCATTAAAAGTTTAGGCTATAAAAAAATACCTGCATTTGTTGTTGACTACTACAAAACTGCTATCAAACTTGACAGATGGAGTCCAGTTTTGCATGAACAGAAGGAAATTGACACTGTTTTTGACTGCCTTAAAAAGGACGGGTTTGAAATTAATGAAGCAGAATCCGAAGAAGTCATGAGAATGGTTGTAAGAGTGGATCAGGCGGCTCTTGGTATTGTTTTGGATGGAAAAGAAGAGAGATACTATCTAGTTCAGTCAAAAGATAAGGGCTATGAAGAAGCAATGGACTGCGTTAAGAATGCTGTTTATAAATTAAATCAAAAAGAACTTGCTTATGTCGCCGGAAGTCATAATGCAGTTGAGCAGTTAAGAAAGGGAAAAATTAAAGCTGCAATTGTAGTTCCAAAATTACAGAAACATAAAGTCATCGAATCGGCAGTTGAAGGAGAGGTTCTCCCTCCTAAATCTACAAGACATATAATTCCTGAAAAGAAATATTATCCGGTTTCTCTGAAAATGCTGGAAGAAGATTAATTCATTCTTTCTTTTTAACTTTCTGCAAAATTTTCCAAACAATGTTCTGAAGCCGATTAATTCTTTCTTCAATTTCTGCCTTGTCAATTCCTCCGCCCATATCTGTATCTGGGAAAAGGAACAGCACAGTTCCAACCAGAATTAAGGCAACTGAGAATATTATCGTGCAGATAGTCATGAATATGTTCTCTACTGTAGTCATCATCTGCATTGCTATTATGGTCTTATAACTTGGCAGAATGACTCCTTCGAAAAGCTCTACAAAAACCGCTGCCCAGTAAACTATTGAAAGAATTCCTGCAATCATTAGCAGAATTCCGCCGGCTTTGAACAGGTCTTCATGTTCCATACGCTGGCTTATGTAAATTGTTTTTAAATAGTTTTTGAATTGAGATAACTTATTTAAATCTGTCTGAATTATCCAGCATAAAGAGGTTTTAGATGAAAGTAACAGCATGGTTTGACGAACTCAGAAAAGACGATATTGCCCTGGCCGGAGGAAAGGGAGCCAATCTAGGCGAGCTTCTGGCTGCAGGCCTGCCGGTACCAAATGGCTTTGTAGTAACTGCTGAAACTTACAAGGATTTTATTGAAGAAACTGACATTAAGACAGATATCGATGAACTTCTTAAAGAAATAGATGTTAATAACAACGACCAGCTGAATTCTGCCGCAAAGGCAATTAAAGGAATGATTAAAGCAGCGAAAATGCCTGATTCAGTAAAAGAAGATATTGTTGAAGCCTATAATGAATTTGATTCAGAGGAAATTTTAATTGCAGGGAGCGATGTGGAACCAGGAGAATTTGTTGCAGTTCGTTCCAGCGCAACAGCCGAAGACTTGCCGGGAGCCAGTTTCGCAGGACAGCAGAGAACTTTCCTGAATGTCAAAGGAAAAACCGAATTAATAGATGCAGTAAAAGGATGCTGGGCGTCCCTTTTTGAACCAAGGGCAATTTATTACAGGCAGAAAAAAGGTTTTGACCATGAAAAAGTTTTCATTTCAGTTATAATCCAGAAAATGGTTGATTCAGACAAGGCGGGAGTCATGTTTACAGTCAATCCGGCTGAATCTGATGAAAGTAAAATTTCAATTGACGCTGCATGGGGGCTCGGAGAGGCAATTGTAGGCGGAGAAGTAACTCCAGACAACTATGTTGTTGACAAAAAGTCAATGCAGATAGTTTCTAAGAATGTTTCAGAAAAACCGTTCATGTATACTAGAGATTTGGAAACAGGAAAAACAAAAAAAGTTAATTTAAGTGAAGAAACCGCAAAGAAGCAGGTCCTTACTGAAGATGAAATTCAACAGCTGGCTGAATATGGAAAGCAGATTGAAAAACACTACGGTTATCCTCAGGACATTGAATGGGCTCTTGAAGACTCAAAAATTTACATTGTCCAGTCCAGACCGGTAACTACTCTTGCAGGAAAAGATGAAAAAGAATCTGAAAAAATGCCGGATAATGTTGAACAGATAATTGAAGCAGAGCCTGAAGAAAAACCTGAAAAATCTGAACCTAAGAAAGCAGAAAAAGAATCAATGGAAACGGAAGTTCCTTTCAAATCAGGAGAAACAGGAAAAGAAAAGAAAACAATTCAAATGCCTGCAGCTCAGGGTTTAGTCAAAAAACCGGAAGAAGGAGGAAAATCTGAACCTGAAACAAAAGAAACTGAACCAAAAGAAGTCAAGCCAAAAGAAATGAAATCAACAACTGCTGAAAGAAAATCAATTGTGAAAGGTTTTGACGCCAGCCCCGGAATAGGCGCCGGAAAGGTTAAAATTATTCATTCCGCTTCCGAACTTTCAAAAATTCAAAAAGGAGATATTTTAGTTACTGAAATGACTACTCCGGACATGGTTCCGGCAATGGAGAGAGCTTCCGCTATTGTAACCGACAGCGGAGGAACTACCTGTCATGCAGCCATTGTTTCAAGAGAACTTGGAATTCCATGTATTGTAGGAACAGGAAATGCTACTTCTGTTTTAAAAGACCATCACAAAGTTACAGTTGATGCAAGAAAAGGAGTTGTTTATGACGGTATTGTCAAAGATTTAGTTGAACGAAAAGAAGAGGAAAAGAAGACAAAAGAAGTTTCAGTTGAAAATGCGCCGGTTGTAACTGCAACAAAAATGTATGTTAATTTAGGAATACCTGACAAAGCCGAAGAAGTTTCAAAACTCCCAGTTGACGGCGTCGGTTTAATGAGAGAGGAATTCATTTTTGCAAGTTTAATCGGAGAACATCCATTAGCTTTAATTGAAAAAGGAGAGCAGGAGAAATTTATTAACACTCTTGCAGGCGGAATTCAAAAAGTTGCAAAAGCGTTCAATCCAAGGCCTGTTGTTTTAAGATTATCTGATTTCAAGACAAATGAATACCACGATTTGAAAGGCGGAGAAAAGTTTGAGCAGAAAGAAGACAATCCAATGCTGGGCTGGAGAGGATGCTCCAGATATACAAGTAAAAAATACGAGCCGGCTTTCCGGCTTGAACTGAAGGCAGTTAAAAAAGCCAGGGACAACGGCTACAAAAACATCATAATTATGCTTCCTTTTGTGAGAACCCTTGACGATGTAAAAAGTGTTTCAAGAATGATGCAGGAAGAAGGCCTAGAAAGAGGCCCGGATTTAAAACTATGGATGATGGCCGAAGTTCCAAGCAATGTTCTGCTTGCAGATGAATTTGCAAAGCTTGTTGACGGGTTTTCAATCGGTTCAAATGACTTAACTCAGTTAATTATGGGAGCAGACAGAGATTCAAGAATTTTAGAGGAACTTGGCTACTTCAATGAAAATGACCCTGCAGTAAAGAAAGCAATTTCTCATTTAATTGAAACTGCACATGAAAATAACTGCACAATTTCAATCTGCGGGCAGAAGCCGAGTACAGATACTGACTTTGCCAGATTTTTAGTAGAAAAAGGAATTGATTCAATTTCAGTAAATGCAGATGTTGCCGTTAAAACTAAAAACATAATTGCTTCCGAAGAAAGAAAAATACTTCTTGGAAAAGTAAGAAAAGGAGAAGAACTTTCTGAACTTGAAAAGAAAGAAATCAGCGCCGAACCTCAAAACCAGTAAATTTTTTGTTCTCAATTTTTTCTTCGGATTGAACATCAACTTTTTTAACATCAGAGGCAGGAGAACCTTTTTTGCACCATTCAATCATTTCATCAACCTTTTCATTTTCTCCCTCAAATACCGCTTCAACAGTTCCGTCCGGCATGTTTTTTACCCAGCCGTTTATTTCTAATTCATCTGCAGTGTCTCTTGTGTTGGCTCTATAAAAGACGCCCTGCACTTTTCCATGAATTTTGACCTTTACTCTCTTCATACTACTTTATTTATACCTTCTAATTTATTAATTTTATATGGATGCTGAAGATTTAATTAAAGAAGCAAATTCTGAAATAAAAAAGAATAAAGCAGAGAAAGTAGCACTCCAGCTGCCGGACGGTTTAAAGAGCAGGGCATCCGACATTTCAGCCGGATTAGATGCAGAAGCAATAGTTTTAGCGGGCTCCTGTTTCGGCGCCTGCGACCTAAAAGACAGGGAAGCAAACGAACTAGGATGCGATTTACTCCTGCATTTCGGACATGCCGACTTTGGGTTAAAAACAGAAATTCCAGTCTCGTATATTGAAGCAAAATCAGAAAAAGACATTTCAAAATTAATTGAAAAAGCATCTGAAAAAATTAAAGAAACAAAAATCGGACTTGTTGCAGTAGTTCAATTTGTTCATCAGCTTGAAAAAGCTAAGAAAATTCTTGAAGGAACAGGAAAAGAAGTTTTCATTGCAGAGCCGAAAGGACATTCAAAATACAAAGGACATATCCTTGGATGCGATATATATTCTGCAACTTCAATTTCAGATAAAGTTGATGCTTTCCTTTACATCGGTGGCGGCGAATTCCATCCGCTTCCAATAGCTGTTGAAACAGGCAAAAAGGTCTATCTTGCAAATCCGGAGCAGGACAAAATAGAGAAGATTTCCGGTTTAAAAGATAAATTTTTGAGAAAAAGATTTGCCCAGATTGAGCTTGCAAAGAAGGCGGAAAAGTTCGGCATTCTGGCAACAACGAAAAAAGGCCAGAACAGGGTAAAACTTGCTGAAAAACTGAAAAAAATGATTGAAAAAGAAGGGAAAAAAGCAGTCATCCTTGTTTTCAACACAATCAATCCATCTGATTTAATTAATTACAGGCTGGATGCTTATGTAAATACGGCATGCCCAAGAATTGCAATGGATACTGAGCAGTATGATAAACCTTTACTAAGTCCAATTGAACTTGAAATTGGTTTAGGAAAAAGAAAATGGGAAAATTACAAGCTTGATAGATTCTAAAAGCATAAGTGTATCCAGAATAACAAAATACTGATGAAAATCAAATCCGGCAGAATAAAACTTGAAGAAAAAGACATTAAGAAAATCCTTTTTAGAATATCTGCTCACATGGACATCTGGACTCCACAGCATAATGGCGAAATTGACGAGCGGGAAAGAATTTTAGGAGATGATGACATAAAAGAAATTACCGGACTTTTCTATAAAAATTATAAAAGGACAATTAAAGACAACAATTGGAGTAAAAGGAAGTTCAAGAAAAAGTTTTTTTCTGCACTTAAAAATCTCCTTAGTGCAAAAAAGGAAGAACTACGATTAAGACTTTTTAAAGTACCTGTGTTAATTTACAGCGAAAATAAACTTAAAGATTTAATCCAAAAGTATGACATTAAACAAGAGCTGTAACCAAAAACCTTTATAAACATAAACCACTACATTATTCTCCCAAAATGGAACTTAACACAGTAAAGAAGGATAAGAACATGATGCAGGTTGAAGTGGTGGGAGAAGGCACCACATTCGTAAATCTACTCAAAGAGGCACTTTTAGAGGATAAATCAGTCACAAGCGCTGCATTTATTGTAGACCATCCTTTAACTTCAGACCCTCAGCTTTTTATCAGAACAAAAGGAAAGAAGCCGAAAACCGCTTTAAAGGATGCAGTTAAACTGCTTAAAAAACACATTGAAGGATTTGAAAAGAAATTCAAAAAGGCTAAATAATTTCATTCTTTACTAATTTTAATGGCAAAGTCTTTCAGAACAATTAAAGAAGAAATCAGAATTTTAGGAATAGATGATGCTCCATTCAAGGAAAAAGGGGTCGGAAAAACGCTTATTGTCGGAACAGTTTTCAGAGCCGGAGAGTGGCTGGACGGCGTTTTAAGCAGGGAAATAAAAGTTGACGGAATGGATGTTACAAATAAAATTGTTGAAATGATAAATTCTTCAAGACACAATGACCAGCTCAGAGTAATAATGCTGGACGGCATCACATTCGGAGGAATGAATTCTGCAGATATCTCTGAAATTCATGAAGAAACAGGTCTGCCTGTAATCGTAGTAAACAGAAAGAAGCCAAATTTCAAGAGGATTAAAAAAGCACTTGAGTATTTCAAAGACAAAGAAGAGAGATGGAATTGTATTGAATCAGCAGGAAAAGTTTCAAAAGTAAAGGTTAATGACCATGAACTTTATATTCAGATAAAAGGAATAGAGGAAAAAGACGCCAGAGAAATACTTGAACTGAGCTGCACAAGATCAAAAATTCCTGAACCTTTAAGAGCTGCTCATTTGATTGCAGCCGGCGTCACTGACGGAGAAAGCAGAGGAAGAGCTTAATGGATCCGAGACTAAAAGACATTCTTGAAATGGGAGCATACATTTTACTAGGATACTTAATAGCTGTAGGGGCTTTAAAAGGACTTTCTTATGGTCTAAAAACAGATTATCCTGCAGTTTCAGTTATAACAACAAGCATGGAGCATGACAATCCGGAAGAAACTTATGTTAGCTGGATGCTTCAGAGAAATTATACTCGACAAGACCTGAAAGAATTCTCTTTCCCCAGCGGTTTAAGAAGGGGCGATATGGTAATAGTAGTCGGAAATAATTTTGGTTCAATTGAGCCCGGTGATGTAATTGTTTATAATACTGATTCAACAGAACCGATTATTCATAGAGTGGTTTCCAGAAACGAAACTGTTTTATATACAAAAGGCGACAATAACCGCTACATGGATCAGAATAATAATGCAATAGCTCCTCCAATTAATGAAGAGTATTATCAGGGGAAGGCAGTCTTTCATATGCCTATATTGGGCTATGTTAAAGTTGCAGTAATGAAATTACAGGGGAAAGCATAATGGAATTTTGTCCTAAATGCGGAAAATTATTGAAAGGAAAAGATGAGAATGGAAAGACTGTAATGGTCTGCACAGCCTGCGGTTTCAAGAAAAATGCAGGAGATGAATCTGTTGAAACTGAAGAACTTAAAAAAGAAAAAGCAGATGTTGCAGTTTCAGATTCAGAACCTAATCTGCCAAAAACAGAAAAAGAATGCCCTGAATGCGGTTGCAAAGAAGCTTACTACTGGATGGAGCAAACCAGGTCTGCAGATGAAGCCCCAACTAGATTCTATAGGTGCACTAAATGCAGACATACCTGGAGAGAATATAGTTAACCAGTACAGAAAAAGTTTATAAGGTTGCTCGTTTTAACAAAATCAAAGAAAAGCCATAGGAGGTGTACCATGGCTGTCGAACACTCAAAAGTTTGGGAATCTCTACTAGTTGCAGGCGGGATAGTTTTTGCATTTGGTGTAATCTGGGGAGCATTCCTAATGGCAGAGAGGTTCGCTGAAGCACAGGGAGCAATTGTTTTAATCGTAATCGGAATTTTGCTGCTTGTCTTCTCTGAATCAATACTGCTTTCAATAAAAGACAAAAGTAAATAATAAAATATGGAAAAACCAAAGAGAGCGCCCGCTGTAGAGAGGCGCATAGATGGTATTAGCGAAGAGGATATCAGAGTAAGAGTCGTCGGTGAGATTGTAAAGTCCGATAACGCTACACTGATAAAAGATGAAACTTCAAAAATAAAAATTGATACTGAAACTCCTCTCAAAAAAGGAAAAGTGGTGCGCGTCTTTGGCAGACCCGTCAAAACGCAGGACGGGTTAGAAATAAGCTCCGAATTTACACAGGATATGTCGGAGCTTAACAGAAATCTATATAAAACCATATATGCATTAGATAAAGGAGATACAAATGGATAAAAAACAAGCAATAAAAGTTACGCTCTTTAGTATCGTGGCATTGGCTTTTGTCACCGGAGCTTTCGCGGCTGAGGAAGAAACCAACTGTATAACCAAGCCAGCTGCCGGTGTATCTGTCGCATCTGTTACTGAAGGAATATCCTTCATAATGGCAGGCGGCATCGGTCCGTTACTGATATTAGTCATTGCTTTTGTTGTTGGAATGATCGTTTCCCATGTACTTTGGGGCGGTTTCTAAGTAACTTGTAATAATGGGAGAATACTATGGCTAAATTCAAGGCTGTTTTAGACAACTCAGATATCCTGAGAGATGGAATAAACACAGTTTCCTCTATTTTGACGGAAGGAGTGTTTAAACTATCTAAGGACGGAATTCAATTAAAGAGCATGGATGCTGCAAATGTTTCTCTAGTTGATTTAAAACTTTTATCAAGCGCGTTCACAAGTTTTGATATTGACAATGAAACAGAAATTGGATTAAATATAGGAGATTTAACTTCTGTATTGAAAAGAGCAAAGCCTAAAGACAAAGTAACTCTTGAATTGAAAGGAAATGTTTTGTCAATCGAACTTTCAAGCGACCATAAAAGGTCATTCAATATACCTCTTCTTGATATTAAACAGGAGGCAAAATCTCCTGACTTAGACTTTTCAGTAAATGCAAAATTAAAGACATCTGTTCTTGAAGACGGAATATCTGATGCAGAAATTGTAGGAGATGCATTAGTCTTTGAAGCTGATGCAGGCTCATTAAAAATGCTTGCAAGAAATGAAAATAGAAAATCAGAACTTACTCTTGAAAAAGGAAATGATTCTTTAGTTAATTTGAAAGCGGATAAAAAAGCAAGGTCAATGTTTCCTCTGGATTATCTGAAGAAAATTGTAAAAGCTTCCAAACTTAGTCCTGAATGTGATATTTCTCTTGGGGATGAATATCCTATGAAAATTGACTTCAAAGTAGTTGATAAAATACAGCTTTCATTTATACTTGCTCCAAGAATTGAGAATGATTAAACATCAAACTAAATTATAAAACCAAAAATTCTAAATCTTATCATATATATTTCTACGCCTGCCGATTGCAACCACATTTACTTGCTTCTGATTTTCATTAATTCTAAAAATAACACGAAACCCGCTCAAGCCAACTTTTAATGACCAGGCATCTCTTTTTGTCAAATGCTTGGCAACTGTATATGGTCTTTTAGCGAGTTTTTTAAGTGCCTTAATTATTCTTTTTTCCTCAAATTTATCCAACTTTCTAAGAACTTCGTTTGCCGCTGGAGCTACGATTACTTTGTACATCTTTCATCAGTTCTTCCAGCGGAATACCTTTGCCTTTTTCTATCTCCTTTATTCCTTGTTCTATTTGTTTAACAAGTTCAGGATCTGAGAACACTTCAATAGTTTCTTTTATACTTTCAAATTCCCTTATCATTGTTCTTATTGCCTCGCTCCTGCTTGCATAAATGCCTTTCTTTACCATGAGATCTATCTCATCAACTTGTTCTTCGGGCATTCTAATTTGTAATGTTTCCATTGTCATACTCCGTAATTGATTTCAATTACATTTAAACCTTCCGGTGCTGGAAGTAATAAGGATATCAAAATCAGCATTTATAAGTTTAATTTAACTGATATTAGTTAATTGGCTATTTTCTAGTGCAAGCTCAAACTCTTAATTCAACTTCTTCAAAATATTTTTCTAATTTTTTCTTAAACTCTTTCAATTTTTCTTTTGTATAAGGTTCAATTTTAAGAACTTTTTCGTCTACTGCTTTTGTAGGTTTGAACTGCTGGATTGCATACTTTTTTGAACCTTCTAAAAGCTTTCCAATCTCAATCAAGTCGGATTCATCTGTAAAAGAAGGAACGACTGTAGTTCTGAATTCATAGTCGAGTCCGCTGTTTCTGATTATTCCTATACTCTTTTTAATTTTATCAGTGTCAACTTTAGTATTAACGGCTTCCGAGTATTTTTCAAGCGGGGCTTTTATGTCCATGGCAATATAATCAACAAGCTCTGCATCATTCAGTTCTTTTAATCTTTCTGGATTTGTTCCGTTTGTATCAAGCTTTACCTTTAATTCAAGGTCTTTTACTTTTTGCAGAAATTTCCTCAAATCGAATATCAACGGTTCTCCGCCTGTTATACAAAGTCCGTCCAGAATATCTTTTCTATTTTCTAAATGCTCTAAAACCTCTTGTTCAGAAACAGTTTCCAAGTCTTCCGGAACATTAACAAGCTCCGGATTATGACAGTAAGGACATCTGAAATTGCATCCGGCAGTAAAAATAGTTGAACATATATTTTTAGGGTAGTCCACTGCTGAAGTTTTCAGGAGTCCTGCGATTCTGAGAGGCATTTGTCTATCTCTCCTGTCGTATGAGCTTTACAGATTACATTATTTTCGTCGTCAAAGAAAAGAACAGTAGGCGCCTTACTTATATTGTACTTCTGCGCTTCTTCCAAACCTTCCGGTTTAGAAGCATCTATCATTTCTCCATCCATATCCAAATTTTCTTTTACATATTTTTTTACAGCCGGACATTTCGGACAGGTCGGTGTATAGAAAAGCTTGTATTTTTCAATCATTGCTCTGTCCTGCTCCTGCGGAAACTTTATTTGCTCTGCTGCTGTTCATTGAAACTTCTTCGTCGAATTCCTGTCTATCTTTCCACTCTTCCTGTTTTCCATCATTCCAGTTCCTTACAGGCCGGTAATAACCGACAACTCTGCTGAAGATTTCACACCTTTGTCCACAGTCGGGGCATTCCTCTACTTCTCCTGACATATATCCGTGTTCAGGACAGATACTGAATGTAGGGGATATGGTAAAGTAAGGCAGGCTATAGTTTTCTGCTATCCTTTTTACCAGCTTCTTACAGGTTTCTGCATCAGTAATTTTTTCTCCCATGAATCCGTGCAGTACAGTTCCTCCAGTATATTTGGTCTGCAACGGATCCTGCAGATCCAGAGATTCAAATATGTCCTTTGTATGTCCAACAGGAAGCTGTGTTGAATTGGTGTAGTATGGTTCGTCTTCCCCTGCAGTAATTATGTCTGGGAATTTTTCCTTATCTTTCCTTGCAAGACTGTAGCTTGTTCCTTCTGCAGGCGTTGCTTCAAGATTATAGATGTGTCCTGTTTCTTCCTGGTATTCTTTGAGTTTATCTCTCATATGGATAAGTATTTTCTCTGCAAATTTCTTTCCTTTTTCAGTAGCTATTGTAACCTCTTCTGAAAAGAAATTCTGGATTGCTTCATTCATTCCAACTAATCCAATAGTTGAAAAGTGGTTTTTTAGACTTCCTAGGTATCTTTTAGTATATGGCATGAAGCCTGCCTGCATGTTTTTATCGACAATATCTCTTTTTATTTCAAGAGACTCTTTTGCCAGATCCATCAGTTCATCAATTCTCTGTTTGAAGTCCTCTTCATCTTTACTGAGATACCCTATTCGGGGCATATTCAGAGTTACAACTCCAAGTGAACCAGTCATTTCTGCAGCGCCAAAGAGCCCACCTCCCTTTGAACGAAGTTCACGCATATCCATCTGCAGTCTGCAGCACATACTTCTTACATCTCCCGGATTTAACTCAGAATTAATGAAATTCTGGAAATACGGAAGGCCATACTTTGCAGTCATTTCGAAAAGTAGTTTTGCATTTTCACTCTCCCAGTTGAAGTCCGGAGTTATATTGTATGTCGGTATAGGAAAAGTAAAGATCCTTCCTTTCGCATCTCCTTCCGTCATAACTTCAATAAATGCTTTGTTTATCATGTCCATTTCTTTCTGGCAGTCCTCGTAAGTGAAATCCTGCTCCTCGCCTCCGACAAGTGCAGGCTGGTCTTTCATATCTTCAGGAACAACCCAGTCAAGCGTTATGTTAGAAAATGGAGTTTGCCCTCCCCATCTGCTTGGGACATTCATATTGAATACAAATGCCTGAATACTCTGTTTTACTTTATCATAGTCCAACTCATCTACTTTAACAAATGGGGCCAAATATGTATCAAATGAGCTGAAAGCCTGAGCTCCCGCCCATTCATTCTGCAGAGTTCCAATAAAATTAATTATCTGCCATACAACCGCATTCAGATGTTTTGCCGGTTTTGAATCAATTTTTCCGGGAACGCCGTTGAATCCTTCTTTAATTAACTGCCTTAAAGACCACCCGGCGCAGTATCCCATAATTCCCATGGTCAGGTCATGTATGTGGATATCTCCCATTTTATGAGATTCAGAAATCTCATTCGGATAGACATTACTTAAAGTGTAGTTTGCCAAAACAGAGCCTGCCAAATGAAACAGAAGCCCGGAGCTTGAGTAAACCATATTACTGTTCTCTTTAACTTTCCAGTCATTTCTTTTAAGATAACCATTCATCGTTTCATTAATATCAAGAACCAATGATTCGGTGTCTCTCTGTTTTTGTCTCTGTTTTCTGTAAAGAATATAAGCTTTTGCAGTTCTTGCATGCCCTTCTTCAATAAGTGTTTTCTCAACAAGATCTTGAATACTTTCTACAGTCGGAACCTGCCCGCTTTTGAAGAAAATTTCTAAAATATTTGCTACTTTTCTTGCAAGTTTTTTTGAAAGTTCGTAATCATCACCGCCTACAGCTTTTGCTGCGGCAAAAATTGCTTTTGCTACCTTTTCTTCATCAAAAGGAACAATCCTTCCGTCCCTTTTCCTAACATGTCTTTTCATAGTATTATCTGTCATTTTTTTTCTCCCCCTTTTTTAGTTCAAATTTTTCAGCTCTTTTTTGAATGAATGCGCATCGTCAAATTCTTTATAGACGGATGCAAATCTTAAGTAAGCAACTTCATCAAGTTTTTTCAGTTTTTTCATAACTTTTTTCCCGATTTTTTCACTTTTAATTTTTGTACTTTTCAGTTTTCTCAGATTACTTTCAATTGAGTCAGTTGCCTTGTCAACCTGCTCCATAGTTACAGGTCTTTTTTCGAGTGCTCTTAGCATCCCTTTCCTCATTTTTTCCCTGCTGAAAGGTTCTTCATCTCCGTTTTTCTTTACAACGGTCAGGTCTATTTTTTCTACTCTTTCATATGTTGTAAATCTTTTTTCGCAGGAGTTGCACTCTCTTCTTCTTCTGGTCGAGTCCTGAATTTCTCTAGATTCAAGAACTCTTGTATCATTAGTTTTACAGTATGGGCACTTCATTTTGTCAAATTCGGTTTTCTTTACTTTTCCCTTTCACACTATATATAGCGTGTCTTTTGATATCACTACACAATATTTAGTGTTTCTAATAAATTCTAGTATTTATACTTTATTGTTGTTTAGATTATAGAAAAGAATTAATTTCAGATTTATCCTTCTTTTTGAAACAGAAACTTAATATTAAATGAAGTTGATATTTTTCATACGATGAATTCATCAAGAGAGCAGGAAAAACTTTGGGAAACGATATATGAGCTGGCAGGAAAAGAGCATTTTTCAAAAACTTCAATGTTTCCATATGAAAAATATTCAACTGTCAAGAAATTTTTAGAGAAAATTCTGAAATTTATAAATGAAAAGTATGGAAACTTTTCAATAAAGATACTGGAAGTTGGCTCCGAACCCGGAGATTATCTTCTCAGAAAGATATTTGGCAGACTTGGCCCTATTTTCCCTGAATACATAGCAATGGATATTGCAAAACCTACTAAAAAAGAAACCAGATACCCATTTAAAAGAATCAAAGGAACTGTAACTGGAATACCTCTAAAAGAAAAAAGTATAGATTTAATTCTTTGCGGTTTTGTTTTTTCGTATGTTGATAAGAAAAAAGCCGCAGCTGAATTAAAAAGAATATTGAAAAAGAACGGAAGAATGATTTTGTTCCTTCACAGCAAAAAGACTCCTTTGCTTTTTAAGAAGAATGAGCTGGAGGAAGATGCTTTAGAACAAGAAGGCGAGCTGGTTAAAAAAGTAACTGTACTTTCAGAAGAAGTAAGAGAAAATGCTTTTGAAAGCCTGAAAGAAGCCGAATCTTTTTTTAAAAAATCCGGTTTTAAAGTTGAACAATCAACAGACTTTATTTTAAAGAGAAAAGATTCTATTAAATTGGGAAGTGAAGCTAAAAAACGTTATAAAGAAGGACATGACTCTTTTGGTTTCGGCTTAATTCTGAAAAAATAGTTCTATTTATCCGGTTCAATTATGACTTTAACAGAATCATCTGCTTCTGCGACAAGTTCAAAACCTTTTTGAGCTTCTTCTAAAGGCAGCCGGTGAGTAATCATACTCTCAATGTTTATTTTCTTATTTTTAATCAAATTAAATGCTTCAAGGAGGTCTCCTCTTGCAGCTGCATAAGTAGTAGTTAAAGTTACGCAGTCCTTCCATAAATACCAGAGAGGCATTCCAACTTTAACATCCGGTTTTGTCGGGGCAAAGAAAAGAATAGTTCCGCCTCTGTCAACTGATTTAAATGCCTGTTCAATGGCGGGCATTGCACCAGTACATACGATAACTCTGTCCGCTTTTAAATCAGAAGGAAGTTCATCTGCTTTGTAAACTTCATCTGCTCCTAATTTTTCTGCTTTCTTTAATCTGTAATCTGAAATATCGGTTGCAGTAATTTTTTCAGCTCCTAAATATTTTGCCAGCTGAATATGAAGAAGCCCGGAAATTCCTGAGCCTAAAATTAATATTTTCTTCCCTTTTGATATGCCTGCAATTCTCTGGCCTCTGACAACGCAGCCGAGGGGTTCAAGAAATGTTCCTTCTTCAAAAGAAACTTCCTCCGGCAGCTTCAAGGTTCCGTGCTTCACATTAATTTTTGGAATTCTGACAAATTCTGCAAAACCTCCCGGATAAAATTTAGTATTTCTTAATGAATCGCAGACAGTTTCATGCCCCGACTCGCAGTATTTACATTTGTAGCATGGAACATGATGAGTAGACATGACTCTATCGCCTGGTTTAAAATTCTCATTTTTACTTTCTTCAACAACTCCTGAAATTTCATGTCCCAGAACAAGAGGAGCTTTTTTAATTCTATACCACTCCATTACATCTGACCCGCAGATGCCGGATGCCATGATTTTAACAAGTATTTCTCCTTCTTCAATTTCAGGCTTATCAACTTCTTCTGTTCTTACATCTGAGTTGTTGTAGTAAACTGCTGCTTTCATACCTTCGGATAAGTCTTTCTATTTAATAGATTTTTGTTAAACTTATACTCAATAAGAGATTTAAATGATTAATTTCAATAGAAATTTATGATGAATTCAAAATACATATCAATTCTGGCTTCAGTTCTCCTAATTTCAGTAATTTTAGTCAGCGGATGCATTGAATGCGATGAAGACGGATGCAGAATTGTTCAGGAAGAAGACACTGGTTATGAGTGCGGAAACGGCGAGCTTGAACCGGGCGAACAGTGCGAATCAAAATCCGACTGCAGTTTAACTGAAAAATGCAACGATGAATGCGAATGCGTTCCTTATATAGACGTCCCTTAATTAATCAAGTTTTCCAAGTTCGGATTCAGCAAATTTAATTGTTCTACTGTCCAGCAGATCATTTTCTTTGGCATTTTTCAGAATTTTTTTCATTTTTTCTTCAGTCAATTTTCTCCAGTTCTTCCATTTCGTTGAGCCGTATTTTTTGTATCCTTCAATCACCGCCGGTTCAAGACCGATTTCTTCGGCAGCGGATTGAAGTTCAACTCCCTGCTTTTCAGCCTCCTGAAATGCCAGATAATAGAAATCTTTGTATCTATAGTCTCTTAAAGCATGATGGTCCAGGATGATTTTTTCAATATCACTTTCTCTGATTATCCTTCTTAAATTCAGGACTGCTCTGCATAAATTATAATAGGAATGAATAAAGCCGAGCAGGTAGGTAGGAGCTCCGTCCAGAATTAAAAGGCTCGGATTTTCTTTTATTATAATGTCTGCATGTTCTTCTTCAGAAGGACCGTCTAAATCAGAGGTATGCAACATTTTATATTCTCCTTCTGAAATTTTAGTCATTAAAACATACCCTAGTTTTGTTCCTTTCAAACCGTGAGCCAGCGGCTTGGAGAATTTTATTTCAGTCTTCCCAAATTTGAATTTCTCTGAATCTGCAATCTTAATCTCTTTCGCATTTATTTTATCTAAAAGTTTGCTTGACCTTTTTCTCTGGCTCTTATTTATCTTATTTTCAGGGTCTTTAACTAAGAGAGTTTTTCCTTCATACCATTCCGGAATAACCAAGTGGTGGTCGTAATGATAGTGAGAAATTATAATTATATCTGCTTTTTTACAGGCTTCTGCAATTTTCTCTTTATATTCAGCAACTTTTTCTTCTCTTACTTCTTCAGGCAGGGGGAAAGAGCCGGTTTCAATGGCAACTCCGGGGTCTATGCAAATTTTAATGTCTTCCGTTTCAACGAAGACGCAGCTTGATTTTACTCCTAATGAGTCAAAGGCAACATATTTTATTTCCATGTAAAAACATTTGCGTTTAAGTTAAATAGTATTTTCTCTAATTAAAAGTATGGCAAATCACAAAGAAATAAACAATTTTTTTGAAGAGATTTTGTCCACTTTAATCAGAGTAGTCCCAAAACATGCAGATGTAAAGAATCATGTTTCAGAATTAAGAAAATCAATTGAAAAACATGCAAAATTAAACGATAAGTATGCCCTCGAATTGAAACCTCTCACTGATACTGATTTAGAAGAATTAGTCAGGTTTGTTGAAAAGCCGGGAAACAGGCACCATATAGCTGAAATTGAAAAATTCTGGAAAGAATACGGCGCCGAACAGGCCGGACGACTGCTTCTAAAACATTTCTACGAGCATAATAAAAATCATTTAGTTCATGCGGACAAGCTGAAGCATTTGAAGTAGTTATTCTGCTTCGCTCTTATACAAATTATACGCCTGCTCTGCATCTATTCCCTTATGAACAATAGATTTAACTGCTTTAATCATTGCAACCGGATTCTCTGACTGGAATATATTCCGGCCCATGTCAACTCCTCTTGCTCCTTTTGAAATAGCATTATAAGCCATTTCAAGAGCTTCCTTTTCCGGTTTCTTTTTACCGCCTGCAATAACTACAGGAACAGTTGCAGTTTCAGTGACTTTTTCAAAATTGTCGCAGTAGTAAGTTTTAACAAAATGAGCTCCGGTCTCAGCTGAAAGCCTTGTTGCGAGAGCCAGATATCTGGCGTCCTTCTCCATGTTCTTTCCGACAGCTGTAACTGAGAGGACAGGCATTCCATATCTGTTGCCTGCATCAACCCATCTTCCTAGATCAAGAATAGTATCTCTTTCAAAATCTGCTCCTACCATAACTGAGTAGGCAACTCCGGATGCATTCAATCTAATTGCTTCCTCCATTGAAACAGTAGTTCCTTCATGCAGTAATTCAGGTCCTACAATACTCGTTCCTCCGGAAACTCTAAGAACAATCGGTTTGTCCAAGTCATTTGGAACGCAGTTTCTGAGAGCTCCTCTGGTAAGCATCAAGCAATCCGCGTGCGGAATTAATTCTTTGACTGCTTCATATGGCTTTTCTAAACCGGAAGTCGGTCCTAAAAAGTATCCGTGGTCTATGGCAAGCATTAAAGCATTGCCTGACTTCTTGTCAAATATTCTGTTTAATCTGTTTTCAATTCCCCAGTCCATTCTTCCAGAAACAGATTAATTGATTATTATTTATATAATTTCCTTCATATCGAAAAACCTATAACCTTCCACTTTCTACTCTCTACCTACTACCCAAAAGAAAAATGCTCCCAAAATACCATATATTGGTTTCAATCTTAGTATCGGCAGTCTTCTACCCTTTTTTCGGATGGCATGTCTGGCTCATCTTCGCCGCCGGAGTTTTGGCAGATTCCGACCATGTTTTGATTCATCTAAATGAAAACAAAAATCTAAACATAAAGGAAGCATATACTTTTTTCAAGCAGTTAAAAGACGGAAGTAAATTTTATCCAATTTTTCATATGATTGAACTGCCGATAATTCTGTTTGCAGTCGGCTTATTTTATCAGCCCTTCCTGTTAATTTCAATCGGCTTGCTTTCGCACATCTTTTTAGACTTTTTAGAAGAAGAATATCTGGATAAAACGGACAGGCATTTTTCAATTTTTAGTTAGTTTTCAATTATTTACCACACATTTAAATACAACTAATTCCAATAATCCTTTGGAGGTATTAATAATGGCAGAAAAAGTTACACTTTCAGTAATAAAAGCAGACGTTGGCTCCACACCGGGACACGTTGAAGCCCCGCCGGAGTTAATTGAAGTCTGCGAAAAAAGATTAGAAAATGCTCTTGAAGAGGAGCTCATAAACGACTTCTATATAACTCGATGCGGAGACGACATCGAATTGATTATGACTCATAATCAGGGAACGAACTCAAAGAAAATACATACACTTGCATGGGATTCGTTCAACGATGCAGCCCTTGCTGCAAAAGACGCAGGACTTTACGGAGCAGGACAGGACCTTTTGAAAAGCTCATTCTCAGGAAATGTAAAAGGAATGGGTCCAGGCGTAGCAGAAATGGAATTCGAAGAGAGGCCTGCGGAACCTGTCGTAGTGTTTGCTGCAGATAAAACGGATCCAGGCGCTTTCAGCCTTCCGTTCTACAAAATATTTGCAGATCCTTTTTCAACTGCAGGGCTTGTAATCGACCCAAGCATGAGAAAAGGATTTGAATTTGAAGTCCACGATATAAAAGAAAAAAGAAAAATAAAGATTAAGACTCCTGAGGAAAACCCTTCACTTCTGGCATTAATCGGGACAACTTCAAGATACTTAATAAAAAGAGTTTACAGAAGGTCAGACAATGAAATTGCAGGAGCAGTTTCAACAGAAAAGCTTTCAAAAATTGCAGGAAAATATGTAGGAAAAGACGACCCTGTTGCTGTTGTAAGAGGACAGTCAGGTTTCCCTGCAGTCGGAGAGCTTATTGAGCCTTTTGCATTCCCGCATCTGGCAGCAGGATGGATGAGAGGAAGCCATAGAGGACCAATAATGCCTGTTTCTGAACTGGATGCAGTCCCAAGCAGATTTGACGGGCCCCCGAGATTGATGGCTCTTGGATTTACAATATCTGACGGAACTTTAGTAGGTCCAAAAGACCTCTTTGCAGATGTTGCATTTGACAGAGCAAGAGAGAAAGCACTGGAAGTTGCAGACTATATGCGAAGACACGGACCGTTTGAACCTCATAGACTTAGTGAACAGGAAATGGAGTATACGACTCTGCCTCATGTCCTGAAGGATTTAAAGAAAAGGTTCAAGAAGATTTAATCTAAAGTAAAGGTCCCTAAAACTATAAATCCAACCTAGTTCTCTTATTATTCGGGAGAATGGAACAGAAAGATATTCTGGAGTACTATTCCAGACCGGAAATTCAAAAAGCTATTTTTGAAATAGCAGAAGGAAGAGAAGTAGCTCCAGTTCTGTCAGACGGAAATTTCGGAAAGAGACCCGGAGCTGTTTTTTATCAGAAAGATGTTGAGCAGATGGTCAAGCAGGGTGCAGTCAGTCTGCACGGCTCTGTTGAAAGATGGAGAAATCCTCTCTCATTAAAAACCGGCATGCGCTCAGAAAAAATGGATTCTTTAAGGACCGGCTGGGATTTAATCATTGATATCGACTGCTACCGTCCTTTAAGTTATGCGCAGGAGGCAGCTCTTTCTTTAATTGATGCTTTTGAACATTTCGGAATTTCAAACTATGGAATAAAATTTTCAGGCAATAGGGGCTTCCATCTAAGTATACCTTTTGAGGCATTTCCTCAAAAAATAGTAGGTGTTGGAGATATCAGTAAAAAATATCCTGATTTCCCAAAAGAGATAATCAATTTTTTAAGAGAATTTACCTACGAGGACATGAAAAAACGATTCCAAGAGGACCCTAAAAAAGTTCTAACTCTGGACAGCGCTCTAATTACGAGCAGACATTTATTCAGGCTTCCCTACTGCCTGCATAGAAAAACATGGCTTGCCAGCATTCCAATTACAAAAAAACAACTGGAAAATTTTGACAAAGAAACGGCAAAACCGGAAAATGTCAAAGTAACTACAACATTTCTAAAAACAGATGCAAAAGAGAACGAGGCATTTAATCTTCTAGACAGAACTCTTTATTATGCATCTAAGAAACCCTCGCCTAAAAAAACCAATATCGGAGATATGAAGCTTCCTGCCAGAGCAATTAAAAAAGGTTTCTTTCCGCCGTGTATCCGAAATATTCTTGAAGGATTGAAAGACGGAAGGAAGAGAAGTATATTCATTTTAATAACTTATCTGCATCATATCGGCTGGAAAAAAGAAGACGTTGAAAAACTTCTCCTTTCCTGGAACCAGAAAAACGATCCTCCTTTAAGAGAAACATTAATCCAAACAACAATCAATAATCAGTATTCAAGGTCAAAGCCCCAAATGGCTCCTAACTGCAGGCATCCCGGCTACTATACTGCCTTTGGAATTTGCACTCCGGATGACTTCTGCAAAAAAATACACAACCCAGTAACTTATACTCTTTCAAAAGTAAAGGATGCCAGGAGAAGGCGCAAAAAGAAGAGAAAGAAAAGTAAGAAAAAGAAGGATAAGAACAAAAAAGATAATAAAGGAAAAGAGAGTAAATAATGGCGGAGAACGGCATGACTGAAGTCATAACTTATGAAACATTAAGGGAAATACAGAGAAAAGAAAAGCAGGGGGAGAAACTTGTGAATTTAGAGGACACTTTCTATACCAGCGTCCAGAATTATCTTGAGCAGAAGGAAAAAGACGGCATGGCTTACAACGAATTGAGAAATGCGAAGGTAATTTTTGAAGACATTCAAAGCAGAAGAGAAAAGAAAACATTCTATCAGGCATTAAGAGCTGTAAGGTCAAATGAAAAGCCGGATTTAAAAGAAATGACTTCTGTTGAAAAAGAACTTTTTGAGAGACTGGTTGACCTTTTAAAAGAATATCGTTCTCAGATTGAGGACAAAGAACCTAAAAAAGAAAAAAGTAAAGACAAAAAAGAAAATGAGGAAAAGAAAGAAAGCAAAGAAGAAACAAAAGAAGAAAAAGAAAAGGTAGCGCCAAAGGAAAAAGAAGAGAAAAAGGAAAAAGAAG
>JAWOEA010000015.1:0-11909 GCA_046483005.1 Candidatus Undinarchaeales archaeon
ATTCCAAAGTCTGCATTCTGAAGTTCTCCGAAATCGAGAATATCTCCTGAAACTGAAGGAGTGGTTAAACTTAAAGAAGTGTCTCCTACTTTTGATACAGGCATATAATCTATATTGCTTCCGATTTTATACCAGTAGAAGCCGTCTTCCGGCAGGTTGAAATTGACAACCGGTTTATTGTATGCTTCTACTACGCATGTTTCAACCGGTTCGGACTCCATGTAAACTTCGCAGAAGTCGTTTTCTCCGTCGTGTTCAATTAAGCAACGAGCGTTTTCAAAGTTGGGAGGAGTGTCATAAGCTCTTGTAAGTTTTCCCGGAGTTATGAAAAGAGGGGCTGCCTGAGTTGGTTCGCCTATGCTTCTTGGTAAAACAATAGATAATTCTCTTGTTAATGGTTCGGACCAGCCGCCGTATGAATCTTTTACTTTTAAGCTGATATTATGTTTACCAATGCTTAATTTCTTTGTATTGAATTCAGGAGATTCTGATTTTCCCAAAAAGCCGTCTATTGAACTTGCCCATTCATATTCAACAATATCTATTTTGGAAGGCATTGCAGTTGAACCGCTTCCGGTAAATGTAACTTCTGAACCGAATGAAACTCGTGAAGTGCTGAAATCAATGCTTTCTGCTGTCGGCGGTTCAGCCACAACAACCCAGCTTTCCGCCGGATCAGACCATTGGCCGAATTCATCTCGGACTTTCAGAGTTATAGTATGATTGCCGACTGGAAGAGAAGAAATCGAATAGGGAGTTGAAATTGGAGATGTTCTAGGTGAAAACTCTTCCAAAGTAAGCAAACCGCTAATATTGCTTCTCCATTCATATGCATTCAGTCTGAGAACCTCCGCTGCAAAACCGGTTCCATTGAATTTTATTTGATTTTCTTCTGCAGTGAATTGAGGATTAATAGAATCAACTGATGCGGTTAAATCTGTTGCTGAAACCGTTATTTCCTGGCTGGTAGTATTTGTTACTGTGTAATTGGTTTCTGCCCCGAATGTGATTGTATGGGTTCCTGCGTCTAGTTCGCTTGTTTCAAATGTTGTTGAGTTGTTTAAAAGCCCATTCTTGTTTGAAATCCAGAAAACATTGGTTATTTCTTCTGTATTTAAGCCAGTAGAAAGTGATGCCAAACCTGAGAAAGAAACAGTTTCTCCGACAAATGCTTCAGCCGGCGAAATGCTGTCAATTGAAACATCTGCGCCTCCGCCTACATAAATTGATTTTGTTTCCGACTGGACTGAATTGCCTGCTGAATCTTCTGCTACAGCATAGTAATTGTGATTTCCCATTGACAAAGAACGTACTGAAAAGGTACAGCTGTCTGACTCTCCTGAAACAATACAATTGTTTTTCAATATGCCGTCAATATATAATGAGACACTGCCTAAATCATAGTCATCTGATGCTTCTGCTGTAAAATCGATTGCGCTTTCAATTGTTGGAATTGACGGATAATAATACAAATCAATTATTTCAGGTGAAGTTACATCTTCAACATTAAATGAATATAAATCGCTTGTATTTACATTTCCATTGACATCAAATGCCTTTACATAGAACTCGTGAGGACCTGCTCCTAATGCAGATGAATGCTCATAATTGCAGAAAAAGGAACCACCAGGCGCAGAAGAAGCAAATGCAGTGCCGTTTGGAGACCCGCCTACTGTATCAAGATAAAATTCACAGTAATCAACATCTGCATTATCTTCTACTTCTGCTGTAAAAGTTATAGTGGATGAAGAGTTTGGTGTTTCAGGACTAATTGATAAAGAAGTTATTGTCGGGAGGATTGAATCTATCACATCAAAAAGTTTTTCTCCGGTAAAACCTATATTGGAGGTATCTCCTATGCCTTTATCTATTGCAACAGCACAGTAATCATGCTGACCCATTTCAAAACCGCTGAAGGTTTCATTGCAGTAGATTATTGCATATTCGTCCTCACTACCAGCCACAGGACTGCAGGAATAATTTGACTCCCAGCCACCTATAATATAATCAGATCTCATACAATTAAAAAATTCCTCCGCAGTAGTTATACTGCAGACATCTACTCCTTTGCACGCTGGTGGATATGGATAATCTACATAAATCTCAACAGAACCTAAACCCCCGGGGTCGGAGGCATTTGCAGAAAATTCTACGCTGTCGCCGTATTGAATTGTTTTTGGAAAGTGATTTACTGAAACTTCAGGCGAAGTAACATCTGAAACACCGAAAGAATCAGTTAAAGAGTTTATATTCCCTGCATTATCTGTAACTGTTGCTTCCCAGGTATAATCTCCCGAATCTAAAGCGCTGGATGTTAATGTACAGGGTGAAGAAGAACAGGAGCCCAAATCGACAGTGAAAGAAGGATCACCATATTTTGAGATGATACTTGCTTCAATCAGGCTTACACCGGATTCTGTATCGGACGCTTCTATTATAAAATCTATTTCCTGAGTGTCATCGGGAGAAACAGGATTAGTATGCATGTTTTCAAGGATTGGTGGTGTGGTGTCGTTGTATTTTAATAGTGTTCCAGAAATACCCCCTGCTAAGCAGTTGTACCAATTTGCACAAGAAATACTTACTAGATTAACAGAAGTCGGAGTTATTTCTTTACTCCAACTAGGTCCTCCGTCTTCCGTCTTTAAAATTAGACCGTCTTCTCCTACAACCCTACATATTTCAGTAGTTGGACAGGAGATATCATAAAATGCAGTAGTATCATAAGTACTGCCCGGAAAATCATAATAACTCCAGGTTATTCCTCCGTCCGTACTTTTTAAAACTTTACTTACAACTTCAGAACCATAAGCCTTTCCCACTGCATAACAAACTGAGTTAGAAGGACAGGTTACGGAGATTAACATAGGCCATACATCTGAAGTAGAAACGCTCCAACTGTCCCCTCCGTTTTCAGTCCTAACAATTACTCCTCGATGCGTTGAACCATTTGTGCCAACCGCTATGCAGGTATGATCAGGATTATCTTGATTTGGATAGCACATTATATCTAGTAGGGAAGAATCAGCCGATCTATACTGATCTTGCCATTGGTCCTCTCCATTGGGCGTATGATAAATACGGTAATAACCACTGCCTATGTGGGATGATACCCACACCTTTGAAGAATCGGCAGCCGAAATTCCCGTAATATCGTCGCCAAGATCAGCAAGATAGGTATAAGTTTCGCCGTCAGTCGTTCTATAAACCTTTCCGTGATTATAATTACCTACCCAGCATGTATCGGGATCCAAACAGTCAATTTCGCGTAAAGAACTAGAAGAAAATGCGTCTGTGTTCTGCCAAGTAATTCCTCCATCCATAGTGAATCCAATTTTTAAGTGTTTTGTAGCATGACAGCTAGTTTCGTTTGGACAATTTATATCGGATATTGTAACACTTCCACCAAAGTTATCTGACCAATCTCTCCATTCTGCATATCCTGCTCCAGCACTAACAACTAATACAAATAAAAAAACTCCTGCCAGAATTAACGCCTTTTTTCTAATCATCATGGTTTCAGTATAATTAATGTATATATTTAAAGGTTATCTCAGAGGGCTTTCAGCTTCTCAATTACTTCTTTTTTATCCAGTTTCAATTGTTTTCCTGAAACCGCCCTTTTTGGGCTTCCTCCTGCCTGTTTTTCATTCAGAATTAATTTAAGGGCTTCTTTTGCATTCTTTCCAGTCTTTTCTCCTGCCAGACAGGCAGTTCTTTTACTATTATATATTATAATAAGAGATTTAGGATTTTCCGAAATTAAATTCATTCCTGTCTTCATTCCAAGACCGAAATCTTTGGTTTTTTCAACAATTAGAGAAATTGAATCTACTTTCACTTCATCTTCAAGCATCTTCTCCTTTAAATTTTTCAGTTTTTCCGCCTTTTCTTCCTCAGCTTCTTTCTTCAGTTTTTTCCACTCATTGAAAAGTTTTCTGCTGAACTTGATTAAATTAGTATTTTCAGGCAGCCCGGGTTTTCCAAATTCATTTGCCTCCTTGATGAATCTTTCAAGAGTGTTCTTAAGCTGTTTCGGCTGGACGGAAAATATTTCAGAAGCTTCGTACATGTCTTCCTTCTTCAAGTTCAAATTATAATCTGAAACTGCCTTTTCAACTTCAGAAAGGAGCTTATCTTTTTTCTTTTCCCTCTTTTCAAGAAGATTTTTTCCAGCAATGAAAACTAATCGAACTACGCCGTCGGAAATTCTTTCAGCTTTTAGAATTTTAACTCCTTCAACTTCTTCAGCTGAATCTAAATGGGTTCCTCCGCACGCCTGAACATCAAAGCCCGGTATCTTGATTACTCTGAGTTCTTTGCCGGGTATTGCTCCTCCCTGATAAAGAACAAAACCGTATTTCTTTTCAGCTTCTTTTTTAGGGAGAATTTCTTTTTTAATTTCTCTGCTTTTCTTAATCAACTTGTTTGCAGTTGTTTCAATTTCCTCAATTTCCGCCTGGCTCAGACTGTCGTAATGAGTTATATCCAGCCTGCCTTTGTTTTCCTTAATTTCGGAGCCGGCCTGCCATACATGCGGTCCGAGGACTTTCCTTGCAGCCCCGCCGATTATGTGGGCTGCATCGTGTAGTTTTGTAATTTTCAGTCTTCTCTTTTTGTCAATCTTTCCCTGAACTTCCTGCCCTTCTTTCAGTTTTCCTTTAACTGTATGAATTACAATCCCGCCCTGTTTTTCAACATCAACTACTTCCGCGCCGTTTATTTTTCCGGTGTCGTTTGCCTGACCTCCGCTTGTCGGGTAGAAGGCGGTCCTGTCCAGAATTACTTTGTTCTTGTCAATCACTTTCAGAACTTTTGCAGAAAAATCAAACAGTTTTGCATCCTGATGATAAAGTAGGTCCGTTTTTTCGACATCTTTCAAATTATATTCTTTTGCCCCTCTTTCCTTTTCTGCAGTGTCAGGATGCCTTTCAGCGACTTTTGCATAGAAATTCTCCGGAATATTAATTTCAATCCCTTCCTTTTTAGCTTCTTTTTGAATCATCTCCGGAGGAATTCCCTGAGAATCGTAGAGTTCAACCAGCTTCTTTTCGCTGATTCCTTCCTTGATAACTTTTTTAATTATTCTCTTTGATTTGTCGGCCGTGCTCTGATATCTTTTTCTTTCAATTTCAAGAATCGGCTGGATATGTTCAACCGCTTCCAAAAGCTCAGGATACTGGGGCTTCAAATACTTCGCATGAGTTTCAAGAATTTTGTTTAAATCAATGTCCCAGTTATATTTGTCCAAAAAGCCGAAAACTCTTCTCAGAATTACTCTTAGATTATAGCATCCGCCTACATTTGAAGGGATTGCTCCGTCTGCAACCGCAAGAAGGAGAGTCCTTGTATGGTCTCCAATTGAATATAGAGCGGATAAAGGCAGAATTTCTTTCTTTAATTCCTTTGCAGACAAACCAATTTTCTTGGCGACTTTTCTCCAGAGTTTGTCAACATCATCAATTTCTTCCATGTCAAACAAGCCGGAGTAAGGAAGGAAGTTTCTCAGAATATCCTGATTTGGTTTTATTCCGGTCAGTTTGTAGAGCTTTTTAACGACTGTAGGAAAGTTTGCCTCGTAGCTGGTTTCAGTTCCGTAGGAGAGCCAGGCGGGTCTTTCCTGTCCCATTCCCATGTCAAGAACTTTTAAATCCAGCTCTTTATATCCGGAGTTTGTAATTTGATAAGTCATGTAAACCTGATTTCCAATTTCTAATCCTCTTGAAAAGAACTCCATTGAAACCCCAAGATTTCCTCCGCCCCCCCACTGGTCCTCGTGGAATTTGATTTCATCTTTCTTCAAACCCATTCCTTTATTGAGCCAGACATAGATATCTGAAAGGTATTTTTCAGGATTATATTTTTCAGGAGTTTCAAATGCATGCTGTCCAATCATTACGAAAGAAGTATAGTGCCTTCCTGTAATTCCGACATTGTCAATATCATTAAACCGGACGCAGGCCTGCGGTACAACTAATGGATTTGCCGGCGGTTCAACTTCTCCGGAAACCACATGAGGCTGAAAATCGTAAATGGATGCATTCGTCCAGTAGACGTCCGGACGCCATCTTGCAACCACTGGATATCTTTTAATTGGCGTATACCCTAAATTTTTGAAAGTCTTTTTGAACTCCTTCCAGGTTTTGATGAAGTCCATCTTCTTCTTTGTGGGAGAGTCGCCGATGAATTTGTACCCGCCGATGCACTCTGCTTCTCCGCAGAGTTTCGTATCTAAAGTTGTCCAGAAATAAGTTCCGCAGTTTTCGCATTTCTCTCTGTGAAAACCAAGCTCTTTCAGAGTATTTACTGGATAATATTTCTCCGGATTTTTGTCCGTCTTCTTCTTGAGTTCGGCTTTCAGCTCATTTAGAGTCATTGTAAAAGCATAAGATAAATTTATATTAATAATTATACATTATATAATAAGAAGAAATGCCCATATTTGAAAGTTTCCTGCCGTCAATAAGCTCTAGTTTTATAGCCATACTGGCAATGTTAGTTGTTCTTCTTTTAGTCGTGGAGCTTTTGTTTTACTTTGTTCCGGGAACATCTCTTTCATCTCTGTTAATTGCACTGGCGTCCGTTCATTTAGGCTTCCTTCCGGTTCTTTTCGCAGGTTTTATTGGGGTTGGGCTGGCTCATTTCATTATCCGGAGAGATTTCATGATTGTTGTAATTGCATTCATTACTCTTGTTCCGATGGTTGCCCTTGGAGCATTTTTAGGTCCAGAAATAATTGAATACTTTGGAGACTTCGGCTGGCCGATGCTCGGCGTTCTGATGGGCCTGACTAAATGGGGCGCAGGAATACCTGTCGGTTTTGCTTTAGGAAGAAGTATGAAAAAAAGAGCCAGAGAAATTATTTTGGAGCCTACTTTCAACTTTTTTATATTCTGGAAGCTGAGATTTTTGTTTATGTTTTTGTTTAAGTGAAAGAACCTAGCACGGAACGTAGGACCTGTTCACAAAGATTAGGTTTATTCAAGAGATAATGCGAACAAATTGTATTGTTGTGCACACAAATAGTAGGCTGGATTAGTGGTTAAGAGCTCTGTGCATATGTACTGCCTACTATTTGTGCAGCCTACTCTTTGTGTTACCAGATTTTTCAGGACAGATAACCAATTGCACAGCTAACAAATTAAAAAATCTGTAGAGGGCCCGACGGGATTTGAACCCGCGACCTACTGGTTAAGAGCCAGTCACTCTCCCAGACTGAGCTACGAGCCCGCTGATTAAACAATTTGTACTGCTCTACTTTGAAAGAACTACTATAAAAAATTATTTCTGCCAGTTAAAACGTCTCATCTTCGAGCTTTTGCCGTAGCCACAGCTGGCGCATACCTTTTTTCTTTTATGGAATGCTCTCTTTCCGCATCTCCTGCATCTGATATGCGGGCTTCCTTTGTTGTGTTTTCCAAAACTTGGTGTTCCTTTACTCATTTTAATACTCGAAGTACCTATACTCTAGTAAAAGTGGTTTATAAATCTTCTTAATCCTTTCCGCTGCCCGGTGAAACAAAAATTATGTTGTCGCCTCTGACAACAATCGTGCCAAACCGTTTCGTGCTGCTTTCACTTACTTCTTCAGCGTCATCCAGGACTACATTCATGTGAACATCAAAAGTTTTCAAAGTGCCTCTGATTTCCTCGCCGTCTTTTAGTCGAAGAATTACTCCATTTCCTAGCGAACTGTTCAATGTGTCAAATGGTCTTTGTTTACTCATTCTCAACATAACTTTTGGACGGACGTATTTATATTTATCGTTGTTTTGCTAAAAATTCAATAAGAGCAGTCTCAAAAACTATTTAAAGATAAAATGCCAGTTTAGAATGCTATGGCAATTTCACACGCACAATCCAAAAGAAAAAAGACCGGAGGCAGAAAAAGAGTATCAAGAAAGAAAAGAGCCTACGAGCTCGGCTCAGAACTAATTGAAGTCAGACCGGGCGAAAAAAAGGTTAAAAAAGTAAAAACTTTTGGAGGAAATGAAAAACTCAGAGCAATTAACATTAAAGAAGCTAATGTTCTTAATCCAAAAACAGGAAAGAGCGAAAAAAGCGAAATAGTAGAAGTTAAAGAGAATCCTGCAAACTCTCACTTTGTTAGAAGAAATACAATAACCAAAGGAGCAGTTATTGAAACCAAAAAAGGTCTGGCAAAAGTTACAAACAGGCCAGGGCAGGAAGGAGTAATAAATTCTGTTCTTCTTCCAAAAAATAAACAGAAATAATTGACTAATACTTTTCTCTTTTGATTTTATCTTCTGGAAAGCCCATGTTTAGAAGAAGTTCTGATACATCATAGACCATATGCTGCAGTCCGCAAACAAATGCAGTTTTTCCTTCAGCATTTTTTATATACTTTGGAATTGCATCCTGAACATGCCCTTCATCGCCTTCCCAGCTTTCTCTGCTGAGGACTGGAACAAATTTGAAATTAGTGCATTTTTTCTCCAATTCTTCAAATTCATCTTTGTAAAATAAATCTTCCTGAGTTCTTTCTCCGAAGAAAAGCCAAATTTTTTGAGCATTGCATCTGTCTTCCTTTAATAGCTTATAAATCATACTTCTGTAAGGAGCGACTCCTGTGCCGGCGCCAATTAAAAGTATATCATCCGTTATATCGTCAGGAAGAACCATAGAACCAATAGGTCCTTTCATCCGGACAATATCTCCTTTTGAAAGGTCGCAGAGATAGTTTGACATGAGTCCGCCTTCAATTCTTTTGACGCAGAACTTGATTTCGTTTTTCTTGTAAGGAGGAGAAGCTATTGAATATGCTCTGCTCCTGATTACATTTTCATTAATATCTAAAAGGTCAATAACCATGTATTGTCCTGCTTTGAAAGAAAAATCAGGATCGTCAAGTTCAAACCTGATAGTATGGACATCATGAGTTTCTTTCTCATTCAGTTTTACTTCTGCTTCGTATTTTTTAATCATCTTTTTCTTTCTTTTTAAAGAACAGCCAGTTCTTCTTTTTTCCTTTGAATTTTGTCCTTATTAAATTATAGGTTCCCTTTAATTTCTTGCCGTGGATGTCAATAATGTATTTATTTTTAGATTTTTCAAGAAGTTCATAAGTTCCGGAATCCCAGATTTCGACTGTTCCGGAGCCGTATTGTCCTTCCGGTATTTCGCCTTCAAAATCAGCATAATCTAATTTATGGTCATCTACCTGAACTGCAAGTCTTTTTGTATTCGGATCCTTGCTCGGCTTTTTTGGAACGGCCCAGCTTTTCAGAACTCCTTCGTCTTCTAAACGAAGGTCGTAGTGCAGGTTGGTGGCATCGTGTTTTTGGATTACATACTTCCGCTTTGTATTCTTTGATTTTGCCATGAATTATTCTACTTCTTCGACAGTTATGATGTCTACAGGACATCCTGATTCTGCCTGCTTGAGTTTTGACTTTCTGTCTTCGTCTGCATCTTCAATTACTTTCTCCATAATTCCTGCATTCTCGTTTGCTCCTTTTAGAGATGACTTGCCGTCGTCAGCCATTTCAAAGTCGTCCGGCGCAGCCATGACGCATGCCTGGCACATTATACATCCTTCTCTTTCTAATTTTACTTTTAATTTCATTTTTCAACCTCCGATTTTTTTGTCTTTGGTTCGTATGGACAATAGTCCTTTATTGGACATTTAAAACATAAAGGTTTTCTTGCTTTACATACCTTTCTTCCATGTTTTATCAATTGTAATGAGAACTTTCCCCATCTTTTCTTTGGGATAATCTCCATTAAATCCTGCTCAATTTTTTCAGGTTTTTTATTTTCAGTAAATCCTAATCGTTTTGAGAGTCTTCTGACATGAGTGTCAACAACTATTCCTTCCTTTTTGTCGAAACCGGAAGTTAAAACTACATTAGCTGTTTTTCTTGCAACGCCGTGGAGTTTAGTTAAGTCCCCCATTGTATCCGGAACTTCGCCGTCAAAATCTTCAATAATTTTCTTGGCTGTCTTTTTGAGATATTTTGCCTTGCTTTTGTATAAACCAATTGTATCAATTTCTTTTTCTATCTCAGATAAATCAGCTTCAACAAAATCTTCCGGAGTTTTGAATTTTTTGAAAAGACCTGGTGTGACTTTATTTACCTGATTGTCAGTTGTCCTTGCTGAAAGAATTGTTGCAACTAAAAGCTGGAAAACAGTATCATATCTTAAGGCAATTTTTGCCTCGTATTCTCCATTTAATATTTTGAGAATATTATCTACCCTTGAATCATCTGGCATTTTGACTATCTCCGGCAAGATTATTCTGCTCCTGCGGGTCTTTTTCAAGGTCAAAAACATATTTCTTCCCGTTGTAGTCTATAGTTTTCTTTTTCTTGGTTCTTTCGCAGTAAACAGTATGAGTATGTTTGAGCTGATAGTTTCTGTCCTTGAACATCTCCCACATCCATTCCTTATTTCTTTCCGGTTTTCTCAGCTGGCAGTAAAGTTTGTCATTTGCTCCTTTAAGTAAAGAAGTGCCTTCAAAATCATTTTTAATTTCCAAATAATCAAGAATTGTTTTTGGTATATCAATAGTACTGACTAAATCATCTTCTTTTGCCTTCAATTTTGGACCGCCGTGAATGATCAAAGGAACATGCATGAGTTCATCATATGGCAGGTCCTCGTGTCCGGTTTTTCCATGCTCCATAAACTCTTCACCGTGGTCTGAAAGAATTATAAAAATGCTGTTCTCTCTGACTTTCTTTGGCAGTCCATTATAGAAATCTGAAATTTTCTGGTCGACATGTTCAACACATTCATGGTACAGTTTTTTCATATCTTTCAAGTCTTTTTCTGAAATCGGCTCTCCGTCCTTGCCTTTAAAATGAATCTTATTTAATTTTGAAACCCGATAATTTGAAAAACTTGAATTCGGCGGGGCATAAGGCCGGTGAGTGTCCATGAAATGGAGCCACATGAAAAGATTTTCATCGTCCGGCTTTACCAAATTAAGTGCTTTTTCAACTACGACTTCTGCGTCAACGAATGGTCTTGCAATGCCGGAAAACAGAGGTCTGATTAAATTATAAATCTTATTTCCGTACTTGTAAAGGAAATCGCTTTTGCTCAAAATTTCAGCTGTTTTGCTCATTGACTTTTCCGATTTCATTTCTTTGTAAATAGAAAATCCTTTGTTAAAACCGAAAAATTTTGAGAGAAATGGATTTGTCGGAACTCCAATAGTTTTATAGCCGTTTTCTTTAAGATACTCTGCAAGCGTTTTTGCCTTTTTTGGAAATGGAAGATATGTTTCATATTTCAGGGGGAAAATACCTCCGAAAAGAGCGCAGAAAGATGAAGGAGTATAAGAGCCGGCTGTAAAACAGTTGCTGAAAGACTTGCCCTCTTTCCCAAGTTTTTTCAGAAACTTGGCTTTATTCAGGGCGTCATACCGCATTGCATCGATTGTTATTAAAAAAATGTTCTTCTTTTTCATAGGCTTACCTTTTGAAATTCCTGGTTTTAATACTTTTCACACCTTTCTTGCGTCAGGTTCAATTTTATCCCACATCCAAACAGGCCATCCGCATGTTCTTGAACCTTCAAGGCAGAAAGGCTTCACTCCTGCTTTATGTCTGAAAGTACATTCCGGTCCTACATGTTTCGTTAAATTTGGAAAATGTTCTGAAATCTGCTCAATCTCTTCAAGAGATGCTCTCCAGATTTCTCTCTGGGAATTCAGGCACGTTCTTAATCTCCATTTATGCCATAAATTCAGATAATTTCCGGATTCGACCATTCTGATTGAGACTGCATTTGGAAGTAAATATTGAGCATGTTCAGGTTTTGCGCCGTTTTCAAGAAGTTTGTTTTTTGCCTCCCATACTTTGGACATATAATTGTCATAAACTTTCTTTATTTCAGGATTGTCTTCAATTAATTTCGGAGTTATGTAGTCCGGCTCTTTT
>JAWOEA010000004.1:0-109754 GCA_046483005.1 Candidatus Undinarchaeales archaeon
TTTCTGGAAATTCAGAAAAAAACTTTTTGGATTTGGCCCTAAAACAACGCTTACTTATAATGAATATCCGTCAGTAATTAAAAATTTCAAGCTTTCTGATAAAAAAACAGGAAATATTTTGAAGCAGGATGAAATAGGCCCTGCAGTTGGTAATGCTGAAAAAACAATAGGATTTTTAACTTAAATTAAAAAAGCGTTGTAAATTAAAATCCAGGCAATCAGCCAGAATCCGAAATAAACCATGGCGCTGTTTGCGAGCCACCATTTTAAATCGTATTTCTTCTCGCCCTGCTTGTTTTTCTTAGAGCTTGTATCAAATATATGCTGGAAAATTTGTCCAGAAACAATATAGAGAACTACGGCCATGAAAACTAAAATACCAGTACTAACCTGATAAGGATCTAAACTCAAAAACCCTACAAGAAGTCCTACTAAAATTCCTGATATAGAATGAACTAGCGTTGAATACTGCTCCATGCTTAAATTTATATCATACATTTTACCAACTTTCCAATGATTTTTGTTTTTGTTTGCCTACTGCATTTATAGCAGTGGCCCATGTCTTCCGAACTATCTTTGGAAGCTTTTTATTCTCTTGGAGCCATTCCTTTAAAAATGTTTGTGTTAGCGAGTCATGTGGATAGCCATTGCCTAAATCAGTGTCATATATTCTTTTTAGCTCCTCAATATCTGCATCTCTGGCCACTTTTGCAAGTATTGATGCAGCGCTTACAATCGGATATTTTGCATCAGCCCCATGCTCTGCAATGAGTTCAACATCAACATCAAGATATTTGCTAAGCCTTCCCTTGAAACTGTTTTCATTAGGATCAACTGCATCTAAATAAGCAACATCCGGATTAGTTTCATTTATAATTTGAGCCATTTTTTTAACTTCCAGTTCATTTAAATTAGTTCCTGTATTTCTGCTTTCATCAATTTCCTCTGGGCTTATTCGTATCATTTCAAACCCGTCAATGACTTCTTCTATCTTAGGCTGAAGCTCAAGTCTTTCTTTAGGAGTATGCTCCTTTGAATCCTTAACTTCAAGGTCCTTTAATTTCTTTATCTTGTTTTCAAAACTCACAGCTCCACAGATAACTAAAGGCCCGAGAACTGCACCTCTTCCTGCTTCGTCTATGCCAACAACTTTCTTCATAGAGAACAATAATGCCTGCTGTTATTTAAAAACTCTCTGTACAAGCAAAAGATATATAGAAGGTCTGAAAGAACTCATAAAACATGATTGACTTCAACAGTATGATAGATAACTATTTGAAAAGAGAAAAGAGACCGAAAGGTATCGGTAAATATTATCCAAGTCAAATTGGTTACTGTTTAAGAAAAATATACTACTCATACAAGCATCCAAAAGAAGTCAAACCAGATTTATTAAGAATTTTTGAAATGGGAAATATAGTTCATGACTTTGTTGTCGAAGTTTTAGAATCCGAAAAAAACCAGCATGTTGAACTTTTGGAAAGTGAGTTTCCATTCAAAGAAGAAATTGAAGATTTTATTATTTCAGGCAGAATAGACAATTTGATCCTATTGAAAAAAAATAATAAAAAAGTTCTTGTCGAAGTTAAAAGTACAAGTGATATTGGCTACATAGAAGCTCCAAAACCGCACAATGTAATCCAGCTTCAGCTTTATATGCACTACATGGGCATTAAAGATGGTATTCTATTATATGTAGGGAAAAAAGACCTGCAGAGCAGAGTTTTTACAGTTGAATATGATGAAAAAGAAGCTAAAAAAATTATAAACCGTTTCAAAAAACTTCATGAAAAACTGACAGAGGATGAAGTACCGGACCCTGAAGGCAGAATGTTTAAGGACATGGACTGGATGTGTCGCTTCTGCGAATATAAGGACCGCTGTTATGAAGAAACACCAGAAGACATTCTCCCTTAATAATGACTAAAGTAGAACTTGTTGGATTCAGGGAAATAAAAATTGAAAAACTTTGTTTTGTTATAATGATTGTATTCTTGCTTCTTCTTTTAACTTCAGTTATAGCACCTGAAAAAATTACAAAGCAAGGTTATAAACAGGAATTATATGAAAAGTGCGCCGTTTCATGCGGTTCTCCTGAAACATGTGAAAGGCTTTCAAATCAAAGTATATGGACTCTTGCAATGGCTGTTGAATTATGCGACTGCATGAATGAAAATGATGATTTGAAATACTGCTGCAATAAACTCAATCTTGAATGCCCATAATCGCTATTTTTATAAACAATATAATCATAGACAAAGATATGAAAAGACTCTCCAAAAAGAACAGATATTTAATCTGGAGCGGAATTTGGATACTTCTTTTTACTTTAATTATGGCATTCCTTCCAGTTACATATGTCTGGATCATGCCGACAATCCTATTAGTTATTATTGCATTGGGTTATATAAAAGATATAGCTGATTTTTATAAAATAGGGCAAGGCATGGGTTCTTTTATGCATCCTCATTTTGAACATGCACCCTTAATGTTTATACTTGGAGCATATTGTTTTTACAACTTAGTTTCAACAGGGGATATTTCCTGGCTCTACTTAGGGGTTGCAGCCCTCGGCGATACTGCAATTGATTTATATCAAGACAATATATGCTGTTTAGAATAATGACACAAATAGACTTTAACGAATTCAAGAAAATTGAATTGCGAGCCGGTAAAATTCTGTCTGCGGAAGAAATAGAAGGTAAAGACAAAATATACAAGCTTAATGTAGATATTGGAGAAGAAGAAAGAACAATTGTTGCAGGAGTTGCAGAATATTATAAAACAGAAGAACTTGAAGGAAAAATGATTGTTGTTGTAAAAAATCTGAAGCCTGCAAAAATTGCAGGAATAAAATCAGAAGGAATGCTTCTGGCTGCATACGATGACAAAGAAAATATCTGCGTCTTAATTTCTCCGGAGAAAGAAGTTAAACCAGGAATGCAGGTTGGATAAATAGAAAAAAATTAGAAAAATTTCTTATGCTCTATTGTCATTTACCATTAACTATTTACAATAAACTATTAACGAACAATTGGTAGCGGGGGATGGATTTGAACCATCGACCTCCGGGTTATGAGCCCGACGGGCACTCCTGGCTGCCCCACCCCGCTAGCGTAACTTTTATTGAAAAGATTACTATATAAGAGTTCTTGTATAAAATATAGCTATGGATGTCGAAAAACTAAAAAAAGAAATAAATTCCGGAGCGGAAATTGAAGAAGTTTTGGAAGATGTAAACTGGCAGGAATTTGAGCAGACAGTTTCAGGTCTATTTGAAAAACATCAGTATAATGTTGAAACAAATGTATGGTTTACACTAGACAGGAGATTTGAAGTAGATGTAATTGCAGAAAAATTTGAAGAAATATTATGCATAGACTGCAAAAAATGGGGAATGAGAAAAGGTAAAACTACCGCTCTGAAATATGCTGTTAATGACCAGATTAAGAGAGCCGAAGCATTCAAACAATATTCAAAAAAGAAAAAAGAAATATATCCAATATTAGTAACTTTTCTTGAAGAGAACATTATCTTTGAAAAAAATGTTCCAATTGTTCCTGTTTGGAGGCTTAACTCCTTCCTTTTAAACTTTCAGAAATATAAAGAAAAACTCAGAGTGTGTAAATGAAAAAAGAAGTGCAGATTCAAATTCCAAAGAAACTAATTTTATATTTAACTTTAGTTTCAATATTTATAATTGGTTTTTTTTATCTGGCATTTTTCACTAAAATTAATCCATATGATGTAGCTAAAATAGGCCTGCTTATCTTAGTTGGGACTTTATCTAGGCTTCCTCAAAAAATGAGCCGGTTTTCAATAGGACTTGAATTAGTTACTTTATCAACCATAATTTCTGCAATTATGTATGGAGGACTTGCAGGTTCTTTTGTAGGAGTATCCTGCTTTGTTCTGTCGGGTTTCTATACAAAAGAAGCGCCACAAGACGTACTGATTGCCATTGTAGCCTTTGCTTTTTTAGGGTGGTTTTCTCCTTTAGTTTACAGCTACTTTGGAAACATTGCAGTTACAGGACTGGTTTTAACCGCAGTTTACGACCTTGGAACGAATCTGATTTATGTTTTCTTCGGACATAGTATTTTAGGATGTTTAAAATTCAGTTCAGTACATATACCTTCAAATTACTTAATCTTAAAATATTTGGGACCGAAACTTCTTGCGTTATAAAAAGAATAAAAACGGGCAGCTGCATCGCCACCCGATTATTTAGTAAACTTTAAAGTGAGTTAAGGTATTCCATGCCCTTTTTGCTGACATTTGGTTTTCTTACCTTGTCAGGCAGCCAGTCAGGAGCATTGCTTGGTGCTGGAACTTTCTTAACTGATCCATTGAACACATGTACAGGGTACTTTCCGTTCTTGAGTCTTCTGCCTCTTTCCCTTAGTTTGATGTTCTTGAAGCCCCTTGTTGCAGCCTTTAGAGCTGCCTGTCGTGGAGCAGTTCCTGTAAAAATGTGGTCGGTATCTTTTCCGCTTTTTCTGAGAACATAGTTTTTCTTTTCAGCCATTAGTTTCACCTCCCGTGAACTAATTACCAACAAAGGCGCTTCCTCTGCTGGTTCTTAACAAGAATGAGTAGCCCTTATGCCTTTATAAATGTATCGCTTCGTGCTGGTCCATAACTTACGAGATTAATTTTTGTTCCAGTCAGTGTTTCTATTCTTTCAATATAATCTTTCGCTTCCTTTGGCAGTGCTTGATAGCCCTTTTCAGAGACAGATTTATCAAAGTCCTGCCAGCCAGGCATTTCTTCATAAACTGGTTTGCAGTCAGAAATATCTGTCGGAAGATTTTCAACTATATCTCCATTCTTCTTGTACTTAGTGCAGATTTTAATTTTATCTAAACCAGATAAAACATCAAGTTTCGTTAAAGCAAATTCATTTATTCCGTTAATTCTGACAGCGTAGTTTAAAATTACTGTATCAAACCAGCCGCATCTTCTTGGTCTTCCTGTAGTTGTCCCAAATTCCTTTCCTTTTTCTCTCAGATACCTGCCGTCATCATTTTCAAGTTCTGTTGGAAATGGTCCTTTTCCTACTCTTGTTGTGTATGCTTTTGCTATGCCGATTACTTTATCAATTTTTGTAGGCCCTATACCTGTTCCGGTGCATGCGCCTCCGGCTGTCGTATTTGAGCTTGTTACAAAAGGATAAGTTCCGTGGTCAATATCAAGTAAAGTTCCCTGGGCTCCTTCAAAAAGAACAGAATTACCATTTTTTAAAGTTTGATTAACTTTCAAAGATACATCTCCTGAATATTTTTTTAGTTCAGGATAATCTTCAAGAATGTCTTTTATTCTATCTCCTTTTCTGTGTATTTTGGAAGCATATGCAGGACCAATTCCTTTTTTTGTTGTTCCTATTTTCTTGTCCTTTCCGTCAATTTTTTTATGTTTTTCAGTTATTACCTGAGCTCTTTCGCTGATTGTGATTTTTGAAGTATCAATTCCTTCTTTTTCTAAAGATTTTATTTCATCCAAAAGTGCGTTAGGCTCCAACACCATCCCGTTTCCAAGACAAACATCTTTTCCTGAAATTATACCAGAAGGAATGAAATGCAGTTTGAAAGTTGTACCGTTTACAACAACAGTATGTCCGGCATTATTTCCTCCCTGAAATCTTGCAACTAAATCAAAATCTTTTGAAAGATAGTCAACTATTTTTCCTTTTCCTTCGTCTCCCCATTGCGTTCCTACAATAACAGAAGTGTTCATTTTTACTCTTCCAATTCCAGAATTGCTTTTGCAATATCGCCGTCTGCTTTTTTCAAAGCTTCTTCTGCTTCCTCTTTTGAGACATCAGCCTGAGACATTACCATTTTTATGTCATCTTCGTTGAGTTCTACGTCAGCTTCTGCTTCAGATTCAGATTCTCCTTCTTTAATTGTTCCTGAAACCTGGAAAGATTCTTTTCCCTTCATATCCATTTTTACAACCTCGGGGTCAAGAACAGTTATTTTCTTTCCGTCCTTAAGCGAAATAACAACTTTTTCAGCATCTATTTGATCCATTTTCATACCTAGACGCTTCATCATTTTGTTCATTTGTTTTGGATTTAAATTTGGCAGCATTCAAAGCACCTCCTTAGTACATTAATAGCTATAGGCTATTTATTCTTTTTCAACGACTCTTTCCAAATAAGGAAGGTCGTATACATAAATACCGGATTTTCTTTTTAGATTTCTTTCTTTTTTCTGTCCTATCAAATAATCAAGTCCCTTCTCTGCGGCTTTGTCAACTAAAGACTGGCTAATAGTTGCATCTACAATTAAAAGACTTGCAGATTTATCTGAAAGATTATCCAGAACATCTTTGACATCTTCTACCGGAACAGCTCCGATTTCCTTGAACTTTTTCTTTTCTCTCTTGAAAAGTAGTGCCTGTCCGGATTCCAAATCTTCCGATGCATCAACTATTTCTGAAAAGTCCGGTCTGTCATCTGATTTTTTACTGGACTTTTTCTTTGATTTCTTTCTGGATTTTTTCTTTCTGCTCTTTTTCTTTGAACTTTTCTTTTTGGACTTTTTCTTTTTGGACTTTGAAGGACCTTTTTTAAGCGCCTCTTTCAAAGGCATTTTGTTTCTCAAAGTCATGATGATTTCTTTCTGTGCAAGTTCTTCAACTTCTTTTCCTGCAGGTGCTTTTGCAACAAATTTTACATCAACCATCTGATTAAGTTTCTTCAAAATCAGATCTCCGCCTCTGTCTCCGTCGACAAAAACAGTTATTGTTTTTCCTTTGCAGAGTTTTTTTGCAGATTTTGGAACTGATGTTCCTCCGACGCCTACAACATTCATAATGCCGTGTTTCAAAAGATTTAATACGTCTGCTCTTCCTTCAACCAAGATTATGTCCTCATAAATTTCTATGTTAGGACCAACTGGTAGTTTGTCAGGGCCATATTCGCTAAGTTCTGAAACTCTTGCTTTTTCCTTGACAAGTTCACTAAGCTCCTGAGATTCGGGAACTTTTTCTCCGAGTTTTCCAACAAGTGCTTTTGCTCTGTCTACAACATAATCTCTTTTTGAAGACCTTACATCTTCAATCATTTCAACTGTTATTTCTGCCTCACATGGTCCGACTCTTTCAATTGTTTCAAGAGCCGCCGCCATTAAAGCAGTATCTTCTTTACTTAAAGAAGTAGGTATATCGATAGTTCCGCTTGATTTTCCTTCTTTAGAACTGATATCAACTTCAATTCTTCCTACTCTTCCGCCTTTCTGAAGCTCTCTTAAGTCGAGGTCTTCTCCTAGAAGTCCTTCTGTCTGACCGAAAACAGCTCCGATTACATCGGGCTTTTCAACTACACCCTCTGCTTTTATTTTAGCTTTTATTCTGTATTTTACAGCTGCTAATCCTACTTTTCCCATTATTATCACCTTTATTGATTTTTTAATACAGAAACAGATAGAAAGAGCACAGCTTGTAAGCGTCTGAATTAACAGACGCACACGTCTGTATACAACATCAGTCGTTTAGCATGACTTTGACAGTAATTCAAGCAAATGCTTTTCTTAATGCTTCTGAATTTTGGAATTCCTGTGGAATTCCTGTAAGTTCTATTAACTTCCGCCGGCTTTTTCTGCCACGCAGAATTTTTAATTCAGGAACAGTTCCTGTTGCTTTTTTAATCTTTTTCTTGAGGAACGATATGAGTTCTGAATTAGCCTTTCCTTTTTCAGGTTCGGCTTTGATCCATACTTTGAGTCTTTCTCTTTTGAATTCAGCTTTTTCAACTTTTGAATTAGGCTGAACTTTAACTTCAAATTTCATGGATATAGTGCCCGCCCCAATACTAACTCCCAGTTTCCTCGATTGAAGGTTCGTTCTCCACTGAGTAACCCTCGTATCGAGAACGGACAAATAAATAGTTTATTTATAAGTATATAAACCTTTTCAGATAAGCGTCTGCATCAAATCTCTTTCAGTAATTATTCCTACAACTTTATTATCTTTAACGACCGGCAGACCTCCGATCCCTTTTGAAGTTATTTTATCGGCGGCATTTATTGCAAGTTCGTTTGGTTTTGTCGTGATTGGTTTTTTCATGATATTATCTATATGCATGTCCAGAATATCTGTAGAGAAATTTTCAGCAAAAGCAGACACTATATCTCTTGTAGTTATTATTCCTACCACCTCATCTTCTTTAATTATTGGAATTCTTCTGAAACCGTTTCTTACGATTACTTTTGCAACATCTCTTATTTTCATGCCGGAAGTTCCTAGAATTACATTTTTACTCATTAAGTCTTTCACTTCAAGGTCAGAAACTTGTTTTGATATTAAATTAACAAGATTTCTTTCAGTTACTACTCCAATGATTTTCTTTTCTTTCAAAATCGGAACGTATCCTACGTTTTTCTCATGCATTTTCTTAAGGCAGGAGTCAATGGAATCATTGTAATCTAATGTAATTGCGCCTTCTTCCATTATTTTTCTTACATGTTCATTAATTGCTTTTGCAATATTCCCATTATGATTTTCCTTGATCAAATTGTATTTTTCTCCTCCGCCTAGAAAATCAGCAATATCTGTTGCAGAAATTATGCCTAAAAAAGTATTATCTGGTTCAGTTACAAAAAGCCTCCTGCTTTTTCCTGCAGACATTTTATCGGCGGCATGTTTTATTGTGTCTTCTTTTTGTATGGTCGGAAATTCATTTGAGCAGATATACATAATAGAGCCCGCTTTGTTAGAATCTCTAGTTTTAAAATCTCTAGGGCCCCACTTTTGTGTTCTTGTTTCACTTTTGACTTTTTTTGATGTTGGTAAGTTATCGTTTGTCATAAGTATCCTCTTAAAATGTCTTTTTTAGTTAGAATTCCATCAGCCTCTTTATTCTTTTCTTTTACAATTAAAATATTTGAGCCTGCTTTAGTAATTTTCTTAGCAGCTTCGTTAACCGAATCTGATTTTTTAACTGTAAATAAGTCTTCCTGGCCGGAAACAATTCTCATTACAGTTTCAACTTTTGTCAAAGTATTTGGATTATCTGATTCTTTTACAATCCTGGCTTTCTTTGAATTTAAAAGCTCTCTGCTAGTAATTATTCCTATTAATTTATTATTATCAACTACGGGAAAACCAGAATGTGTTGTAATTTTGGCCCAAACTTCGCTTAAAGGATCTTTTTTTGAAAAAGTTTGAACATTTTTAGACATTAATTCTTTTACTTCGTCATTATTTGGAGTCATGTGTCCTTCAGAAGCTGCTTTAAGCATATCAACATCCCGGATCATACCAATAAATTCTTCATTTTCTAATACCGGAAGTTGTTTTATTTTATTTTTAATTATTTTGTCAACTGCTTCAAGTATATCTGCAGAAGCTCCTATTTTAATTAAAGGCTTCCATAAAATACCACCAACCTCAATATTTGTTTTCGAAGAAGTTATTTTGAGAACATCAGATCGGGTTATCACACCAACAAGTTTTTCATTATACAGTACAGGAAGCGCTCTGAGATTTGATTTTCTCATTTCCGCCCTTGCCTTAGATACTAAATCATCTGGAGAAACTGTCGGACAAGGAGTCACATATGATTTTAATTTCATTATTCTTTTTGTTCCCTGCATTCCGGACAGATATAACTGCCGCCAATATTATACAAAGAATCTGAATAATTTCCGCAGACTTCGCATTCGCCTTCGGTCGAACCGCTTCCTATTCCTTCTGAAGAGTCCGATTTAATTGATGCCAATTCCAGGAGAAGTTCTATTTCTCCGGGGGCAACCCGCACTATATCTTCTGCAGTTATAATACCAACGAGTTTATCATTTTCAAGTACCGGAAGTTTTCTGACATGAGAATTTGTCATTAATTTTGCAGCATCAATTATGCCGGCCTTTGGTGAAATTGTAATAAGGGGTTTTGTCATAACCTCTTCAACTTTTAACTTATGAGGATCCTCCTCTTCTGCAATAATTTTAGTGAAGTCTTTTTCTGTGATTATACCTACCGGCTGCTCATCTTTTAAAACTACTAAACCGCCGATATCCTTGTTAATCATTGTTTTTGCTGCCTGTGCTACTGTGACTGATGGCTCTACAGTTATAACATTTGTGACCATCGAGTCTTTTACTGAAATTTTTTCATTTACCATTTTTCCCTCAAAAACAAATAATGCCCAATAGTATAAAAAGTTAACTCTCCATAGAAGAAACATGATACTGGGCCACTCTGAACTAATTAAGCTTATTGAAAATGAAAAACTTATTGAAGATGCCGAATTTGATAATGTTGAAGGAGCAGGTGTTGACTTAAGATTGAATAAAATTTACAGAATTAAAAGCGGAGCTAAATTAGGAAAGGATGAAAGAAAGCTGCCTGAAATTGAAGAAGTAAAAAATGATTCAGTTAAATTGGAGTCCCAAGAATATGTCCTTGTTGAAACAAAAGAAAAAGTTAACATTCCTGAAAATATTTCTGCGAGAATGCTCCCAAGATCTACATTACATAGATCAGGCGTCTGGGTATTCACTGCATTTATAGACCCTGGATATAAAGGAAAATTAATATTTGGAATGAAAAATATGGGACCGAAAGAATTTGAAATTGAAAAAGGAGCAAGGATTGCTCAGATAATATTTGAGAAAGTTGAAGGCAGGACAAAAAACTATAACGGTCGCTATCAGGGTGGAAAGGTTACTTGACTACTAAATTCTTAGCTTAAGATTTGTCAGAGCTTGATGCAAGTTTTATATCTTCTTTTCTTACTGTTTTTCTGTCTGCATGGCCTGCCAGAGCATTTGCTTTTGCTCCAAGGTCAACTGCATAATTCTCAAGAAGTTCTCTTAATTCTTCCTTTGCATCTTCTGAAACTCTTTCTGCTCCCGCTTTTTTAATAATTCTTTCAAGCGGAGCAAGTGGTATTTCTCCCATTTTGTTACCTCAATTTTTATTGAGTTGATTTTTATAAATACTTTCCCCTTTGCTCTCTAAAAAGCAAAAGCTTAAAAGTATGGCTTTCAATAGTCAAATAGAGCTATGATAGGTTACATAATGGCTGCAATTGCACTAATAGGAATGTTTTATGCAAGCTGGACAGATATAAAGATAAGGGAAGTTCCAAATAGAATATCTTTTAGTTTAATCGGATTAATGATATTTCTTAGACTGATATACGCAGCTAATCTCGGAAATTTCAATTTCTTCTGGATAGCTATTGCAGTAGGCTTAGGATTTCTTGCGATGGGTCTGGCTTTCTTTTATGCACAACAATGGGGCGGGGCAGATATTAAACTTTTAGTCGTTCTTGGTTTAGGATTTGCAGTTCTTCCACCTGAATTCAATCCAATGTATATTGCTAAGTGGCCCTTCTTTCTTACACTCCTGATCAATTTCTTTATTATTTCAGTAGTCTGGTCTCTGGCTTATTCCATCGATATGGGCTTCCAAAATCCGAAAGTGTTCAAGGATTTTAGGGCAAGTCTTGACAGGATAGAACTGCTTGCGATTTCCTTCACAAGTACTCTGGTAATAGCTTCCGGATTCTACTATGAAACCTTATGGATGCTTCTTGCAATACCTGCTTTCTGGATTCTTATAAAATTTTTAAAGGCAGTTGAAAAGAACTGCATGTATAAAACAATAGCTGTTGACCACTTAGTAGAATTTGATGTTCCTGAAAAAGATATCAAAGTTAATGGAAAAACTATTGTAAGCAAAACTGATCCAAATGGAGTGACTCCCGAGCAGATTAAAAAACTGAAAAAGCTTGCTGATAAAGGCAAAATTCCTGAAACTATTAAAATAAAATGGGGCGTTCCATTAATTCCTGTTTTCCCAATAACATTAATAATAAGTTTATTTGTAGGAGATTTATTCTTTCTTTTCCTTAGCTTTTTCTGAGAAACTCTTTTTAACTACTCCATTGTTTGGTTTTTTCTCGGAGAAAATTATTCCAGTAAATTTGTAAATTCTAGCCTCTCCTGTCTTCCAGTAGGTCGCAGGAAGACCGGCCTTTATGCATACCTGATTTAAAAATTTAGTAGAGTCCCAGTCATATTCAACCGGTACCTGAGGAAGCAAAATTCCACTTTTTAATATTTCTCTTGTCTTTTCTTTGTTTTCCCACTCCTTAACTCCTGATTTAAAAACTGAAAAATTCCAAATAGAGCTTGAAGGTCTGTTATGATGGACCGTCTCCACTGCTTTTATTATCAAACCGTCTCTGCCTATTTTAATGTTCTCTGGATACTTCTCCGGTTTAATTTTCAAAGGCTCAGGATTAGAAAGAACAGTGATTTCAAATGTAACTTTTGAAAGTTCTTTTTTTGTTAAAGGTGGGAATCTTATGTCATTTGTAGCTGCAAGAACTGCAGCCTCTGTAAGTGATTCAAACAAGGACTTTACTGGCTCGGTAAACCCAATACATCCCCTTAATTCATTATCTGGATGAGTATGAATTGTAACAAAAACGCCTCTTGGTTCATTGAATTTATCCGGATAGTCAGTAGATTTTAAAGAAATGTCATTATTCCCCAGATTTTTTCTGACTGCGTTTCTGGCTATCTCAACTAAAAGAGCTCCATCTTCTTTAGATAATTCCATAGAATTTTAAATGTATGTAAAGCTTAAATGCTTTTTTATTCTGAAAGGATGATTTCTGCCATTTTTGCATATGCAGGTCTTGAAACAAAATATCCAATAAGCACTCCTATGATAGTAATTATTGCAAAACCTCTTAGGGCATACAAACCCGTAAAACCAGGATACATAAGAGGAAACATTGCAAAACTTGTTGTAAGAACTGCAGCCATGATTATTCCGAACGCTGTCTTAGTACTTCTCTTTAAGTGCCATGATTCTTTACTCCCTCCTTTTAGGAGTTCGTCTGTAATTATTACCTGATGGTCTACTCCGGTTCCTATGACAGTGATAATACCTGCAATTGCCGGAAGGTCAATCGTCCAGTGAATCATTGAAGCTACGCCTAAAACAATTAAAACTTCTGAAAGGCCGGTAAACATGATTGGAAGAGCTATTTTAAGTTTCCTGTATCTTAAAAATACAACCAAACCAACTGCAAGTATTGCCGCTCCTCCTGCTACTGCAGCTCCCTGTAGAAAATCTCTTCCTAATTTAGGATCAATATAATCCTGCGAAATTACATTAAGTGACTCAATCTGTTCAGGCAGTCTTCCTGCTTCAAGAACAACTGAAACCTGCTCAGCCATTTCCTGTGTTCCTGTTTCAACAACTAAGTCTTTTGAAGTTTCTCCATATTTCCATGTTTGGTATAAAGACTGAGCCGGAGGAGCTGAAAACATTTCATTTCCATCTAAAAACATTTCAATTCTTGGAAGACATATACCTCCGCCCGCCGCATCTCTGGAGCAGGCAAATTCTTCTCCACAGTCTGTATCTGCTGAACAAGAAGGAGGAGTTTCCGATGTTTTTTCAACAAAAGCATCCCTCATCTGCTCCGCTGCAGAGGTTTTAATTGTAAACTGGACCTGCCACTGTCCTGTTTCAGACTCTCTTTTCGGTTCTCCTATTGGAGGAACAATAGCGTCTCCTGTGAAAACTGTATCATTTAATATCCTCAACTCAAACTTTCCCACTGATTTAACCATATCCACTACTTTTTCAGAGCCTTCGCCCGGCATTTCGATAATTATGTATTTATTATTGTTAACATCCTCAATCTGTCGGATTACTACATTTTTTAGAGCATATGCATTCAATCTTGCCATTAAAACTTCAGTAGTTGTATCATAAACAGTATCGTTGAACTCAACACCTTCAACAGTAACTGGATTTAGAGTTACTCTTGCGCCTCCCTGTAATTCGAGACCTAAATCAAGGTTTGTCGACTCCGGTTTTTTAACATGAATTCCGACATAACCTCTGTCATACGCTGAAGAATTAGCTGCTAAAGCCCGGTAAACATCTTTATTTGTTGAAATCGAAACAGCTTCATTCGGCTTTAAAGATTCAAGAGCAGATGCATAATTATCAATACTTTCAACTTGTATTCCGTTAATTGATTTTATTATCTCTCCAGTTTCAATTGTATTTTTGAAAGGAGAATCAGGAGCCACGTAAGAAACAACTACGCCATCTCCTTTAAAAGAAGGAATTGCAACTATAGAAAGCGCTAATATGATTAGGAAAAAGAGTATTCTTGGTTCCTTTAGTATTTTCATTATTTTTTTGGCCATCTTATCAGTAAATTAGTATTTAATATCCAAGTATTTGGAATATCTGCGAGAGTTCCTATTATTAAGATACCTGAAATCTGCTTAAGAATAATTGAATTTGTAAAGAAGAATAAAGCCAAAAGAACTGAAAGAGTTGTTCCTGAAACAGTCAGCCCTGTTTTCAGAGAGTAATTTAATCTTTCAAATACTCCGCCTTTATCTTGTTTTATGATTTTATCTGTAATTAGGATGTTTGTGTCAACTTCATAACCAATTATCATTAAAAGAGCTGCAAAACTTGCAAGACTTAGTCTTATGTCAAAAAATGCCATTGCTCCCAAAACAACTGTGAAATCATAAACTGTTGATAAAATAATTGCTGCTGAAGGTGCAACCGATTTATAAGTTACTGCAACTACAACCATCATTAAAATGAATGCGAATGCGAATGCCATTTTTGCCTGCTGCCAGAAATTTCCTGCCAAAGCAGGACCTACCGCTGTTACCGAATATTCCGTTCTTTCAAAAGATTTATCCAAATAGTCTTCTATTGAGCTCAAAACCTCTGCCTCATCCGGATCTCCTGAAACTGAAACAACAACAGACTGAGGCTGTCTTGTTGCAGGATCGGTAGTTGTAACTACTTCAATATCGCTTTGTTCATATATTCCTTCTAGAAAAAGTTCAAAGTCATTCGTATCTATTTTTTCTTCGTGGGGGACAGTAATCTGGATTCCTCCTTCGAGATCAATTCCTCTCTTTAAGAACTGCCCTGTTTCCATATAAGACATGCTCAGGAACAAAAGAGCTATTCCCAGAATTATAAAAGGGACTACCATTAACTTCTTCAGTTTTTCATCAGTAAGCTTTAAATCCATTCTCTTAAACATTATAAATAGAGGGAGTATTTAATAATTAGGATGAAACAAGATATAATACTGATTGGATTTATACTTGTAATAATTGGAATGGCAGTAATTTTAATAGGTAGTCTGTTTTCTTCTGACGGAGAAAGTAAGGTGGCAGTAGGCGGTTTTATTGGACCAATTCCTTTTGGATTTGCAAATGATCCAAAAATGCTTAAATTAGTGTATGGAATAATGATAGGAATGGTAGCAGTATTCTTTGCTCTGCCATTTATTCTGAGGTACTTGGGTAAATGATTAAAAAATGAATATTAGGCTTCAAATGCTCGTTCTATAAAAATTCCAAGTGGTTCCTTGATAGTTTTTTCTTCTTTCTTTTTCTCACTTAAGTTATTGTATATTTCTTTCAGCGCTTTTGTTTCCGCCATACTGAACTTATAACTAGAATCTAGTGCTCTGTTAAGTTCGCTTAATGCAAAAAATACATCTGTTCCGATTTTATTCTTTAAAACATGGATGCATAATTTTACTAGACCTTCCCAGTTTTTTGCTAAATCAAAATAATACATTGCAAGGTCAAATAATTTAAGATCCTTCGCTTTCCCTCCCATATCATTTAAAATTTTGGGATCTACATCATGAACAAAATCAGCAACTTCAGGAGTTATTGCACCTACTCTGAAAGAATAATGTATAGCATCTACTTCTTCTTCACTTAAATTTTTAAGTAAGCCTTTTTTAATTTTAGGCCATGTTTCTTTCTCAAATTTTTTGTAATACACTGGCATTGCCATAATATTCAAAATTGTATTCATTCAAATATAAATACTTTGCCTACAACAATATATACATGATAAAGAAAGGCGAAAAAATTCTCCTGCTTGGGGAGAAAAAATATCTGATTAAAGCTGAAAAAAGGAAATTCAGCACTGAATTCGGAGAAATTGATTTAGAAAAACTGATTGGCAAGAAATTCGGAACCAAAATTAAAAGTCATCTTGGAAAAGAATTCACTGTTGTTGAGCCCAGTCTTCCCGATATTTTAAGGAAAATTAAGAGAGGCCCCCAAATTATTACTCTGAAGGATGCTGGTTTGATTGCTTCATTTACCGGTTTAAATAAAAAAAGCAAAGTTGTTGAAGCAGGTTCCGGCTCAGGACATTTAACTATATTTCTTTCTAAAATTGCAGATAAAGTTTATTCATATGAAAAAAGAGAGAACTTTTATGAAATTGCAAAGAAGAATATTGAAGATTTGAATCTAAAAAATGTTAAAATTAAAAATGAAGATGTTAAGAAATGCAAAAAGAAAGATGTTGATGTGTTTATTCTTGATATGGGAAGTCCTGAAAAGCACATTAGTACTGCCAGAAATGCTTTGAAACCGGGCGGTTATTTGGTTGTCTACAGTCCAGTTGTTGAACAGGCCCAGCGACTTGACTTAGAAGGATTTACTGAAATTGAAACAGTTGAATGTATCCTAAGGAACTGGTCTGTTGGAAACAATAGGACAAGACCTAAAACAATACCGATAGGACATACTGCATTCCTGACTTTTGCACGAAAAGCTATTTAAACCTCTGAAAATATATTATGGCAGGGAATGGTAAATCTAAAAAATCGAGATATTATCTCGCTTAGCGGACTGAAGAAAAGTGAGATAGACTACATTCTTAAACGCGCTTCAAAATTTGAAAAAGTTGAAAAGAAGGGAGGTTCAAAGGTTCTTGATGGAAAAATATTAGGAACTATTTTTTATGAGCCTTCAACAAGAACCAGGCTATCATTTACTTCTGCAATGCATAGACTTGGAGGGAGCGTTCTGGGTTTTTCAGGAACGGAAGCAACCTCTGTCAAAAAAGGAGAAAACTTGGCTGATACTATAAGAACAGTAGAATCCTACTGCGATGCAATTGCGATGAGGCACCCGGTTGAAGGAAGCGCAAAGCTTGCAGGACAGGTTTCAGAAATTCCAATTTTAAACGGAGGAGACGGCTCTCATTCTCATCCTACTCAAACTCTGCTTGATTTATATACCATGAAACAGGCTAAAGGAAAATTAGGCGGCCTGAAAATTGCTTTAAGCGGGGATTTAAAATACGGAAGGACAGTTCATTCTTTAGCAAAAGCTCTGGCATTATTTGGTTCAGATATGGTTTTTGCAAGCCCGGAAGGTCTTGAAATGCCTAAGGATATTACCAGCAATTTGAAAAAAGAACACGGGATAAATGTAGAGCAGAAGCACGATTTGAAAAAAGTCATTCAGGATGTTGATATTTTATATGTAACCAGAATCCAGAAAGAGAGATTTGCAGACCCCGAAGAATATGAAAAAATAAAAGGAGCTTACAAAATTGATTTGAAACTCCTAGAAAAAGCAAAGAAAGGTCTGAAAGTAATGCACCCCCTCCCCAGAGTAAATGAAATCGCATCTGAAATTGATAAAACGGACTATGCACTTTATTTCAAGCAGGCTTACAATGGAGTTCCAATAAGAATGGCTCTGCTTTCATCGGTACTAGGAAAATGAAAAAGAAAGAACTCAAAATAAAAAAGATTAAGAACGGAACGGTAATAGATCATCTGCCGGGAGGTTCTTCCTTGAGTATTCTTGAAATTTTAGGCATTGGAGAGGGCTATAAAAATTCCGTTTCGGTAGCCATGAATGTTAAAAGCGGAAAAGGAAGAAAAGACATTGTTAAAATTGAAGACAAAATATTGAAATCATCTGAAACCGATAAGCTGGCATTAATTGCCCCGAACGCAACAATTAATATTATTAAAAATTACGAAGTTAAGAAGAAAAACAAGGTTTCTACGCCGGATGAATTTTCAGGAATTGTTACCTGTGCAAATCCAAACTGCATAACTAACAAGAAGGAGCCAGTAACTGCTGAATTTTCTGTAGAAAATAAAGAACCTATACAATTAAGATGCAAATTCTGCGAAAGGCTTATGGATAAAGACCAGATTCAATCGCATCTTTGATTTTAAAGATAAACAAAAGCTAATGGGAGCAGTATAAATATTATTATTACTAAATAAATCAGTCCCGCTGCTACCCAAGACATTAATGCTTTAACCCAGCTGACCTGGAACATATATTTTACTAAACCAAGCCAGACTATAAATCCGGCAACTATTCCAAGTATTGGAAAGAAATAAGTAATTAGTAATAAAGGACCGATCACAAGATCTCTTACAAACGAGGTAAACAATGCTTTTGGAAAGTCCTGAATGAACGATTTTGCCCCTTTTAGACTCTTTAAAGCAAAATAAAGAACTAAAGCTGAAACAAAAAGAGATATGCCATAAACTAATAGAAAAATAACCTGTCCGCTGAAATCAGTCGGCACCATCTGTCCATAAAAGAACTGCAGAGTTTCAGCATGGCCTAATACATTCAGGTTCATAAAAAATAAGTCGTTTAGGAAGTATTTTAAAGTTTTTATTTTCTATTTTAGCTCTTTCAGAAGTTCTTTTGCTCTTGAAACAGAAATATTTTCTTCTGAAATCATTTTTTCTGCAATTTTTCCAGCTAATTCGCCTTTTGCTCCTGCTGTTTCTGAAATGTTTCTTGCATGGAGTCTCATGTGGCCTCTCTGAATTCCTTCTGCAGATAGAGCTTTTAAAGCTGCAAAGTTTTGAGCCAGACCGACTGCTCCCGCTACCTTTGCAAGTTCAGATGAGGATTTAACTCCTAAAATCTTCATTACTACTTTTGCAGTTGGATGAACCCTTGTTGCTCCTCCTACTGTTCCCAAGGCCATGGGCATTTCTAAAGTTCCCACTAAATCGCCATCCTTATTCTTTTCATATTTAGTTAAAGGACTGTATTTTCCGTCTTTTGCTGCAAAAGAATGGGCTCCTGCTTCTATTGCTCTTGTATCATTTCCTGAGGCAAGAACAACGGCGTCAATCCCGTTCATTATTCCTTTGTTATGGGTTGCAGTTCTGTAAGGGCTGAGTTCAGCCAGTTCATATGCTTTAATAATCGAATCAACAACTTCTTCTCCGCCCAGTTTTTCTTTATCAAAAACTGCTTTTACTTTTACAAGCCTTCTGTCTGCTAAATTTGAAATAATTCTTAGAACAACTGAGCCATCAGTGAGGTTTTCAATATAAGGTGCCAGTGCTTCGCACATTGTATTTACTGCATTTGCACCCATTGCATCTCTGCAGTCAACTAAAATGTGGATGAGGAGCATATCTTCTTTAAGAATTTTTGTTTTGACATCCTTTACTCCGCCTCCGAATTTAACTAAAGTGGAATCCTGTTTGTTTGCAATATCAAACATTTTGTCCTTGTTTTCAAGAACTAATTTTTCTGCTTCTTTTGGATTTTCTGTAATTAACTGAATTTGCCCAATCATTACCGGATCCGTTGTTTCTGCTTTGAAGCCTCCTTTTTCTCTTGCAATTTTTGCCCCGTTTGATGCTGCAGCAACAACTGAAGGTTCTTCTGTCGCCATTGGTATTAAGTAATCCTTGTCATTAATTTTGAAATTTACTGCAGTTCCTAATGGTAAAGTAAAAGTGGAAAAAACATTTTCAATCATACTGTCTGCTTTATCAATTTTGAAGGAATTCTTTTTTAAGATTTCAATATCTTCATCAGAAAGGTCTGCGAATTCTTTTATCTTCTGCAGTCTTTCTTCTATACTTAGTTTGTAAAAACCTGAAATTCTGCTTGACTTCATTCTTTCAGTTTGAATTTGTATCCGTAGTAAATTGCTCCGGAGCTTCCGTCTTCGCTGATTCTTCTGAAGACTGCCTCTACCTTCTTTCCGATTTCAATATCTTCCGGATCTGCATCTACTACCTGAGCAGTTAGTCTTGAACCGCCCTTCATTTCAATAATTGCTATAATATAAGGCACTTCTTTTTCAAATCCTTCCGGTGCAACTCTAATTACAGTATAAGTTACAATCTTCCCGTTCTTTCCAAGCTGTTCCTTGTCCAGCTTAGTACTCTGGCATTCCGGACAGATTTCTCTCGGCGGGAAATGAATCTTTCCGCAGTCTCTGCATTTAGTTCCCCATAAATTATATCTCTGCGGCTGCTCCCTCCAGAATCTTGCTACACTCATTTTTCTAAAATATGAACTGTACAGCTACCTCCTGAGCCGCCTACATTGTGAGCCAGACCTGTTTCTGCATTTTTAACCTGTCTGCCTCCTGCATTATTTCTTAACTGTTCAACTAATTCAACTGTCTGAGCAATTCCTGTTGCCCCAACTGGATGTCCTTTTGATTTTAGACCTCCGCTTGTATTAATTGGGATTTTTCCATCCAATGCAGTATTTCCTTCTTCTGTGAATTTTCCACCTTCTCCTTTTTTGCAAAAGCCTAGGTCTTCTAAAGCAATAATTTCATTAATTGTAAAGCAGTCATGGACTTCAGCAAAATCAATGTCTTCCGGTTTCTTTCCTGACTGTTCGTATGCCTGTCTTGCTGCTTCCTTTGTTGCTTCTAATGTGCATATATCTTTTCTATCATGAAGTGCAAGTGCGTCTGTTCCTGCTCCGGCTCCGGTTATCCAGACTGGATCGTCAACAAGTTCTTCCGCTTTTTCTCTGCTTGCCAAAATGACTGCAGCCGCTCCGTCTGTAATTGGAGAGCAGTCAAATAATCTTAAAGGATCTGCAACTAAAGATGAATTTAAAACATGTTTTTTCTGTATTTCTTTTCTGAACTGAGCTGTCGGGTTTCTTGCTCCATTATAATGGTTTTTAACTGCAACCTGAGCCAGCTGTTCTCTGGTTGTTCCGTACCTTTCCATATGAAGTCTTGCAATTAAAGCATATAATCCAGGAAAAGTTACTCCGTAAAATGCCTCCCATTCCTGATCGGAAGCGGTTGCTAAAGCGCCCTGAGTTGCTGAAGTTAAAACATCGGTCATTTTTTCAGCTCCTCCTGCCAAAACAACATCATGCATTCCTGATTTGATTGACATATATGCAGCTCTTAATGCCTGTCCCCCTGATGCGCAGGCAGATTCTACTCTCATTGCGGGCTTCGGAGTTAAAGCAGACTGATCCATTGCAAGAGATGCAATATGTTCCTGTTTGACAAACTGTCCAGCAGACATGTTTCCGCCGAACAAAGCTTCTATATCGTCCGGTTTGACTTCAGCATCATCTACTGCTTTTATTCCAACTTCAGTTATCAAACTCCGTAATGAGCGGTCCCAGAGTTCGCCGAATTTGCTTATTCCAATTCCAATTACTGCTACTTCTTTTTTAGTCATTTAACTTTAATTTGCCTCTCAGTTTTGCATATTCTCCATAGCTTATGTATTGCTTCTTGTCAATATAATCCTGAATTTTTGGTTTCTTTTCTCTTGCTTCCTTTAATTTATCAGTTGTTGTTAATAAGAATGAATCCGAACCGGCTCCTGAACCGTAGCTTGTTGCCATGATTGTTTCATTTGGTTCTGCAATGTCTAAAACTGCAGATAAACCAAGAGGTGTTGCTCCTGAATAAGTATTTCCTATCTTGCCGACTAAAAGACTGTCTTTAATTTGTTCAGGTTTGAAACCTAATTTTTTGGCTGCGTATCTCGGGAATTTCCCGTTCGGCTGGTGGAAAACTGCGTAGTCAATATCTTTTGGCTCTGTGTCCATTTCATCCATTAAATGTTTTGTTGATTCAATAACATGTCTGAAGTAAGCTGGTTTTCCTGTAAATCTTCCGCCGTGCTGAGGATATTCTTCTCCTTCTCTTCTCCAGAAATCAGGAGTGTCCGTTGTAAATGATGAAGTATGTTCAATTACTGCCAGCGGATCTTTCTTTCCTATAATGTATGCTGCTCCTCCGGCTGCTGCTGTGTATTCTAATGGGTCTCCTGGAGCTCCCTGTGAAGTGTCTGCTCCGATTGCTAAACCATATTTAATCATATCTGAAAGAACTAAACCCATGCATGCCTGCATGCCTGCTGTTCCCGCCTTGCATGCAAATTCAAGGTCTGCTGCAGTTAAAAAAGGACTTGCCTCGACTGCATCTGCAACAATGGTTGCAGTTGGTTTTACGGCATAAGGGTGAGATTCTGAACCGACATAAATAGCTCCAATATCTGCTGGATTAATTTGAGAAACAGATAGAGCGTGTCTGGCTGCAGTTACTGAAATTGTTGCAGTGTCTTCATCCGGTCCCGGTACTGTTTTTTCTGCTACTTTCAGACCAGATTTGATTGCTTCTGCATCTGCTCCCCAGACTTTTGCTATTTCTTCTGCTTTAATCCTGAATTCCGGTACGTAGGCGCCATATCCTACAATACCTGCTTTTTTAGTAATTTTTATCTCCCATTAAGTCCTATTAGAGTTGAAGTATTAATTAAATGCCTTTTAAGGTTTTTGGAGTATATATACGGATTATTTTGAGTTATTTTTTCTTATTCAAAACAGTTTTCATTGCTTTTCTTGCTTCCGGTTTCTTTTCAAAATAATCTCTGACAGGCTTTAATAATTCAATTAATGCGTTGCTTACACCTGATTTTAAATCGGCTGGGTGTAAATCTCCTTTTTTGAAGTCTTTTTCCAGTTTTTTATACGATTTGTATTCAATATCTCCGCCGAATTTTTCCAGTCTTTCAATTTTTATTTTTTCTAATCTCGGGAAAATTAAATACCGGGCAATCTGAAGGACAGGATTTCCTTCAATATCGTCTGTCGTGCAATATGCTCCCTGTATTCTGTCTTTAATTACTTCCGGAGAATCATGAATCATTATCATTGAATCTGGTTCGGATGAAGACATTTTAACTTCCGGTCCTTTTAGTGAAACAATTAAAGGAGAATGTAAACAGACAGGAGGCTTGAAATTGATTGTTTCTAAATGTTCTCTTGCAAGCATGTGGATTTTTCTCTGTTCAATTCCTCCGTATGCAATATCTAAATCTAAATGTTTGATGTCGACAGCCTGCATTAAAGGATAAATTACCTGTGAAACATGAGCGTGTTCAATATCTCTGGCTACTTTCTGCATGCTCCTTAGAGCTCTGTTTAAGGTCGTGTCCTGGCTTAATGTAAGTAAATCTTTAATGTATTCATTTTTCATCTGGAAATCTTTTCCTAAAACGAATTCTCCTTTTAGTCCTAGAGCTTTGCAGCAGTGCTTCCAATATTCAACGGAAGATTCAATCCAGTCCAAACTACCTTTCATGTTGAGCCAGGTATGGAAATCTGCCAGAAGGATTTTTACTTTTAGTCCTGCTTCCTGAAAGTCTAACAGTTTGTTTAGAGAAAGCATTGTTCCAATATGAACCGGTCCGCTGGTTTCGTATCCGCAGTATACGGAAGGGTTTTTTTTCTTTTTCAGTAGTTTTTTTAATTCGGATTCTTTTACTACTTCAATTATGTTTCTTGTTATTAAGTCAATTTTTTTCATTCTTTTGTGATTAATTCTGAAATTCCGCAGTTATTGCATTTTATTTTGTATTCGAATTTTTCGCCTGTAACTTTTTGAAGTGCTTTCTTTTTTCTTTCATCTATTTCTGCAACTTTCAGATCCTCTGAACCGCAGAGAGAGCATTTTTTTGGTTTCTTTGTCATACTGGATAATTAATGATTCCTGATTATATAGATTATCCTTTAAGAAGGGAACATCTTTTAAACTTTGAATTGTTAAATTGGTTTAGAATAATGAACGAAAAAACTAAACTAGGACTAATTGCACTGTCACTTATTGCAGTGATTTTCGTAGCAGGATGCGCCGGGGGAACTCCGGAAGGAACTGAAGGAGGAGAAGAAACTACCGGCGGAGAAACTGCAAGCGGAACCGGTTCAGAATCTGCGGCCAGTTTTGCTGCAGCTATGTCATCCGGAGAAAGCTACAAATGCGTAGTCACTACCACAGATATGGAAGAACTTAATGAAATGACCATCTGGGTTAAAGGCGGAGACGCCAGGGTTGAGTATGCAACAAGTGAAGGAAAAGAATACAACCAGATAAACAAGGACGACACAATCTGGTGGTGGGACCCTCAGGAAAAGACAGGAATAACAAGAACAGTAACTGCTGAAGAAACTGAAGGAGAAGAAGGAACAGGAGAAGAATCAAGCGGATTTGAAACAGAAGAACTTGAAACAAGTTATGAATGGGAATGCACCGCAACTTCAGTCAGCGACAGCAAGTTTAACCCGCCGGACGATGTTGAATTCATAGACATGAGCGAAGGATTCAGCTCCGAAGATGTTGAAACTTTGGCAGAGCAATACGGATCTTAAACTAAAAAATGGAGGAGAGAAATGCAATCTCCTCTTGTTTTATTTTTATTAGAAAATATTTAATTAGAATAGAAAGTATAAACTACAAATAACTCGGCGAACTCAACTACTGTCGCCTCGCGAACGAAGTGAGCGAGTGCGGCACCTGTTTTTACCAGATTTTTCAGCACAGGGAACCACTTGCATAGGGAACCAATTAAAAAATCTGGAGTGGGACCGGTGAGATTTGAACTCACGACCACGGCGCCCCGAACGCCGCATCACACCAAGCTAGACCACGGTCCCGGAATTGCTGTATAATATGTATGTTGAGGTATAATTAAGTTTTTGAGGATAAATTTTTATTAAATTCCAATGTCCCTAATAATTTTCTTGATTTCTTTTCCAAATTTATTCATCAATAAATAACCAACATATAATAAAACAAGAATAATAACTACATTTTCAGCAGAAAACCCTTTGATTGAAGTTGTTTTAATTAAAAATAAAAATCCAGTAACTGTAAAGAAAATAATTTGGATAACTTTTTCGATATTACTTCCCGTGCTGAGAGGTCCTTTAAAATGAGCAAAATTACTATGTTTACCTATAGGCCAGAACCAATGAATGCCCATCTTAGTAGAAGAATCAGTTATAAAATGGCTGAGTATTCCAAGGAATACTGCTAATGTCCAAACAATATTCTTAGATAGGATAAAAATAAGTCCAGTAATAATTAGCAAAAACCAGATATTATGGCAAACATACCTGTGTCCTCCTAGTAATTTAAGAGGTTTGCCTATAAGATGAGAAGGGTGATCAATATCCGGAATGAACGCTGCAAATCCAGCCAATAAAATAAAACCAAAATTTAAATCAAAAAAATAAAAAACTAAGGCTCCAGAAAATAAACCAGCAGATATGTGAGTTAGTAATTTCATTTTTCTTTAGTTTTATTTCTTAAACCTTAAAGCCAACCGGATTTTTTCTTTTTCTTCTTTCTCTTGGTGTCTTTTACACGATCGCTTACTGTATAAGTTCTCTTTGCAATTCCTCTTTTCTTTGCCTTCTTTTTGCTGACTCTCTTCTTTATTTTTCCGTCAAACGGGTCCCTTAAACCAACTGACTTAGTGTTTGTGTAATGATCTACTTTTCCAGTTATTGGATTTCTAACGGCTTTTCTTTTTGTTTTCTTCTTTTTCTTTGCCATTTTCTTGAATAAATATATGTTTTTGAGATATAAAAACCTAACTTTTACCACTTACAACCTTCTACCTTCCACCTACTACCTTCTACCTGCAACCTATTTCTCAATATGATACCACTTATCACATTTTCGGCAGTATTTGAAAAACTCTCCATTGATTTTTTCGAATTTTGTATAAAGTGATCCGTCTTCCGGACAAAACATTTCGCTTTCAGTATCTTCTGCGTCTCTTAGTTCTTTCTTAATTTTCTTCTTTTTCTCCCTGTGTTTTTTCTTTGCTTTTTTCTTTTGTTTCTTTGTTTTGGGCTTCTTTTTAGCTTTCTTTTTCTTGGTCTTTGTTGCAGTACTTTTACTGCCCATAACTTCATCTAAAGGAACATTAGCAGCAACTAAAATTTCAGTCCATGTAATTTCCTTGCTTCTTGCAGCATCGTAATATTTTGCATACTTTGATTTTCTAATTGCTCTTGAAGAAACATCTACTCCTTTCTCATATAATTCCCTTATTCTTTCTGCAAGATAAGCTATTCTTTCATAATGCTCTTTTGGATACTTCTCGTACTTTCCCATATCAAAAGTATAGAGCTGAACATTTATTTAGTTTACTAAGCACTACATTTCCGCCTTCTCCCTTCCACCTACTACCTTCTACCTGCAACCAAACCAAAACCCCTATTAATACAAAACACCTACTTTCCAGTTATGGGAGAATACAACTTTTGTCTGCTGGATGTAGATTATATCATAATTGATGAAAAGCCCGTAATTCGAATGTTCGGCAGAACAGACAAAGGAGAGAGTGTAGTTGCATTTGACCGGACATTTGAGCCTTATTTCTATATAGAATCTGAAAATCCGGAGGAATGCAAAAAGAAGCTTGAAATCCATGAACCTAATGATTATACGATTAAAAAAACTAAATTAACTGAAAAAATTCTCCTCGGCAAAAAGAAGAAAATGGTTAAAGTTTTTACAAAAAAACCCGGCGATGTTCCAAAGGCAAGAAGAGATGTAAAAAATATCGACCCTGTCAAAGAAGTTTATGAAGCTCATATTCTTTTTAACAGAAGATATTTATTTGACAAAGGGCTCCAGCCGATGACTATGATTAAGGTAAATGGAAAAATAACCAACGATGTAAGGCTTAAAAAGGATACTAAAGCGGACAAATTCATTGAAATTGAGGGAAACCCAAAAAGCACGGAGAAACCAATTCCAAAATTAAAGGTAATGGCTTTTGATATTGAAGTTTACAATCCAAAAGGGGCTCCAAGACCGAAGAAAGATGAAATTATTATGCTCTCATTGAAGTCGGGAGCAGAAGAAAAGGTAATCAGTACAAAAACAGTTGACAAATTTTCAGATAAAATAATTAAAGTGGATTCTGAACTTGATATTATTAAAAAATTCGAAGAAATTGTAGAAAAAGAGGATATAGACATCTTAGTTGGATACAACACGGACCAGTTCGATCTGCCGTATATAAGAGACAGGGCGGAGAAGCATAAACATACCTTCAAGCTTGGAAGAACTAATGATAAAATCAAGTTCAAGACGAAAGGAATGTTCGCCGCCGCTGAAATTAAGGGCAGGGTGCATGTCGATTTATTCCATTATGTTTCATACATCCTTAGAGGTGCTTTAGGAAGTGTAAGTAAGAGGACTCTTTCAAATGTAGCCCATGTCTTCCTTGATAAAGGAGAAGAAAAAGGAGATATTGACTGGAGAGACATGCCGGAATACTGGAACTCGGACGGCAAAAAACTGGAAACATTTTTTGAATACTCATTAAATGACGCTGTTATTACTAAACAGCTGTCAGATATTTTCACGCCGAAAATTTATGAAATTGCAAAACTTGTAAAAGTTCCTTTGTTTGATGCCAACAGAACTTCATACGGACAGTTGGTTGAGAACTATTTAATTTGGAATGCACATGAGAAGGGAGAAGTTGTCCCGAACCGGCCGAAAGAGGCAGAAAGAGAGAGCAGATATAAAAACGGCTCAATTACAGGGGCTTACGTTCATGAGCCGGAAAAAGGCATGCACGAAGATATTGCACTGCTGGATTTCAGGTCGCTGTATCCTACAATTATTATTTCGCATAATATTGACCCGGGAACTATTGACTGCAGTTGTTGCAGGGAGACTGCTGAAAGAATTGGAGATACCGGACACTGGTTCTGCGATAAGAGAAAAGGACTGATTCCAACTGTTCTTAATGATATTTTGAATAAGAGAATTAAAATCAAGGAAAAAATGAAAAAACTGGATAAAGGCAGTCAGGAATATTCTGAATTAGACAATGAACAATATGCTTTGAAAATTCTGGCAAACTCTGCATACGGCTACTTAGCTTACAGAAATGCAAGATGGTATACAAGAGAGGGAGCTGAATGCGTTACATATCTTGGAAGGATGTATATTAAGAAGATTATGAAAATTGCTGAAAAGAAAGGACTTGATGTCATATATGGAGACACTGACAGTTTATTTGTTACTACAAAAGAAGGCAAAATAAAGGAGAAACTTCCCGAATTCATGGAAAAAGTCAAGCCGGTTCTCCCCGGAGTTATGGAGCTGGAGCTCGAAGGTATTTTCAGAAGAGGCATTTTTGTTTCAAAGAAAAGATACGCTTTAATTGATGATACGGATACAATGAAAATCAAGGGGCTTGAATTCGTAAGGAAAGACTGGTCCCCTTTAGCAAAAGAAACTCAAAAAAATGTTCTGCAGGCCTTGCTGAAAGACGGTTCTGCTGACAGAGCATTCGAAATTGTCAGAAAAGTAATTAAAAAAATAAAATCAGGAGATGTAAAAAAAGAAGACCTTGCAGTTTATACTGAATTGACAAGACCTTTGGATAAATACAAAGTTACTGCACCCCATATTGCTGTCGGGGAAAGAATGAAGAGAAAAGGCAAGAAAGTAACTACCGGAACTACTGTCGGATATATTATTATGAGAAACGGAGGAAAAAATATCAGCAGCAGGGCAAGGTCAGTTGAAGAAGCACAACTGAAAAAGTATGACAAGAACTACTATATTAAAAAGCAGATAATTCCAGCCGTTTCAAGAGTAATGGAAGCTTTAGGTTACGGTGAAGATGAGCTTCTGGGAAAGAAGCAGGAAACACTGGAGGAATACTTTCAATGATTAAATGGATTTTCTTTGATATTGACAACACGTTGTATGAATCAAAAAAATTGGCTGAAGAAGCCAGAAAAAATGCAGTAAATGCAATGATATCTGCAGGACTGCCGGTTCAGTCGGTTTCAGAGACTTACACAAAATTAAAGCAGATAATAGATGAATACGGTCCGAATTATTCAAAACATTTCGATAAGCTTGTTGAACAGTTTGATGTTGCAGAAGATAAATACGATATAATCGCTGCAGGAGTTATTGCATATCATAATACTAAATTCGCCATGCTGAAACCCTCATTTGAAATTATAAATACTTTGAAAGAGCTGAAAAAAGAATATAGATTAGGGATAATTTCAAACGGCAGACCAGTTAAACAAAGAGAAAAATTAATCCGGCTTGACTTGCAGGACTTTTTTGAAGTTGTTGTAATTTCTGAAGAAATCGGCACTCAAAAACCGAAACCGAAAATATTCAGGACAGCAGTTGAAAATGCGGGCTGCAAACCGGAAGAAGCAGTCATGATAGGAGACAAAGAATCAGATATGGCAGCTGAAAAAATTGGAATGCATACCATAAATATTAAAGATTTAGAAGACTTTGAACAAATTAAAACAGAGGTTGATGATATTGAATGAAAAAATAAAAGAGGCAGTCGAAGCTTTAAAAAATGGAGGAGTCATTGTTTATCCTACAGAGACGGTTTACGGTTTAGGGGCGGATATATTTAATGAAAAGGCAGTTAAGAAAATTGCAGGAATGAAGGGCTGGAAAGAAAAGAGACCGATTTCAGTTGCATTAAAAGAAGACCAAATTGAAGATTTTGCAGTTGTTGATGACAATTCACTGGAATTAATTGACAGGCTTCCCGGTCCAATGACACTTGTTTTAAGAAAACAGAATAAAGTTCCAAACTGGATTACAGAAACAGATTATGTAGGACTAAGAGTTCCTGAAAGTGAAACTGCAATGCTGCTTGCCGAAAATTTTGGTCCGATTACTTCTACTTCAGCCAATGTCAGCGGGCAGAAAGCCCCTTATAAAGTTGAAAATATAGATGAACGGATAAAAGAAAAAGCAGATTACATTTTAGATGAAGGAGAAACCAGATATAAGGCTCCGAGTACGGTAGTTAAGATAAATGATGATATTGAGATACTCAGAGACGGTGTTTTAGAAATATGAATTCAGAAGTTTTAAAAAAATACAAGGAAGCAGGAAAAATCTGGAAGAAGGCTGAAAAGCTCGGGAGAAAACTCGTTAAACCCGGAACAAAAGTCCTGGACATTACTGAAAAAATTGAAGCTTTAATTAGAGAAGAAGGCGGAGAAATGGCTTTTCCTTTGAATATTGGAATTGATGATGTTGCAGCTCATTTTACTCCTGATTCGGACTGTAAAATTGAAATTAAAGAAGATTCTCTGATAACTTTAGATATTGGAGTTCATGTAGACGGATACATTGCTGATGCCGCATTTACATTAAGTATGAGTGAATCAGAAGAACATATGAATTTAATTGAAGCCGCTGAAAAATCTTTAGAAAATGCAATTGAAGTTGTTAAGCCTGGGGTCAATGTTGAAAAAATAGGAGAAGCTGTTGAAGAAACTATGGAAGAATATAATGTTAAACCAATTTCAAATTTAACGGGACATAACGTTGATCAGTATTCACTGCATTCAGGACTGACAATTCCAAATGTTAAGAAAAAAGGAGGAACTATAAAGGCAGGTACTGCAATTGCAATTGAACCTTTTTCTACGAACGGAGCCGGGCAGGTTCATGATGCACAGGAGATTCATATTTATGAGTTTTTGAAAAAGAAAAATATCAGAATGCAGGAAAGCAGGAAAATTCTGCAGATGGCTGAACGTGACTTTAATAAACTGCCTTTTGCAAAAAGATGGCTTGAAAAAAATGTAAGCAGTTTAAAGTTAAAAATGGCCCTGAAAGAGCTGCTTGATGCCGAAGCATTGTATCAATATCCTGTCTTAAAGGAGAAGGAAAAAGGACTAGTCGCCCAGGCAGAACATACTATGATAGTCCAGGAAGACGGAGCTCTTTTAACTACTGCATAATAACCTTTTTAACCTTTAAAACCTTATAATAAGATACAATTTTTTGAGGTGATATAATGAATCCAGAAGAGGAAGCACAGAAAAAAGAGGAAGAAAAATCAGAAGACAAACCACAAGAAGAGAATGAAGACAAAGAAATAGAACAAGAGTTAGAAAAAGAAGACAGACTTCCTTTTGCTAATGCGAGAGTAGTTTCACTCCTGAAGAAAGGACTTGATGAAGATAAAATGGTCCGGTCCAGAGTCAAGAAAGAAGCAAACGAATGGCTCGGAAAAATGGCTATGAGAGTTGCAAACGACATGAACAAAAGCCCTTATACCATGATTGAAGCAGGAGATCTGCACAGAGCAATTAAGAAGTATGAACAGCTCGAAAGAGTCGCAGAGCAGAAAGAGAGGATGGTTCTCGCTTTACAAAGGATCATCGAAGACTGCAAACTTCTTATTTCAGATGTAGAAAGAAGTTTTGACATAGATGACGAACTGAAAAGAAAAGATAAACCAGGAAAAACTCTTTCTAAAACAGCAAAAGAAGAACAGGAAGCTGAAAACGAAGAATCTGAAGAGTAAAAAAGCGGTTGTAAATCAGCATGTCACATGAAGGGCAGCCGCAGCTCTCTTCTCTTTTTAAAATTATCCAACATATCTTGGTTTATCTGCAGAGCCTGTCGCAGCTCTCTGTTTGAAATTCTTAAGAACTTCTTCATATGACTGCTTTGTTTCGTCACTCATTGTAGGAGAGATGGTCTCCATTGCATCTTTGAAATTCTTCATGGTTATTTTCTTTGATTTAATATCTTTCCTTAAAGCAAGCATTGCTGCTTCTCTGCATAGAGCTTCAATGTCTGCTCCGACATAATTTTCAGTTAATTCTGCAAGCTCGTCTAGTTTAACATCATCTGCAAGAGGCATATCTCTTGTATGCACTTCAAATATTTTCTTCCTTGCTTCTTCATCCGGTACAGGAGTTAGGATATGTCGGTCAAATCTTCCCGGTCTCAAAAGTCCAGGGTCAATTATGTCAGGCCTATTTGTTGAAGCAATTACAACTACATTTTCGAGCTCTTCTAAGCCGTCCAGTTCAGTTAAAAGCTGATTTACAACTGTTTCAGTTACATGAGAACCAGTATGTCCTCCTCTTTTTGGGGCTAAAGCATCCAATTCATCAAAAAATATAACGCTTGGAGCAACCTGTCTTGCCTTCTTGAATATTTTTCGTACTCCTCTTTCAGATTCGCCTACCCACTTGCTAAGCAGTTCAGGTCCTCTGACAGATATAAAATTTGAATCTGATTCATTTGCAACTGCTTTGGCGAGCATAGTTTTTCCTGTTCCCGGCGGTCCGAACAAGAGGACGCCTTTTGGAGGATGTATTCCCATATTTTTGAAAGCTTTCGGCTTCTTGAGAGGCCACTCAACTGCTTCTTTGAGTTCCTGTTTGACATTTTCAAGACCTCCGACATCCTTCCATGAAAGTTTAGGAACTTCGACCATGACTTCACGCATTGCACTTGGTGAAACATTTCTTAAACCAGATTTGAAATCTTTCTTATTGACTCTTAAATTTTCCATGATTTCAGTAGGAACTTCTTTTTCTTCCTCAAGATTTAATTTTGGAAGTGTCCTTCTTAAAGCAGCCATTGCCGCTTCTTTGGCAAGAGCCTCTAAATCTGCCCCTACATAACCATAAGTCACATCAGCCCATTTGTCAAGACTGATGTTTTTGTCAAGAGGCATTGCTCGGGTATGAATCTGTAAAATTTCTTTTCTTCCTTTTCTGTCAGGAACGCCAATTTCAATTTCTCTATCAAATCTGCCTCCTCTTCTTAGAGCAGAGTCCAATGCATCAACCCTGTTAGTTGCTGCAATGACGACGACTTTTCCTCTTGATTTTAAGCCATCCATCTGGGAAAGTAAAGTTGCAACAACCCTTCTTTCTACTTCTCCTTTAACTTCTTCTCTTTTTGGAGCTATTGCATCAATTTCATCAATAAATATGATTGTAGGAGCATTCTTTTCTGCTTCTTCGAATACCTGTCTTAATCTCTTTTCTGATTCTCCATACCATTTTGACATAATTTCAGGACCATTTATGGACATGAAGTTTGAATGGGTTTCATTTGCGACTGCTTTTGCAAGGAGAGTCTTTCCTGTTCCAGGAGGGCCATGTAAAAGAACTCCCTTTGGAGGTTCAATTCCAAGCTTGTCAAATAATTCAGGATGTTTTAATGGAAGCTCAATCATTTCTCTTACTTTAGAAATTTCATCTCCAAGTCCGCCAATATCTTCGTAAGTGACCTGAGGGATTTTCTCCATTTCTTTCATTTCAACAGCTTTAGGATTTACCTGAACCTGAGTCATATCGGTAATAACTACCGGTCCTTTCGGCTTGGTTGAAACTACCATTAATTTTAAATTAGCAAAACCAAACATTGGTTCAAATGCATTTGAAAATAAATCTGAGAAAGGATCTTTCTGTTTAGGCTGAGCTCTGATAGGACTTACAATATCTCCTTTCATTACTGGTCTGCCCATGAAACTTTTTTCAATTCCGGAGCCCACCATCTGAATTTGAATTCCTTTCTGGGCCGGAGCGAGAACTACTTTGTCTGCTTCTTTGACTTCTGCCTTTCTTATTTTGATATGCTCTCCAATACTTCCTCCGGAATTCCTTCTTAAAATCCCGTCCATCCTTACAACTTCTCTGCCTACATCGCTTGGATAAGCTTTGGCTGCAACAGCTACTGATTTTCTTTCGCCCTCAAGTTCAACAACATCTCCGGGCGCGACATTTATCTTTTTCATGGATTTAGAATCAAGTCTAACTATGCCCTTTTCCGCGTCGTTGGGCCTCGCCTTTATTACCTTTAATTCTATTTCCTCTTTTTCAGTCATTTTATATCTCGTTAACTTCTCTTAAATCCTTAAGTTTCTGAAGCAGGAACTGTTCGTATTGGTCTATGATAGTATCTATATTTTCTCCTTGTTCTCCTTTAAAAAAGTTTGCAATTTCAGCCCATATTTCCTCGTTGAATTCCTCGCAACCCATTAAACCGCTTACCATAACTACATTTACAGTGGTTGTAAAGGATAAATCAAGTCCGCTGGCTATCATATTGCCTCTCAGCTTTTGGATTGTGTCATAAAGTTTCTTATTTATTGAGATGGTTTTTCTCACAACAGTCATTATATTTCCCTCAAGTATGAAATGATGAAAGTGTTACTATTTAAGGTTTTGGGTGGTATTTACTCAGGAAAGAGTGGAAAAGCTCTGCCGATGTCGGTTTTTAGAAAACACCCCCAAATTAACTGAGTTCAGTTAAAAAAAGTTTATAAAATCAAAAGCACGCAGTATAACTATGAATATTTTTAAAAAAGAGGAAAAAGAAGAATTTGACCTCAAACCGGAAGCAATACCGACAGGCTGCACTAAATTAGACAAACTCATAGGAGATGGATTACAGACTAAAATATTAAGTCACGTTTACGGAAAGCCAGGGTCTGGAAAGACCAATTTATGTATAAGTACGGCAATAGAATGCGCCAAACTTGGAAGAAAAGTTGCATATATAGACACTGAAGGTGGTTTTAACTATGTCAGACTAAGACAAATGTGCAAAGACGATGATTTAATAAACAAAATAGTTATTGCCCAGCCAAAAAGTTTTGAGGAGCAGTTAAAACTTGTTAAAAGGCTTCCTAAACTGCTGAATACTGATTTTAGTTTAGTTGTCCTAGATTCAGCCGTAAGTTTATACAGATTGAACGTAAACGGTTCAAGAGAGGACATAATAAAATTCAGCCGGAAGCTGGCGAAACAGGCTGCGTGGCTGACTCAGCTCGCTTCAGAAAAAAAAGTGGCAGTTATTGCTACAAACCACGTTTATGATTCTTTTAATAAGAAAGGAGTTTCGCCGGTCGGCGGAGACACTTTAATGTACTGGTCCAAAATGATTTTGAACATTGAAAAGAAAAGGAAGAACAGGAAAGCTTCTTTAGTAAAACACCCATTTATGCCGGATGGGAAAAGTATTAAATTCAGAATTACCAATTCTGGCTTGGAATGACCAGCCTTAAAACTGAACTTGCCGGAGTAAAATTAAAAAATCCAACTGTTTTAGCTGCGGGAATTTTAGGAAATACTAAAGAGTTGTTGGAAAGAGTTTCTAAATCAGGAGCAGGAGCTGTAACAACTAAATCAATTTCCTTAAACCCCAGAAAAGGAAACAAAACTCCTAATGTAATTGAAATTGAGCAAGGTTTATTAAATTCAATGGGTCTGCCGAATCCCGGAATTGATTCATTTTTAGCTGAAATAGAAGGAATAAAAACTGATTCTGCTTTGATTGTTTCAGTAGCTGGAGAAAAAACAAAAGAATTTGTCAAGGTTTCTAAAAAATTTGGAGATGTTCCTGACATTATCGAACTTAATTTGAGCTGTCCGAATGTTGAAGGAGGAATGCTTTTCTGTCAGGACAAAAAGCTTGCAGGAAAGGTTGTTAAAAAAGTCAAGAAAAAAACAGAAGTTCCTGTCTTTGTAAAGCTCGGCCCGAATGTAAATAATATTTCTGAAATTGCAAAGGCGGTTGAATCTGCAGGAGCAGACGGAATTACTGCGGTAAACACCATGCCGGCGATGGCAATTGATTTGGAGACAGGAAAAGCGATTTTCAACAGAAAAACCGGTGGATTGTCCGGACCTGCATTAAAACCAATTGCTTTGAGGTGCGTTTATGAGATTGCAAAAACCGTTGATATTCCAGTAATTGGAACCGGAGGAATAAGCTCCGGAGAAGACGCCGCGGAAATGCTTATGGCTGGAGCAAAAGCTGTAGGAATTGGAACTGCAGTATGGAACCACGATTTTGATGTTTTTAATAAAGTAAATGAAGAATTAGAAGAATATATGAATAGAAAAAGGTTTAAAAGGTTAGAAGATTTAGTAGGATTGACGATTAAAGGAGGTAAATAAATTGGCAGCAAGAGATAAAATCTTCGGAGGGTTGTTGAGTCTTTTAGCAGTACTCGTTGCAGTGATTTATTTCTACGGAATGTGGTACGGCTATGCTCTGCTTGCAGTTCAGGTTGTTGTCTCAGTAATTTTCATAGGACTGATGGCCATGATATTCTGGATGGGATATACAATAGCCACAACACCTACCATAGAAGAAATTAAAAAGCGAAAGAAATAGGCTGATGGCCTCTAAACAGAGAACGTACGAAATAACAGAGATTATAGAAGAGACTCCGAATGTAAAGTCATTTATTTTTGATTTTGAACAGACCGCCCAGCCGGGGCAATTTTTAATGGTATGGGTTCCTGATTTTGAAGAAATTCCCATGAGTGTTTCTTACTGCTCTGACAACAAAATAGGAATTAGTGTTTATGCGGTCGGAGAAACTACTGAAAGACTGCATGAAATGAAAGAAGGAGATTATGTTGGGCTGAGAGGACCTTACGGAACTAGCTTTGAGCCGAAAGGAGACAAAGTTGCAGTTATTGGAGGGGGGTGCGGTTCAGCTCCACTTGGATACTTGGTTGAAAGTTTCTTTGATGAAAATGTTGAAGTTCATGCTTTGCTTGGAGCCGGAACGAGAGACAATCTGCTTTTCAAAGACAGATTAGGAAAACTCCCTTATGCCGACATTCATTGCGCAACAGATGACGGGAGTTGCGGGCATGAAGGATTCATTACAGAAGTTTTCAAAACTTTGACTGAAAAACACAAATTTGACAGAGTTTACACCTGTGGTCCTGAAATAATGATGAAAAAAGTTTATGATATCTGCAGGAAGAAAAAGATAGACCTGCAGGCAAGTCTTGAAAGATATATGAAATGCGGGCTTGGTATCTGCGGAAGCTGTGCAATTGACGGATATTTAGTATGTAAAGACGGACCGGTATTTGGTATGGAAGACCTGAATAAAATGAGTGAATTTGGAAAGAAGAAAAGAGACAGGTCAGGATGTCATGTTAAAGTATGAATGCTGATTTAATTTTAAAAAATGGGAAAGTAGTTAGAGAAAAAGGAATTGTTGAAGCCGATATTTTAATTGAAAACGGAAAAATTCTTGACTTAAAAAAGACAGGAGGTAAAGCAGAAGAAAAAATTGACTGCAAAGGAAAATTAATTCTGCCTGGTCTGATAGATCCGCATGTTCATTTTAGAGAACCGGGACAGATTCATAAAGAAGACTTTTCAACCGGTTCAATGTCTGCTGCTTTCGGCGGAGTCACCACTGTATTAGATATGCCAAATAATTCTCCATTCATTGATACTAAAAGAAGATTTATTGGAAAAAAAGAGCTTGTTGAAAAGAAAAGCTGTGTTGATTTTGGATTATTCTTTGGAATTTCAACATATGGAAAGGATGAAATCAACGAAGTTGATCCGATTGGGTACAAATTTTATACTGCAGAAGAAGAGCTTGCGCCCCTTCCTGAACTGCAGTATGCGATGAATCAGGTTGAAAACAAAATTTTTGCAGTTCATCCGGAAGACCCTGAAATTATTGAAAGAGAGGACAGGGGAACTCCTCTTGCAGAATATTCAGCAATTAAAAAGGTTCTTGAGCTTGATTCAGGAACAAATAAAATTCATTTCTGTCATGTAACCAGTTCCAAAAGTGTTGAACTTTCTGGAGATGCAACATGCGAAGTTACACCTCATCATTTATTTTTAGACAAAAAATTTGCAAAAGAGAATGCAGGCTTTGGAAAAGTTCATCCGCCTCTAAGAAAAAAACTGGAAATTGACAGTTTATGGAACAGTTTGAATAAAGTTGATTCTCTTGCTACTGATCATGCACCCCATACAATTGAGGAAAAGAAAGATGAAAATCCCCCTCCTGGTTTTCCGGGAGTTGAAACTCTGCTTCCTTTAATGGCGGATGCTGTTTCGGAAGGCAGATTAACCTGGGAAGAATTAGTCAGACTTTTAACAGGAGGAGCAGAAATTTACGGTCTTGAAAAAAAAGGGAAGATTAAAGAAGGTTTCGATGCAGACTTTGCAATTCTGGACAGAAAAAAAGAATGGGAGATTAAAGCAGATAAATTGCATTCAAAATGCGGATGGACCCCTTACGAAGGAAGAAAAGTTAAAGGCAAATTAGAAAAAACTATTTTAAGAGGGAAGGTAATTGTTGAACAGAGAGAATTCTTTGGCAGAAAAGGATTTGGAGGATACTTGAAATGAAAAAAATTGTAATACCATGCGAAAAAACTGAAAGCCTTGCTATTGATATTGCTGAAAAAATTGACGGAAGACTTGCAAGCTATGAAGACAGGAGATTTCCGGATAATGAATTTTATTTCAGGGTTGAAACTGACTTAAAAGGAAAAGAAGCAGTCATTGTCCAAACAGGCTACCCGGATCCGAACTCATCAGTTGTTGAACTTTTGATTATTGCAGATGCCTGCAGACACCATGGAGCTGAAAAAATTACAGCAGTTATTCCATATGTTCCTTATGCAAGACAGGATAAGAGATTTGAAAAGGGCGAAGCATTCAGTTTGGAAACTATTGGCAACTTAATGAAAAATGTTGGAATTGATAAAGTAATTACAGTTGATACTCATTTCAAAAGGGAATACGGAAAGTATGATTTCTTTGGAATTAAAGCAGTGAATATAAGCGCAGGCGTTCCTTTAGTTAAATTCATTAAAAAGAAATTTGATGTGAAAGAACTGCATATAATTTCTCCTGATTTAGGAGCTTCTGAAATGATTGATAATGCAGCAAAGAAAACTAAATCAAAAAAGGCTAAGCTAAAGAAAGTCAGAAAAGGAGATTATGATGTTGAAATGACCGGAAAGCTTGAAGTTAAAGGAAAGAATGTTCTTGTCTTGGATGATATTATTAGTACAGGTGGAACCATGGAAAAGGCAGTAAACAGAGCAAAAGATGCGGGAGCAAAAAAAGTTTTCGCCGCTGCAACGCACGGTTTATTTGTTTCGGATGCCATGACCAGATTAAAAAAAGCATCCAGTTATGTTGTTACAACTGATTCAATTGAAAATGATACTGCCGAAGTTACTCTGACAGATGAAATTGTGAAGGTTCTTTAAATGGGAAATGAAAAACTAAAAGAAAGAGTAGGAAAGAAAGCTGCTGAATTTATTAAAGGCGGAATGACCGTCGGTCTGGGAACAGGTTCTACTGTTTTTTATCTTTTAAAAGAGCTGGAAGGAAAGAAAATCAAAGGAGTCTGCACTTCAAAAGATACTGAAAAGAAAGCAGAAAAATTTGGAATTAAAACAGCTGATTTAAATGATGTTGAAAAAATTGACATTGCAGTAGACGGAGCAGATGAATTTGATAAGGATTTGAATTTAATAAAAGGCGGAGGCGGGGCTCTTACCAGAGAAAAAAATATTGATTACAGGGCTGAAAAATTCATTGTTATTGTTGATGAGAGCAAGAAAAAAGAATTTTTAGGAGATTTTGGCCTGCCAGTTGAGGTCATGCAGTTTTCCTGGAAACATATAAAGAAGGATTTGGAAAAACTGGGAGCCAGAGTGAAAAGAAGGGGCGGAAAAAAACCATTTGTTACAGATAATGGAAATTATATTTTAGATGCACAGTTTGAAACCATACTAAAACCTGCAAGACTTGAAAAATTGATTAATGATATTCCAGGCGTTGTTGAAAACGGGATATTCAGAAAAGAAAAAGTCAGCATAGTTTTAATGGGAACAGAAAACGGCGTTGAAGAGTTTAAGAAAAACTAAGCATACATGTAATCGCAGGGCGGTTTTGAATCATCATTTATTTCCTGGCCGGTTAATTTTTTAACTCTTTGCCTGCATTTTTCCGCTTCTTTGGTTCTACCTAATTCATCCAAGACAAGTGCTTTTTGAGTTAATGTAGCAGGGTCATTTTTAACCATTTCAAGTGCAGTATCTAGATATTTGAGAGAAGTTTTTAGTAAGTCTTTTTGTTTAAGCTTTTGCTTGCCTTTTTGTTTTCTTTCTCTGTACATGTTAAGATGAAGTGTCCCAAGATTATACCAAAGAGGAGGAATGTTTTGATTTATTTCTAATGCTTTTTCAAAACACTTCTTTGCCTTATCGAACTTTTTAAGAGCATCATAAACGGTGCCTTTGTTAATCCACGCATATACTCCATCAGAATTTACTTCAGTTGCCTTGTCATAATATTCAAGTGCAGTTTCATAATCACCTAAGTTAAAATAAGAAAGTCCTAGATTTGTAAGAACTTTATATTTATTAAAAGACTCATCCGGAAGAGTTTCATAAAGGTCAATTGCTTCTTCATAATTTCCCTGCCTAAGGGCGTTGGTTGCTTTTTGCATTATTTCATGAATTTCTGACTTATCCATTTTTACTTCTTCTTTTTGCTTTTATTTTTCTTCTTGCTTTTCTTTTTCTTTCCCCAGCTGGCTTTTGAAGGACATTCCGGATCTATGCACATCCGATAATTTTTTCTTTTGCCTCTTCGAATTACTTCAATTATAGGAAGTCCATCATGCTTGCATTTCTTTTCTGTTTTCACAATTTTTGATTTTTGCGGAAGAGGATATGAAACCGTGCAGTCAGGATAGCTTGAACAGCCGACAAATTGCTTCCCGGTTCTCTTTGAAACTCTGATTATAAGATTTCCTTTGCATTTTGGACATTTTCCCAATGTTTTCTGCTCCTTGATTGCATTTCTTTTAGCTTCAACCAGTCGGTTTCCAATTTCTTCTTCATGAGCCTTGAATTTTTTAATTAATTTTTTGAGCGTTTCTTTTGCTTCAAGTATGACTTCATCCTTGTCCAGTTTTCCGGCCTTTATTTTTTCAATCTGCGTTTCAAACTTCCTTGTGAGGTCTTCGGAAACAATTTCTGGGACGTAATCAGTAAGCGTTTCAACAACTCTGCTTCCGAAATTAGTAACTTTGATACTGGACCCTTTAATATAATCTCTATCGTATAAAGTCTGGATAATTTGAGCCCTTGTTGCCTTTGTTCCTATACTAAGTTTCTCCATTTGCTTGATAATTGTTGCAGGAGAATATCTTTTTGGAGGCTTTGTTTCATCTTCTTTCCTGTTCAATTTTTTAACTTTGATTTCCTGATCTTTTTTCATTTCAGGAAGCTCTTCTTCCTTTAGTTTTACATATGGCCTGTAGAAATGGTACCAGTTTTCTTTAACTGTTCTGGCCCCTTTTGCAAAGAAAGGTTCTCCGTTTATGTCGAAAGTTATTTTCTGGAACTGCCTGACTGCCGGCTTTCCAAATGTTGAAAAGAATGCTTTTACAATTAAATCATACAGTTTGAAATCTGCTCCGCTGAGGCCTTTTGGAAGCTCGCCTGTTGGATAAATACACGGATGCGCCGGGTCCTTTTTCTTACCCTCATTCGCCTTTAATTTAGGAGTATCAACTAATTCTGAGGCGTGTTCTTTGTATTTTTTCTGTTTTGCTATTTTTTTAAGAAGCTCCTTGATGTTTGTTTTAGGAAGTTTTTGAGAACTTGTTCTTGGATAAGAAATTAACCCTTGTTCGTATAAAGTCTGTGCAATTTTCTGAGTTCTTTTAGGGCTGAATTTGAAAACTCTGTAGGATTCGCTCTGTAAGTCTCCAAGATTTAAAGGATTTGGCGGTTTTCTTGACCTCTTCCTTTTAGAAATTTTTGAAACGACTGCAGTCTTTCCTTTGCACTTTTCAAAAACATTTTTGGATTCTTTTTCATTAAAGAATTTTTTCTTTTTATGCTTTGCTTCAACCTTGTTTTCAAGAATAGCAGTTAAAACCCAGAATGGCTTTGGATCGAACTTTTTAATTTCTTTTTCTCTTTCATCTAAAACTTTTAAAGTAGGAGTCTGAACTCTGCCTGCACTTAAAGTACTGTATCCTCCTGAAACGGAGGTGTATGCATAGGAAAGAGCTCTTGAAACATTTATTCCATAGAACCAGTCTAATGTATGTCTTGTAATTCCCGCATCTGCCAGATTAAAATCAAGATGTTCCATTGCATTTTCATATGCCTTCTTGATTTCGCTTTTAGTTAATGTTGAGAATTTCATTCTCTTTGCTTTTTTCAGGCAGTCCGGTCCGCAGGTAAACTTGATTGCATTATATCCAATAAGTTCTCCTTCAATATCGTAGTCGCACGCAGAAACGTAAGAATCTGCATCTTTTGCAAGCATTTTAAGAGTTTGTACATACTGCTTTGTAAATGCAGAAGATTTGCTTGCTTTATAGGAAGGAACCCACTGAATGTCAAAAATAGGATATCCGGAAGAACCTGGTTTTTCTTTTAAAGTAAAGACATGGCCTACTGCAGGAGCGACTATTATTTTTTGATCTCCTTTGTTTAGAATATAGTAAGAAACTTTTCCCTTTTTCTTTCTCTGAGGACTTCCATCTGCCAGAGCTGAGGCTATCTTCTGGCTTACTTTCGGTTTCTCTGCTACAATTAACTGATATTTTCCTGTCATTGTTTTGGTGCAGCTCCTGATTTAACAGCTGCTTCTGCAACTGCTTTTGCTTCTGATTTCATTACCTCAAGATTAAGAGGCGAAGGTAATATGTTTGTTTCATTTAAGTTATCTTCCGAAACAGATGAAGCAAGGGATTTGGCGGCTGCTAATTTCATTTCTTCATTAATTTCGGTTGCTTTTGAATCAAGAGCGCCCCTGAATATGCCAGGAAAACCTAAAATATTGTTTATCTGGTTTGGATAATCTGACCTTCCGGAAGCGGCTATTTTTGCCCCAGCTGAAACTGCATCTTCGGGCATTATTTCGGGCTTTGGATTTGCGCAGGCAAAAACTATTGGAGTAGAAGCCATTGATTTTATCATTTTTTCATTAACTAAATTTGGAGCACTTAAACCCAGAAAAACATCTGCTCCTTTTAATGCGTCTTCTAAATTTCCTGAAATGTTTTCCTTATTTGTTCTCTCTGACATTTCTTTTTTGTATTCATTCATGTTTTCTTTTCTTCCCTGGTGGATTATTCCGGAGCTGTCTGAAAGGATTATGTCTTTTACTCCTGCATTCAGGTAGAAATTTGAGCAGGCAATTGCTGCTGCTCCTGCTCCCGAAACTGCCACTTTTATTTCGTTTATTTTCTTTCCAACAACTTTTAGTGAATTAAGTAGCGCTGCAAGAGTTACAACTGCAGTCCCATGCTGGTCATCGTGAAAAACTGGAATGTTCAATTTATTTTTTAGTTCGGACTCGATTTTAAAACAATTAGGAGCTGCTATATCTTCCAGATTGATTCCTGCAAAAGATTTTGAAAGAAGGGAAACAGTATTTATTATTTTTTCAGGGTCTTTTGAATTTAAACAGACTGGAACGGCATCAATTCCGACCATTTCTTTGAAAAGAACACACTTTCCGGACATGACAGGATAGGCAGCATCCGGACCAATATCTCCTAAGCCTAAGACTGCAGTTCCGTCTGATACAACTGCAAGCATGTTGTCTCTGTTGGTATATTTAGAAATATTTTCCGGTTTTTTCTGAATTTCTTCCGAAATTTCTGCAACGCCAGGAGTGTAAGCCATCGACAAATCTTTAAAATTTTTGAGTTCAACCTTGCTTTTAACTTCTATTTTTCCTTTCTTTTTAGAATGATAATCTAAAACTTCTTTCCTGCTATACTTTGCCCTTTTTTTCATGTTCAATTAGTTTCATAATTTTTTCAACAAGAAGTTTTCCTACTTTTTCCTGGGCTTCATGAGTTGTTGAACCTAAATGAGGAGTAAAAATAATCTTGCCGCGGACTTCCATTATTTTGGATTCAAATGGTTTTTTGTCCCAGAACACATCAAGCGCCGCTCCTGCTATTTCCTCATTTTTCAGTGCTTTATAAAGATCATCTTCATTTATAATTCCGCCTCTTGCTGTATTTATGATATAAGCCGAAGATTTCATTGATATTAGTTCCTTTTCAGAAATCATGTCTTTTGTCTGGCTTGTCAGAGGCAGATGAATTGTCAGGAAATCGGCTTCTTTAAGCATTTCAATTAGAGAAGTATTCTTTCCATTTACTTTTTCAAGGAAATAAGCATGGGGATTCCTGTCGTGAGCAACTATTTTCATTCCAAGAGAAGAAGCAATTTCTGCAACTCTTTTTCCAATTCTTCCTAAACCAATAACTCCGAGGGTTTTCCCTTTTAATTCAAATCCCTTCAAAGCTTTCTTTTTCCACTCGCCTTCTTTAATTGAATGATCTGCTTCCGGAATGTTTCTTGCCAGCGAAAGCATTAAACCAATTGCCAGTTCTGCAACAGATTCAGTAGGAGCTTCAGGCGTGTTTATGACTTTGACGCCTTTTTCTTTTGCATATTCCAAATCAATATTGTCTAAACCGACCCCTGCTCTTACAACTGCTCTCAATTTTGGAGCCACTTCAAGAATATCTTTTGTTATTTTTGTCCTGCTTCTTACAATTATGATATCGTATTTTTTAATTTCTTCAGAAAGTTTTTCAGGAGATATATTAAAATCAGTTACAACATCAGCTGCCTTTTCTAGTTCTTCAATTGCTTCTTTGCTTATTTTGTCTGCTGCCAAAATTTTCATCTTAATATTTCAGATAAAGCAAATAAAGTTCTTTCAAGTTCCTCTCTGCCTACTTCTCCCATATGTCCTATTCTGAACATCTTTCCCTTCATGTGCTTTTGAGCTCCCGCTACAAGTATGTCATAATCTTCGTTCAATCTTTTTCTGATAAATTCTGCTTCGTCGTCTTCAATTGAGGTTAAAGTATTTGAACAAATATCGCAGTTTTCAGGGAATAAATCAAGACCCATCTCCTGAACTTTTTCTCTGCAGTAGTCTGCGTTTTTCTTATGTCTCTCAATTCGATTGTCAATTCCTTCTTCTTCAATTATATCAAGTGCAACTTCTAAGCCGTAAAGTGTTGAGATTGCAGGAGTCCAGGGAGGTTTAGGATATTTCTTTTTGAATTTCATTAAATTGTTGTAATATACATTTCTCTCAGAAGTTTCAACTGCCTTCCATGCCTTTTCTGAAACTGAAACAAATGCAAGGCCCGGCGGCATTGAAAAACATTTCTGGGAGCCTGAAACACAGATGTCAACATTCCAGTCGTCGACTTTTACCTCATCTCCTGCAAGGCAGGAAATTGTGTCAACGCAGAGTAAAGTTTCAGAGTCCTTTGTCATTTCTCCTATTTCCCAGATAGGATTTAAAACTCCTGTGCTGGTTTCATTCTGGACGACTGTTATTGCTTTGGTATCTTCTTTCAAAGCATCTTTAATTTTTCCTGTATCTATTTCTTTTCCCCATTCATAGTCAATTTCAGTTACATCAGCTCCAAACGCTTTTGCAATATCTCTGTATCTTTCCGAAAATTTTCCTGAAACTACAGAAACTACATGATCTCCCGGAGAAATGGTGCTTGCAATTGAAGCCTCCATTCCGGCTGTTCCTGAGCCGGCCATGATAAAAGTATCATTGTCAGTTTTGAAAATTGGTTTTAATCTTTCTGAACTTTCTCTTACAAAATCTGTAAATTCAGGCGTTCTATGATGTATAATGGGCTGAGACATTGCCTTCAGTACTTTATCGGGCACTACTGTCGGTCCGGGCGTCATTAAAAGTTTGGGTTTCATATCCATATGCGATTAATTGAAGCAAGGGGTTTATTTAGTTTATTACTTATTCAGGTTTAATTTTTTTAAAACCAGTATATTTTTGAAGTTTTTTTGGAACTTTTACTGAACCGTCAGACTGCTGGAAATTCTCCAGAAGTGAAACTATTGTTCTGCTTGTTGCAAATGCAGTGCTGTTGAGGGTATGAATCGGTTTCGGTTTATCATTTGGTTTTATTCTGTATCTGCATTTTAATCTTCTTGCCTGATAATCAGTACAGTTTGAGCATGAAATTACTTCCCTGTATTTTTTCTGAGCGGGCATCCAGGCCTCAATGTCATATTTTTTTGCTGCAGTATTACCAATATCACCGGTACAAACATTTACTACACGGTAGGGCAAGCTGAGCCCTTTTACAAGCTCTTCTGCGCAATTTAAGAGAAAATCATGCTCGCTCCAGCTTTCTGCAGGCTTGCTAAAGGTAAACATTTCGACCTTGTTAAACTGGTGAACTCTGAAGATTCCTTTCGTATCTTTTCCGTGAGTTCCCGCTTCAGTTCGGTAGCATGGAGAGAAGCCGGCATACCTTTCAGGAAGCTGATCTGCGGATAGAATTTCATCATAATGCATTCCTGCAATTGCATGCTCGCTTGTTAAAGTTAAGTATAAATCTTCATCTTCTATTTTGTAAATTTCTTTTCTGGACATTGGAAGCATTCCAACGCCGTACATTATTCCTTCCCTTACCATGTTTGGCGGGATTACTCTTTTGAAACCTTTTTTTGAAAGAAAATCAAGAGCATAATTGATTAAAGCCATTTCAAGGGCCACGCCTTTTCCGAGCATATAGTAAAATCTAGCTCCTGATGTTTTTGCGGCGCTTTCAACATCAAATAAATTTAAGGTCTTGCCAAGTTCGATATGGTTTTTTGGTTTGAAACCAAACTTAGGTGTTTTTCCGACTTTTCTTATTTCCTTGTTGTCGGTTTCGTCCTCTCCTTGTGGTACAGATTCATGAAGAATATTTGGGATTTTTGAAAGTAATTTGTCCCTTTTTTCTTTTCTTTTGTCTGCTTTTTCAACTACAGATCCAATGTCTTTTGTTAGTTTCTGCATTTCCTTGATCTTCTTTTTTGCAGGCTTTCCTTTCTTTTTCTGTTCGGAGATTTCAAGGCTTACCTTGTTCTTTTTATGTTTCAGATTATCCCTTTTCTTAACTAGAGTTCTCCACTTGTTATCGTGTTTAAGGACGTTGTCAATTATTTCAAGACCTTCGCCTCTTCTCCTTTGAGAGTCTTTAACTAGTTCAGGATTTTCCCTCAAGAGGTTTATATCAATCATCTTAAAAATAGATAGGATTAGAGAATTTAATAAAGTTTCTGAGTGGGAGAAATAGGACTAGTAATTTGGAGTTATGAAAGTATGGTCAAATTTATCAGATTGAGAATCTAAAAATGCACCCCATGTTTCATCAATAGGTTTAATATATCTTTTTTCAGTTAGGTATTTGTGGGCTTTTCTCTGTCTTTCAGCTTTCTTTGTTTTGTAATTCAAATCAAATTTAATAGAATAAACAAGTTTTCGAGTAATTTTTTCTGGTTCGTTAGTTCTTTTAAAATCAAGAACAAGCTCTAGATTTTTATATACTTCAAGACGTACTTTCTTTCCGGACGGAGGAATTTCTTTTACTTTCTTAAGAAATTCATTGAATTTCTTTTTTGCTTTGCCGCCCCATGCATCTTCCATTGGCTCCTTTAGAACTTTTTTATAATATGATTTAAAAAAGTCAATCAAATGATTTCGTATAGAAATGAATGTCTTGTCTTCGTCTTTTTTAATTAGTTCAATTGTAATTTTGGCCATATAAACGATTAATTAACAAAATAATTTAAATAATTGTCCCTTTGTTAAAACGATTACCAGTTCTCAAGGACTTCTGTAATCAGCCTTACGCCGTAGCCAGTTGCTCCCTTGCTTGCATATGGTTTTGGGTTCTTTGTTTTTTCAATATAGGCAGTTCCCGCAATGTCTAAGTGCGCCCAATTTGTATTTTCCGGAACAAAATTTTCAAGGAAAGCTGCTGCAGTAATTGCTCCTGCTCCCTCTTCCCCGATGTTTTTAACATCGGCTACATCCGATTTAAGCTGTTTTTTGTATTCCTTCCAAAGAGGAAGCTGCCATACTTTTTCAGATGTCTGCTCTGCGGCATCTTCTATTTTTTTGAGAAGTTTCTTATTGTTCCCAAGAAGTCCGGCTGCTACATAACCAAGAGCTACAACACAGGAACCAGTTAATGTTGCCATGTCAATGATTGCCTCAGGCTTGTATTTTTTGGAATATGCAAGAGTGTCCGCCATAATAAGTCTTCCCTCTGCATCCGTGTTTATGATTTCGATGGTTTTGCCTGAATGCGATTTTACAATATCTCTTGGTTTCTGAGCGTCCCCTCCTGTCAGATTTTCAGTTAAGGGCGTTAAACCGATTAAATGAATTGACAGTTTGAGTTCTGCTGCTGCTCTAACTATACCATACACTGCAAGTGCTCCACATTTATCATAATGCATGTTGTTCATCGCCTTTGTCGGTTTGATATCAAGCCCGCCTGCGTCAAAAGTTACTCCTTTTCCTACTAAGACGACCGGCCCTTTCTTTCCGCCTTTGTATTCAAAAGCAACAAGCCTCGGTTCTTTTGCTGAGCCGGCTGAAACGCCAAGAATTGTATTCATGTTTTCTTTTTTCATGTCTGATTTTGTCAGCATGTTTACAGAAAGTTTTTTGTATTTTTTAGAAAGTTTTTTGGCTTCTTTTGCAAGATACTTTGGCGTTGCAATATTTGCAGGAAGGTCCTGCAGACTTCTTGTATAATTAGCAGATTCTGCGAGGATTTTTCCGCGTTCTGCTGCCTTTTTTACTTTCTTCTTCTTGCCGGGGCAGCCGATTTCAAAGATTTTAACTTCTTTGTCCTCGTCTTCATCTCCTTTGGTTTTATATTTATCAAATGAATAAGAAGCAAGATACGCTCCTTCTGCTAAAAGAGATGCGAAAGTATCTACTCCTAGAAGGTTAGGTAAGTATGCAGTGATTTTTTCAGCGCCTTTGCTTTTAGCGTAATTGAAAAATGTTGCTGAAGCCTGTCTTATGTTGTCGGTTTTGTATTCTTCTTTCTTTCCGATTCCAACAAGAAGAATCTTCTCGGCTGGAAGGTTTCCTAGAGAAGAGATAACAAATGTTTCGTTGAGTTCTCCTTTGAACTCCTTATCCTTCAATGAATCTGTTATTTGGTTGTTGACATTGTTGTCCAGAGTCTTAAATCTGTACGGCATGTCTTCGTCTTGATGTAGAAATATTGCAATGACATCTGTTTCGATGTCGTGTGGTTTTGACTTAATGATTTCTAATTTCATATATAAAGTTAAGTATAGAAAGTTTTTAAAGTTATTGGGAGAATAAAAGATATGGAATTTGAAGTTAAGTTGGTTTCCCCGGAAAAAAAGTATCTTGATGCTTGTTTTAGAGACGTCAAAAAACGACTTAAAGAATATTTAGGTGCTAACTACTGGTTTTTAGCTTATAAAGAAAATAAAATTGTTGGATTCATAGCTGTGAGAGAAACTGATGACTTTAGAGAGATGGAAGCCTATTCACTACCCATTGACTTTTCACCTGGTGAATTTGAACCATTTATTTATGTTGAGATGGCATATGTAAGTAAGAAATTCCTGAAAAAAGGCGCATGGTCCTCATTAAGAAATAAATTAGATGAAGTTGCAGATGAAAATAAGATAAATGTTATCACAGAAATCGCTAACAATAACTCTTTTTTAATTAAAAAATTGAAAGAAAAAGGATATAAAAAGATTGCAAAAAGCAGAGATTTCAACTACCTTTTCAAAAAAAACAAGTAGCTTGCCTGATGCCGATTCTTAAAAAAACAAAGATTTGTGAGGAGAAATGTTTCGGTCAAGTCTCACATTTCAGCTGAAAAACAGCAGAAAACTCTCCAAAAATGAAAAAATTAACCCTCACATTCCGGTTTTTCCGGCGTAAAAAGCTGCCGGGACCCACAGAACTTGTTCAAACTCAATTTTTGGTTCTAAAAGAAGTCTCACATTTGAGCATTTTGAGCACAAAAATAACATATCTGCTGTTTCTGGGCCTATTTTCGGTTTTCAGACAGAAAAATTAAATCTCACATGAGTTGTTCAGAAAAATTTTCGGATATTTTCTTAAAAATTATGTAAACTATGTAGTGGACGTGTCGTATTGTCGATAGATATTGATTTTTAAGATATGTCTACTCGTCGCCTGACATGTAAACTCGCAAGATATATAAACTTTGAAAATAAAGGAAGAACATGGATCTGCTAAAAGCTATCGGTTTAAAGAAAAAAAAGAAAAAGAAAAAGTCCAAAAAGAAGAAAAAAACGTCAACTAAATCCAAAAAGAAAAGTAAAAGCAAGAGCAAGAAAGAAAGTAAACAGAAAAAACAAGTTGAAGATCCGGTTATGACAGTTTCCCGTCAGCTGACCAACATACGACGCGACTTACAGGACATGGACTCAGTTGTGCGTAACGGTTTTCAGGGACTTAGAGCAGACCACCATAGAATTCTTGAAGAGCAGTTCGATAAAGAAGACCTGGAAGAGTTCAAAAAATGGACCGAAAAAAGAAAACTCACATTAAAGCAGATAAAAGGAAAGGTTGAAGACGAGCTTGAGATGATCGAAATCGACCGGAAGGTCCTTGATTTGATTGAAAAAGAAAAAAAGAGATCTGCTGAAATTGCAGAGGAACTAGAAATAAGCAGACAGTACGCTTCCGAAAGACTGAACGAATTAATCGACCAGAAACTTGTCAAAAGAGTGAAAAAAGGCAGAAAGGTCTACTACAAAGCAAGCTAGTGGTTTTATACAGGAAACAAAGACCAGGTAAAAGTTTTTAAAGCTGTTTGACTTACTGGGAAGCATGGCAAAGAGCAAAAAATTCTGGAAACTGTTGATAATCAATACCTTGGACAGTATTCAGGAGATTGATACTGTTGTTGAGGGACTTGTTGTCGGTATTTTTGGTATTTTGCTTGGCATCGCCGGTTTCTGCTATTTTGGGTACATCGGATTAACATTGTCTGCAGAGATTTCCTTGCTAGCGGTTTTTGCATATCTAGCAGTTAGTTTCTATCATATTTACGCTTATGAAAGAGACAAGAAAAGAGCAGACGGGTCAATAGGAAGAGTTGTTGAAAGGAGTGCAGAAATATTGATTCTCTTGATAGCGATTATGGTTTTTTATGTTTTGATTTTTGAGCAGATATTAACCGTAAGAAGTATTGCGGATTTGGTCAGAAATTCAAGAGGATTAATGGCAGTAATGATGAAAAGTCTGCCTGGGCTTGCGGTTTTAGTCGTTCCTTTATTTGGCTGGGAATGGTTTGCTGAAAAGACTCCAACAGACGATATTTTGAAAAAGGTGTTTAAGAAATGAACAACACTACTGAAACCATTCAAAATGTTGAGAAAACTGTCAGTTTAATTGATAAAATCGCACACTATCTCGGTAGTTTATCTGACTTGGCAAGCAAAGGTAATGCATACATGCAGGCTCTCGGACTGAGCCAGACGCAGTCCTATGCAGTTATTGCAATAATTGCACTGGTTGCCCTGCTCGGAGTGTTTAAATTTTTGAAAATCATTACCAAGGTCTTGATTTTTGGACTAGTTATTTGGATTATTTTAAGCTTAGTTGGAATTTTGTAGACCGAAAGATATAGAAAGGAAAAAGACCACTAATTTTCCCGGAGGGAGAAAGGCAGTGATATAGGCAGATGGAAATAACTACTCTGCTCTGGATCTTAGAACTTATTAGCAGTATTATGGCTGCTATTGCTGGTTTTATTGGCTGGCTGTTCTCTGCATTTATGGGAATCGGTCTCAGTTATCTGCATTCATCTATTTTAATTGGAATTGTCTTTCTGGTTGGCTTCTATCTGGTTTTCGTAATGCTCAAAATTGTAACAAAGGTTATGATATTTGCATTAACTCTTGGATTTATTGGGTTATTTTTAGGTGTAGCTGCTGGAATAATTTAATCTCTTGATTTCGCTTTTGCTGTTTCAACTATTGATTTATATTCGTTTCCAACTTGTTTAAGAAATATTGAAAATTCAGTGCTCGGTTTGATTATTTTTTTATAATATTTCTGTTTCTTCCGCTTGCTTGCGAATTTCTCTCTTTTTACTGAAACCATCCCTACTTTTTTTAATCTTGGAAGGATTATATTGTAAAAAGTTGCTTTTGAATAGTCATTTTTCTTAATAAATTCACCCAAATCGTCTCCATGCAGCTCGGTTTTTTCCAAAAGTAAATTCATGAAATTAGTTGCAACTTCATTGTATACTTTCTGATACTTTTCCGGAAAGATCAACTGTATTATCTGCTCCAGTTCTAAACGGACGCCCTGATGGTACTTCCACTCTTTCCTTAGCTTTCTCAAGTCATTAAGCCATAGACTTTCCTTGCTTGGAACGCCTCTACTGGGCGGGCTCTGTCCGGAATTGGACGTTTCTCTCTCAATATCACTTTGGTGTGTTTCGGTCATTGTTTCTTTATACCTTCGTCAGATATATAAAACTTACCACTATGGTAAACTCTTCAGAGAAAAGAAAAAAGGAGATAATTGAGTGGGTTTATTATTATGGTGTTGAGTGGGAAATCTCTCTGCTGGGGGCCCGGTTAAACGACTGGTTCGGGAAAATTTAGCTCTATTTAGGAAAAACAGGTGTTTTTGTTTACCAATGTGGTGTTTAATTAGTAGTAGAATATGAGGAATAAGTGAATAAATACTGCATACCATTTTGGTGTTAAATATCTTTCAGAGTTAGAAGGTTTTCAATGTGGTTTGCGAGCTTATGGCCCTCTTCTGTAAGCTCGATATACTTGGTCCTGCCGTCTTTTTCCGTTTCAATGAGGCCCATTCTTTCCATCTTCTTAACTAGTTTGGATGCATGAGCATAAGTGCAGTCAATGTGTTTTGCAAGAGAATTGGTATATGGATCTTCCTTTCTTTTTATTGAAACCAGCAGCCTGGCAGGCATTTTCTGGAAGAAAAGTCCTTCAATGTCGGTTGATTTTATTGAATTTGCCATCTCAATTGCCGATATGTTGTTCTGATTTATATAGTTTAATGTATGGTTAATTGTAAATAAATCAGAATTTATTTTAAATCGATAGACTGAGGACATATATTTATTGAAATTTGTGAGAGATAGATTTTTGGTATAAAAAGGAGTATGAAAGTATGAATAGATGAAAATAGTAGTAAACAGGAAAATGTGAGACTTTCTAACCGAAAGAATTGGGCTAACGAGATGAGTGAGTGAAAATAGCCGGTCAGGAGCTGTCTTTGAGTGGATTTGTGAGAGGTTGCTGTTCGATTGGTAGGAAATTTGACCGGACAAGTATTTTGAGACAGCAGAAAAAAATGGTTTTTGAAAGAGTATAAAACAAGAAAATTAGAAGGGCGCTATATGCTGATTGTGAGAGTGAGTATGAAAGTATGAAAATCATACAGCCTCCCTAAATTGTGAAACTTGTCCAGACCGAAAAAGTAAGTCTCACAAAAACAAGATGCTGCGCCAGACAAATGGAGGGAGAGAAAAGTATAATTAATAGATTAGAGATAAACTTGATATGAGAAGTAAAAAGCCGGCGTGCCACTTCTGCGGAAGTAAAAAAGTTGTCGTTCTGGAGACAGAGCATCCGGAAAACAGACATCCTGGAGACAAAAGATGGTCAGAAGTATCCTTAATTGATATTCTCAGATGGGTTAATGATGAAAAGAAGAAAGTTGACGGGAAAGATATAAGCAGACTTGTACCTGATTTTGTAAAAAACTGGATGAGGATAGGAGTTAAGTTTGAGCTCTGTCCGGAATGTAAAAGAATTGCAATTTCGCCGATGAAACAAAAGAGGCTTTAGCTTGTTTCTATTTTGATGCCTTTGCTTTTAAACATCTTTAAATATGCTTTAAATCCTTTCACTTTAGTAGTATCTAACTCAATTAAAAAAGAATATCCTTCTTGTTCTCCGTTTTTCTTAAAAATTACATCTGTATAAGCCGTCCAGTTTGCAATTGTTCTTAAAAATACAGGAATGGTTTTGTCATTATGGAAACTTATTTTTAATTTCATTTTTGGTAAAGCAATAGTACACTTAAGTTTATTTATAATTTTGTTATTTCATAAAAACTGATTTAGAAAACTTTAAAAAGGACAGCAACTACTTCATTTCTACCTAGTTCTAGAGTAAAGGAACAGGCAAATAAAGAAAACGGAGGAAATAAAGAAATGGCTGATGTAAAATTTGAAACTCTTAAAGCTGAGATAGTCGACTTCGGCAACAACAATTTCATTGAAGTTGCAAGAAAGAAAGCTATCACTTCTGATGGATCAAATGAATTTCTTGCAGTAAGCAGAGGCTTCTATGCACCTGACGGAAGCAAGAGATTCAAGAAAAGCTTCACCATTCCGGATGACGACAAAGTAATTAACTTTATCGTAGACAAGCTTCCAGGAATGCACCAGGCCGGCGGAGAATCTGCCGAAGAAGACGAATCAGAAGAAAAAGAAGAGTAAAAGAAAATAGAGAAATAAGGAAAAGGCGTGGAGCGGAGATGCAGCTGCGATGAAGGCGTTAAAACTCTAATTAAAATAACTTGCAGTTAAATAGGGACTAATTTTTGCTTTTTAAATTTTTATCAATTTTTATCCCATACTGGGAATCCTAAAATTTTCACTTCAATGCCATGGCTTTCTAATTTATCTACAAAGGTTTCAATTGAGTCATTGTCCCCTTTCAATGTACAGATAAGCTCATTGGACGTTATTGAATAGTCAGTAAGATTCAATTTATCTATTTTGGAATTAACACTTTGATTTTGTCTTCATATTTATCCCAAAATTTAGAATAATCTTTAATTTTCTTGCTTGTCAGTTTAATTCTGCGTTCCATTTCATTAAATGAGTTATTAAATTGAGATATAAATCTTACGGGAGACTAATTTTTATAATTTATATACTTCAAATCCTTTTTCTTTTAAGAAATCAGCGAGCTTTTCGATGTTCTCGGCTGTTCCTTTAAACATTATGGAACCCATAGAGGATTGACTATACTCAATTCCTTTTAAATCTAAATTAGGTGACATGGACAGTAAATCAATATATAATGAAGACAGCTCCGACTTTGGAATTTTTTTGTCTAAAACTTCGGATATTTTTTCTTCCGAAAGATTTTTGATGAGTATATTAAAAGTGGGCCTGTATTCTTCCTCTGAAATATGTTCAAATAATATCTTAAATGCCTCTTTCTTTGATATCCTTTCAATTAAAAATGTAAGCAGTATATCTTTTGATTTTTCTGATAAATTTTCAAATAAAGAGAATATTAACTTGTTTGATAACAGTTTGAAGGCATTGGAATCTTCTTTTTTAATTTCTTCAGAAAGATTTTTTATAATTTTTTTAATAGAATCTTTAGATTCCGGCGGTTTTACCATTAATCGGCTTTTTCTGACCATATATGATAAGTTATTAAATTGAAATATAAATCTTACGGGAGAACAATTTTTATAATTTATGTGCTTCAAACCTTACTTCTTGATATCTACTATTTCAAAACCCAATTCTTTTAATTCAGTCAATGCTTTTTCGATATGACTCTTTTTCCCTTTAAAATCGCACTCGATTGGACCAGAATCACGAGGATCTGAATTGCCGCCTACTAAATTCCAATCACAAGCTAACTTATAAAGAACATTTTCAATCAGTATGCTTTTATGAGGGGGCTTAATGAATGCTTTGTAAGTTTTCTCACTCATATTAATTATATCAATTAATTGAAATATAAACCTTTTTGAAAAAGTAAAAATACTACCCAAAATAAAGAAAAAGAGTAAAATGAAAAAATTTGCCGGTTTAATAGACCAATTCTCAGACTTTGAAAAAAGCAAGATTGTAATAGCTCAGGCTCCGTATGCCGGAACAGTTAGTTATGGAAAAGGAGCAGAACTTGGACCGGAAGCAATTATTGAGGCATCAAAACATCTGGAACTTTTTGATTTGGAGCTTGAAAAAAATTTTGCAGGGGAGCTCGGAATTCATTCATTGAAGCCGTACAAACTTCCTGAAAAACCGAAATATGCAGTTGAATCTATGTACAAGGAAACTAAAAAATTACTTGAAAAAGATAAATTCGTCATAACTCTTGGTGGAGAGCATACTGTTTCAGTTGGAGCAGTAAAAGCATATTCAGAAAAATTTGATGATTTATCTGTACTTTATTTAGATGCTCATGCAGACTTAAGAAATGAATTTGAAGGGCAGAAATACAGCCATGCATGTACATTAAGAAGAATTTCAGAATTCAATAAAAGCTTTGTTCATGTCGGATGCAGGTCTCTGTGTGAGGAAGGTTATGGTAAAATTAAAGAAAAGAACTATAACTTCATATGGATGCAGGAAATCAAAGAGAAGGGCTCTCAGATTGGAAAGATTTTGTCTGGATTGCAGGAGAACGTGTATGTAAGCATAGACATAGATGTTTTAGATCCGGCAGTTATGCCTTCAACAGGAACTCCTGAGTCGGGAGGAATGAACTGGTATGAAATTACTGAAATTTTAAAAGAAGTTGGCAAGAAAAAGAACATTGTCGGCTTTGATTTGGTTGAACTTGCTCCAAAAGAAGGACTTAAAGCTCCTGATTTTACAGCAGCAAAATTAGTATACAAACTACTAGGATACTCCTTGGTTCAGAAATAAATTTATTCTTCTACTGCTTCTTCGGTTATTCCAGGAATGAACTGCGCTTCTTCCGGTTCTTCTGAAGATGCAGCACCTTCAAGTTTTTTAGGAACAGTTACAAGAACTATGTCATCGCATGCCAGAACTTCTCTGTAAGGAATTAAAATTGTTTTTTTAATGTCTTCTGTTCTTGAAACAGTATCATACAAATAGCTGTTTTTGGACATCTTGACTGCAAAACCATACAAAGAACCTTTTTCAGTGTCCAGCATAGCGTCTTCTACTTTACCTACATACTGAGCGTTCCTTGTGAAAACGTCTCTCCCTGAAAGTGTTGTTAGATTAACCACTGTCATTTTCTCCCTTTGTTGATTAGTTTTTAGGTTTATATAAGTTTTGTTGATGGTTGACAATTGGTGCTTTGCATTTGATATTGCATTGGTTAGGAAAACCTTTTAAACAGAATACTATTATTAAAATTGGGTGACTTCATATGAGTGAGCTAAAAGATAAAGTAGAAGTTGATATAAAAGCCCTCGAAAAAATGCTTGATGTTGCTGTTGAAAAACTTGAGCATGCCGAGGATAAAATAATTGTACACGTAAAAGAAGATGTTGTTGGCAGGGCAATCGGCCCCAGTGGTTCTGTTGTCAGAAGTGCTGAAATGGTTTTGGGAACAGCTATCGAAGTGAAATCATTATAGATAAACTAAAGTGAAAACGAAAAAGTATCATTTTACTCAGAAAGAAATCTCTCATTTGGCTATTTCTGTTCTTGTAATGTCATTTGTTGTTGCTTACAGTATGATTTCCGGTACTGTAAGTGGTTTTATTGAAACAGGAACTGCAATAGTGGTAACTATGCCCGCAAGTTTTGTTATTATTGCACCTGCTTTTGTTCTGCATGAGCTTGGGCATAAATTAACTTCACAAAGGTTTGGATTCCAGGCAGAATATCGGATGTGGACTCAGGGACTTCTTTTTGCGCTTTTGATCACGATTATGTCAGGAGGGAGTTTTATTTTTGTTGCTCCTGGCGCAGTCTATTTTGGAGGAGGGACTCGGAAAGCTTCTCTTGAACATACTGCAAAAATTGGTATTTCCGGTCCGTTGGTTAATTTGATGCTTGCAGGAGTTTTTGGTTCAATAGCAGTTATTACTTCAGGAACAATTGGAATGATCGGTTCTTATGGTGCATATGTAAATGCTTGGCTCGCCATTTTTAATTTAATTCCTTTCGGACCATTGGACGGCGAAAAAATTCTAAAATGGAATAAAAAGGTTTGGGGAGCTGCAATGTTTTTAGGAATTGCCGTGTTTATTGGCTCAATGTTTATTTGAGTTTTTCAGAAAATTTCTGAAGCATCTTTTTTCCTTTGATTTCTTTTTTGAAAAGTTCAACCTGAATTAAAGTTTGATTTTTGAATTTATCTTTTAATTCTTTCAGTCTTTTTTCCTGTATTTTTCTTCTTTCTTTGCAGAAACTGCAGTCCTTATTTTTAGGCTGGATTTGATTAATTATTATTTTTTCGACAGGTATTTTATATTCATTTAATTGTTCAAGGGCTCTTTCCGTTTCGGAAACTGCCATTTCCTGCGGGATTGTAACTAGGACAAAGGTTGTCTGTTTTGGATCAGATAGGGCTTTTTTTCCTTTTTCAATTCTCTTCTTCATTTTTTCAAGATTCCCCAGCGCCTGTTTTTTCCCATCTTTTTCATTCTTTTCAGTAAAAGGAAGTACTTTTTTGAACATGTCCATTGCATTTGAAAGCTGCATTTTAACTTTGAGCATTTTGCCTACCCAAGAATCCATTAGTTCAGGTAAAGACAGGAATTTTAAGGTATGCCCTGTTGGTGCAGTATCAAAAACTACATAGTCATATTCTGAAGTGTCAAGAAATTTGAGAAATAAATCAAAGGCGGCCATTTCATCCATTCCTGGCATTGAACCAAGGTCTGCCATGCCACCCATCATCTGCTCCGGGTTTAAACCGGGCATCCCTCCTCTCATTGGCATTCCGGGAAACTCAGGAGAGTCCGGAGTTTCTTCTGTTTCTATTTTAGGAGCTTCGAGTTTTTCCTTGAATTTTTCCATTTCTTTTTCTGGATTGATTTCAATTGCCCATAAATTTTCAAAGAGTTTCTTTTCTTCGGCGCCTATTTTCTTTTCAAAGGAATCTGAAAGAGAATGTGCAGGATCGGTACTTACAATTAGAGTTAAGTTGCCGTCATTTGCCAGTTTCAAAGCTGTTGCTGCGGCCGTTGTTGTTTTTCCTACTCCTCCTTTTCCTCCAAATAAGATGAATTCAGTCATTTTTATGTAAGTGCTTTCTTATTTTAAGAAAACCAGACGTATCCTGAGAAACATACCAGGAGATTACTTTAAATAAATCTGTGTCATAGCGCTTATTTTTTGAGTAATTAATTAATTCTTTTTTGATTTTAGAAGTTGCTCCTTTTTTCAACATCTTGTTCGTTATTATACTTTCTTTTTTGAACAAAACCCGATGGACAACTGCTCTTAAAACTCTATTTCTAAAAACCTTTCTCAAATAGAAAATCTTTTTTGGTGCGGAGCCCTCGTAGTTTTCAAGTATTTCGAGTAATGCCTCATATTCTTTTGCAGCAAAAAAACAGTAGGAAGCAATAAGAGTATTTCCTTTTTCTTTCATTTCTTTTCCTTCTTCAATACAGTCATTTTTTACCATGTTAATTTCTTGTACCTGAATTTATTTATACTTGATTAAATTACTTTTAAATACTATGGCAATTCATCCGATTGAATACAGGTACAATACTCCTGAAATGTATGGACTTTTTGAAGAAAAAAATATTTTAGAGAAGAGAATGCTTGTTGAAGCTGCTTTAGTTAAAGCCCATTCAAAAATTGGCAATGTTCCGAAAAAGGCAGCAAAAAAAGTTGAGAAAGTTGCAAAATCAGGGAATGTTAAGCTGAAAAGGGTTAAGGAAATTGAATCAGAAATTAAGCATGATTTGATGGCAATTGTTAAGGCAATGTCAGAAAAATCAGGCGATGCCGGAAAATATATTCATTTGGGCGCTACTTCATATGACATTATTGATACTGCCTGGGCGTTGATTTTTAGAGAGGCTTTGAATTTGATTTTAGATGATTTGAAAAAATTTAAGAAAGTTTTGAAAAAAGGAGCTGAAAACTATAAAGAGACAGTTATGATTGGAAGAAGCCACGGACAGCACGGCATCCCAATTACGCTTGGTTTTAAATTTGCCAGCTGGTTTGAAGAAAATGAAAGGAATATAGAAAGGACAGAGGAAGCCCTTGATTTAATTTCAGTCGGACAGTTGACAGGAGCAGTTGGAACGCAAGCATCTCTTGGAGAGAAAGGACTTGAAATTCAAAAAGAATTTTTATCTGAACTAGATTTGGATGAACCAGGAATTACAACTCAAGTAATTCCAAGAGACAGGCATGCAGAAGTTATTGTTCATCTTGTGTTTATTGCAGAGGAGTTAGAAAGAATTGCAAAAGAAATTAGAAATTTACAGAGACCAGAAATTCTTGAAATTGAAGAGCCTTTCAAAAAGATGCAGGTTGGCTCTTCTACAATGCCACAAAAAAGGAATCCGTATAGGTCGGAAAGAATCTGTGGAATTGCAAGATACTTGAGAGGAAATGTTTTGTCTGCTTTTGAAAACATTCCTTTAGAGCATGAAAGAGATTTGACTAATTCAAGCAATGAGAGACTGATATTTTCGGAAACATTTATTTTGATGGATTTTATTTTGCGAGAAGCCATTGATATTGTTGGAAATTTGAATGTTTATCCTGAAAATATGCAGAAAAATTTGAATTTGACAAAAGGAAGAGTTATGGCTGAAGCAGTTATGATTAAGCTAGTTGAGAAAGGGCTGGGGAGACAGGAAGCTCATGAGCTTATCAGGAAGAATTCAATGAAAAGTTTCAAAGAAGATAAGCATTTGCTTGATGTTTTGCTTGAAGATAAAGAAATTAAAGAATATTTGGATGAAAAAGAAATTAAAGAAGTTATGAAACCAGGAAATTATTTAGGTACTGTTAAAAAGCAAATTGAGAAAGCTTTGAAAGACTGATTCTACAGAGTTAAAATATATTTAAAAAAGGCGTATCCAAATGTTGTAAAATAAAAATAATTCACTGTTAAACCAATAAATTCTGATACAAATAACTTAATCCAAGGAATTGGAGCCATTTTCTTTGCTATGAAGCCTCTCATAGTATCCCAAACCAATATAGACGCCATTCCTAAAAGAATGAAAGTTGAATGGGAGATGTTTGTTCCATATATTCCAAGCAAATGCCTTGTTGTCAAAGTTAAACCTGTTAAAACAATCATATGAGTTACAGCTCCGTTAAATTCATCCGGTCTTAATTTAATTACAATAAGCATGCAGAGTACAAATAAAGGAATTGTAAAGACGATTCCAAAAACATAAGCATAAACAAACGTTAGGAAATAAAAGCATTCAACTCCCATTTTCCAGGAATCGGTTTTTCTTGTTATTAACATTGCAATTAAAGACAGAAACCATATGAATCCTACTTTGAAGTAATACCAGAGAAAATTGAAGGCGAGAATAGACAAAACTATTAAAATGACTACACCGATGCCGATTGCAATTGGGCCCGTATGTATGTCAACTTTAAGTTTTTTCTTTTTGTTTTTCATAGTAAATTCATGAAAAAGTTTAGAATTTTATAACCGAAAAGAGTTATTATAAAATAATTGATTATAAACTCAAGAGTATGATTTATAACTAATTTTGGAAGTGGGACAGGGGCCGTTTTCAGGGCTATAATTGTATCGCCTATGAACCATACGACAAGTGTAAATAATGCTGCAAATACGAATTCTGATTGAGATATTCCTAAGCCGTAGAGAGAAAAGAAAAACCTTGCTGTTAAAGCTGTTCCCGTTAAAACAATTGAATGGACAAAAGCGCCGCTTCCTTCATCCGGTCTTATTTTGACTACTATCAAAAGCGCAGTGTACAGAAGAGGGAGAACAAAAAACAAATCAAAAAGATATGCATAAATAAAAGTGAATAAATAGAAAACCTCAAGCCCCATCTTCCAGGAATCCGGAAGCCTCATTAAAATAAAAAAACCAAGTGAAAGGAACCAAATTGCTAAAATTTTGAAAAACTGAGCAACATAGAAAATACCTACGAAGGTTGCAAGTAATAAAACTGCAAATCCGGCTACTAATAGAAATAAATTGTTTTTTGATTTAAAAAAATTTGAGAAAATAGTTTTAGTATTCATCGTTCTTGTACTAATCTTTCAAGTTCAGAGTGTTCTTTTTCTAGGTTGTCAAGTTTTTGGTTAATTAAGGAGAGATATTGTACAACTCTGTCCGACTCTGTTTTTTGTAAATCTTCTTTTGACTGGATTTGATCAAGTTTGGTTTCAAGAATTTGAAGTCTTTCGCCCAGGTTTCTTAACGATCTGGATAAATCTTCTTTCGGTTCCGGTGCTTCTTTCGAAGATGGTTTTTCAAATGATTCCTCCTTTTCTTTAAATTCATTTGGTTCTTTTAACTTCTTTTCTGCTGGTGGGTTTGCCTTTTTTGAAGCTTCTTCTTTAGGAACTGGGTTTGGTCCCGATAAATCTTCTTCAAAATCATCATCTAAATCAGAAAAAGGATCTTCTTCCTCATCCGAAGTTCTTTTTAAAACTTTTTTTGCTATGTCCCTTATTCCCATATATAGAAAAAGTGCTTAGAAGTATTTATGATTAATGGTAAAATAGTTACATTAAAAGAGTTGCAATATAAATTGAAAAGGAGCTGGAAATTATTGCAATAGCGCCCAGATTTAATTTTAAGGGAATGGGCTCTGCTTTTGATATGAAATATAATGAGAAAAGGGCTATAAACATGAAGAATAAAGGTGGCATTATCTTATTTGAAAAAAATATAAGCCAGCGGGGTAGTTTGTTATCCTCTACTGCTTTTCTGCTCTTCTTCTGTTTTTTTGTAGATTTTTTTCTTTTTTTGGCCATTAAACTCTGCATATAAGTGCTTTCCAGGCTTAAAAATGTTTTGTGAGTGATTAAACTACAATTTTTCCGTCTTTCAGTATAGTTTTTTCTTCGTCTTCTTTAGAAACTACAATCGTTGGGTTTTTGCAGATTACGTCCTGATGGGTTTTGGACTCGTTTTTACCATCATACTCATTGTTTTTCCCTGTTGCTATATGACATGTTTTGAACGCTTTTTCTGCTATTGCCATTTCATCTACTATGTCTGCTTTTGAATTTATTCCAATGCCGAGCTCGCCGATTATTTTGGCCCATTTGTCGGTTTCCAGACTGTCGATATAATTTTTACAAACCTTGGAACTGTTTCCTTTGATATCTACTATTTTTCCTTTCTTAAAAGTAAGCACTATTGGTTTCTTGATAACCCCGAAACCAGTGGAACCGTCTATTATAAATTTACCTGAACCATACGTTTCAATCGGACAGATGAACACTTCTCCACTTGGGACATTTTTAAAATCGCCTTGTTCTACTCTTCCAATAGATTCTATTGCTTTTCGGCCTTTTATCTTTAATTTTAAATCAGTTCCTTTTTTGGAAGTAATATGTGCATAGTCAGCCCAGTTTAATGTTTTCATAAGTGGCTCTGCTCTTTTATGCATATCTGTTAGCGGTTCAGATAAAACAGAAAGATATTTTTTCTTGAAACCTGGCATATGTCCTACTCTAAATGGATTTGGGTCTGCCAGGAGGTTTTTTAGAATTAATTCTACTCTGAAAGGAGTTTCATCCCCTCCTATTTCTTCAGGGTTTGTTTGAAAAACGGTGAAGGCTGCTGCTTTATCTGTTCTGCCTTTAATTAAGTCAATTAAGGATTTTAAATTTTCAGGGACTTTTTTAAGAGGTCGGTCTTCTTTAGGTAGAAAGAATAAATGAGGATTTGCTGAAATTTTTTCGCTTGCGCTTTCCAATGCCTTTGCAATATCTTTACTTTTTTCGTCAGTAATTATTAAAACATCTTGTCCTTTCTTTATATTAAGACATTGTTTTACCGCAACATCTGCTCCTTTTTTTAAACTAGTATTCATAACACATATATTCTTGGTACAATATTTATATTCTATGGAAAGTGTAAACCACAAATACCTTAAAGACGGAGCAATTGAATCTCGGATATATCAGGAGACTATTCTGGGGACTGCTTTGAAGAAGAATACTTTAGTGGTCTTGCCTACCGGTCTTGGAAAGACATTTGTTGCTGCAATGCTTGCAGCCAAAAGAGTTGAGGAAAATCCGAGATATAAGGTTCTGTTTCTGGCTCCGACTAAACCATTGGTTGTCCAGCACTGCGAAACATGGAAAGATGTTTTTGAAATTGAAAACGATGAATTTCAGGTATTTACAGGAGAAACACCTCCTAAGAAAAGAGAAAAAACATACAAAGACCCGCAATTTATTTTTGCAACCCCTCAGGTTATTCAGAATGACATACTTGCAGACAGGTATCCTTTAGATGAAACTTCTCTTCTAATTGTTGATGAAGCTCATCGGGCTTCTGGAAATTATCCTTATGGATTTATTGCCAAAAAATTTGTTGAGCAGGCAACTGAGCCGAGAATTCTTGGTTTGACTGCTTCGCCTGGTTCAAGTAAAGGAGATATTGAAAGAGTCTGCAACGAACTCTATATTGAAGATATTGAAAGCAGGAGCAGAGAAAATGAAGAAGTTAAGAAATATATCAAGAAAAGAGAATTTAACTGGGTAAAAGTTGAGCTTCCAAAAGACTTTGTCAGAATTAAATCGCTTCTTGAAGCAGTTATGAAGGATCATCTGAGATTTTTGAAGCAGGGAGAGATTATTAAAAGCTCTGCCATTGGAAAAATTAGAAAGAAAAAAATGCTGAAGCTTCAGTCTGAGCTGGTTAGGAAAGCCCAAAATAATTCTGATTTTTATAAATACATAAGTGCGGTTGCTGCTGTTTTGAAAATACATCATGCTTTGGAGCTTCTTGAAACGCAGGGAGTTAAACCACTCTGTAAATATTTCAAAAAACTGGACAGAGATAAAAGCAAGGCAGCAGGTAATATTTTAAACAATCATGATTTCGGTAAAGCCAGAAGGATTGCTGAAACTTTAAAAGAAAAGAAAATTGAGCATCCGAAGGTAGATAAAATGCTTGAGCTTGTTGAATCTGTAGACAGAGCGATTGTTTTTGCTAACTACAGGTCTTCTGTTGATACTATAATTAAGAGATTAGAAAAGGCAGGAATTAAGGCCATTCGTCTGGTCGGGCAGGCGAAGGGAGGTGAAGACGGTTTGACACAGAAAGAACAGGTTAAAAGATTGGATGATTTTAGAAACGGAAAATATGACGTTCTTGTTGCAACCAGTATTGGAGAAGAGGGGCTGGACATTCCGGAAGTTGATTTGGTCGTATTTTATGAGCCCGTTCCTTCTGCAATTAGAAGTATTCAGAGGGCAGGAAGAACAGCAAGGCACAGTCCTGGAGCTGTTAAAGTTTTAATGACAAAAGGTACCAGAGACGAGGCTTATTACTGGGCTTCTTTTTACAGAGAAAGAAACATGGAAAAGGCGTTGAAAAAAATTAATCTAGGTAAGGTTCAGAGAACTTTGGATAAATTTTCAGGAAATAAAAAGAAGAAGAGTAAAAAGGAAAAAAATAAAGATAACTCAAAAGAAAGTGCATTTGAGAAAAAAGACAAAGATGAAAAATTAGTTGTTTTTGCAGATACTAGAGAATCCGGATCCGGTATTTTAAGGGAGCTTAATGAGAATGGACTTGAAATTAGGATTAAGCAGCTTGATGTTGCTGATTTTCAAATTTCTGACAGAGTGGCAGTTGAAAGAAAAACTACAAGAGATTTTGTTAAATCTTTGGTTGACGGCAGGCTGTTTAAACAGGCCCCTAGCTTTTCTGAAATGTTTGAGAAACCGTTGATTATTGTTGAAGGAGAGGAACTTTACAATCATGGAAAAATACACCCAAATTCAATCCGGGGAGCCCTTTCGTCCCTTGTTTTGGATTTTGGCCTTCCTATAATTTATACAAAAGATATGAAGGAAACTGCCTCGTTTATTGAACTTTTGGCGAAAAGGGAGCAGTTGGATGAGAAAAGAGAAGTTGTTTTAAGGAGCGGCAAGCGGCCCAAAACAAAAGAGGAGATGAAGCAATATATTGTTGAATCACTACCGAATGTTGGTCCTAGGATGGCTAAAAAATTATTGAAAAATTTTGGATCAGTAAAGGAAATATTTAATGCTTCTGAAACTCAGCTGAAAAAAATAGATAATGTAGGAGATAAAAAAGCAGGGAGAATTAAAAAAGTTATTGAGGAAAAATATGAAGAATAAAACATTTTATGATTTAGTCAGGACACCGGGAACCCTTTCAAAGGTAATTCTTTCAATGCCATTAAAAAAAATTATTGAAAAGGGAGTATGGTATGGAAGGTGTGTGTTTGAAAGTATTGCAAGAATGGAACTCGCAGTATCTTTTCATTTAGAAAATGAAAAAGGTGAGAGTGGACTTCTTTCCTCCAGTGGTAAAGGCGCCTGGAGTCTTGAAGTTGTGAAGGATGGAAAAAGCCCTATAAGCGATACTTCTCCTATTTGCTGCGTTTATAATGAAAAATTAAAAAAATTGATTAGAAAACCTATTGATAACCATGTGTTTTCAAGTAGTGAAATTAAAGAGTTTGTTAAAGAATATGGAACAAAAATAAATAAAATTAAAATTCCCAGAAAAAAGATAGATTATATTTGTAAAGAAAAAGGAATTGATTTTTCAAGAGAAATAAAAGGATATCCGATTGGCGCCCGACGGGATTTTTTTAAAAATAAAGGCAAAGAGAAAACATTCAATGAATATATGTTTACTCTTGCTGCTTTAGAGAATCTTGTAGAAGTTGATAATGAATATGGAATCAGAGGGTATTTTATGGATAAAAATAGAAGCGTTGGAATAATTAAAAGAATTCCTCCAAAGCTTGTAGAAGCAGTTGCAAAAAGAGAATATACTGAACAGGAAGATAAGCTAATTGAAGAGTATGAAAAGAGATTAGATATTGGTTTTTATGAATTTGATGAAAATAAAAATGAATTTGTTTTGAAAAATAGTTAGCTGACCAAAACCTCTTTTCTGAAACTTGTAAAATCCTCATAAATTTTATCAAGCTGCTTAATTGCCTGTTCTTTTAATTTACCAGGAACTACTCCTGAAGGGAGGACTTCCCATTTTACTAAACTTGGAGGAGGTTCATCTGCTTTCATTGAGAGTTCTATTAAAACTTCATAGGTAAACCAGGCCTCATTAATAAAATCTCTTGCATCTGCAGTAATTTGTTTTGCTTTATTTGGATGTTCTCTTGCTTCTCTTATATACATATTTTCAAAATTAGAAATCCATTGTTTAAGCTCTGCTGCTTGTTGATGAATTACTGTGGCATCAACTGCTCCGGTTGTTGGGTCGATTGCAGATTTACATACTCTCCGTATAGATCTTAGTTTTGATTCGAGTTCTCTTATTAGTGCCATACTGAAAGAGTGGTTTCTAAAATACTTAAAAGTGTTGGTTCAGGTTGACAAGGTATTTAAAGTGTAGTTAATTATTATCCATATAGATAAAAATTAAGGTAAATTTTGATAAAATGGGAAGAGGGAGACCGCCAAACAGTCCAGTAAGAGACAGGATGCAGATGATTGTAGATGCACTTGGGGTTACTTATGGTTATGAAATTCATAAGGCATATGAAGAAATTTTTGAACCAATTGAATTGAGGTCAATGTATTATCATTTAAAAAAGGGAGTTGAATTGAACCAGTTTGAAGAAGTTGGTGTTGAAAAAGTTAAAGGTCCATTTACATGGGGGGATGTTAGTATAAGAAAATATTATATTTTAGGACCGGAAGCTGAAAAAAGAGCAACTGCAGAAGTCCAAAAAGTAATTGAAAATGGTGATTTTGAAAGAAAGGAACCAAAAGATTTTGTTTCATGGGATAAAGTTATAAATGATTATAAAGAGAAATTAGAAAAAGAGATTAAAAAGAAAATGAAAGACAGCGATGCAAAAGATTTACTAGACAACATTGATAAACTCCTTTCCTGGCTGGAAGTAAACTCTGACGAAGATGTAGAGAGTATTAAAAAGATCAGGAAAAAAGTAGAGAAAATACTTGAATGAAGATTCAGAAACTAGTGAAACCCTCTGAGCCCTTTATTTCTATTGGAGATTAGAAAAATTGTCTCCATTTCCGAAAACTTTTGGAAAAATTTGAACTTTCTGAAATGAAAATATTGGATTTTTAGGTTTTTATGAAAAATCTCCACTTGAAATAATGGTGTGTTTTTAATATTTGTGAGGCGCAGGTTTTTGGTTTAGTTAGTTTTAGTAATACTATTTATTATTATTTATTATTATCTTTATGGAAAATATTTATTTATTATTTATTATCCATATAGAAAATATTTCACTTACAAACAAAACAACACACCCCTTTATTTCCCGTGGAGAACCCCTTTATTTCCTGTAGAGCTAAAAAGAAAGCCATTTTGGGCTTTAAATTCAAAATAAATAAATTTTTTAAAGTTTTTTACCAAACGAAACAGAATTTTGGACCTTTTAGACTCTCTCAACAAGACTCTAAAAGAAGAAAAAGCGCCCTTTTCCCAAACAAAGCCATCAAATCTATTTGTTCCACCTGAAATGAAGGGGGTGTGGGTTCCAAAAGTACTTATTTTGACAAATAAATATATAAACCAGTATTTCCTATGCAAAAAAGCAGTTAAAAAGTTGATCTTTTTTCTGCAGTGGGGTAAAAATTAATGGCACAAAAGAAATTAGATGATCTATTCGACAACTTCCTAAATAAACAATCTCTTTTTAAGAATAAAAGGACTCTACAAGATGTTTATACACCTGAAACAGTTCCTCACCGCGAAGATCAAATTAAACAACTTGCTTCTATACTCGTTTCAGCTTTAAGGGGTGAAAAACCTTCAAATGTTTTCGTTTATGGTAAAACCGGAACTGGTAAAACACTAGTTTCAAAATATGTAGCCAAAGAGCTTGAAACTCGTTCAAAAAGAGAACAAAGAAAACTTAAAGCAAGCTACCTTAATTGCAAAATGGAGAAAGTAAATACTTCATATCGACTGCTTGCTCATTTTATTAATGAATTAGGTGAAGATGTCCCTGCAACCGGACTTCCTACAGACCAGGTTTATAAAAAATTCCTTAAAACAATTGATTCCGAAGGAGGGGTCCATATTTTAATACTCGATGAGATAGAATCCCTTACTGATTCAAATATTCTCTATGATTTAACAAGAATCAACACTGAATTAGAAAATGCAACAATTACTATTGTAGGGATTACAAATGATTTGTCTTTTACTGATGATCTAGATTCAAGAATAAAATCAAGTTTGTCAGAAGAGGAACTTGTTTTCCCTCCATATAATGCAATACAACTTCAAGATATTCTTTCTCAGAGAGCAAACACTGCATTAGAAAACGGATGTCTGGAATCTGGAACAATTGAAAAATGTGCTGCACTTGCAGCTTTGGAACACGGTGATGCTAGAAGAGCTCTTGATTTGTTAAGAGTTGCCTGTGAACTTGCAGAACGGGAGAGTGAAGATTCAGTGACAATCAGGCATGTTGAGCTGGCACAAAAGAAACTTGATATTGATCGGATTGTTGAAGTGGTCAAAACTCTGCCTAAGCAATCTCAAATTGTTTTAAACAGTATAATTTATTTAAAAGACCTGAATAAAGAAGAAGTAGCAACAGGAGATGTATTTGAAGTTTATAAAAATTTCTGCAAACAACTTGGAAACTCACCTTTAACTCAAAGAAGAGTATCTGATTTAATTTCTGAACTAGATATGCTTGGTTTAATCAACGCGACAATTATTTCAAAAGGAAGGTATGGAAGAACGAGAAAAATAAAGCTGGATATGTCTGAAAAAGCACTGGAAGACAGCAAGGAAATTCTTAAACAGGAATTATTATGACAGAAAATACCGCTCCAAAAATAATGAATCTTTTTTTGGAGAATAACATTCAACTCTCCAGAGATGCTTTAGATGAAATTCTCAAAAACGAAGAGCCTTTTTCTTATTCAGAAGATTTACTTAAAACATCAAAAAGAGAGGGCAGGCTGTTCATTAATCTTGAACAATTAAAAAAAGGAATAATTAAACCAGTAATTGAAGTAATAAAAAATTTCGATCAAACATATAAAATTTCTGACGTTCAGGATATGTCTGCATATTTCCAAGCAAGACTCAATTATTTTAAGAACAATCTTCAAAAACGCCTGCAATCAGTTGTTTCAATAAACAATGCAAAAAGAGCAGGCAGGGAAGAAATAAGTTTAATTGCAATTGTTTCCGGGAAAAGAACCACGAAAAGTGGAAATGTGATGTTTAGTCTTGAAGACTTTTCAGGAGAAATGAGAGCAATTGCAACAAAAGAGAAGCTAATTAAGGAAGCCGATAAAATTGTAAATGATGATGTTTTGGGGTTTACAGGGAACATGAGTAATGGTATATTCTTCATAAATGAGTTTACATGGCCAGATATGCCTATCCATAATAATCAAAAAACCAAAGGAGATGATGCAACTGCAGCATTTATTTCTGATGTTCATATTGGAAGCAGGGAATTTGAGGCTAAAAAATTTCAGAAAATGATTGACTGGATCAACGGCGATCTAGATTCTCATACAGAGCTTCACCCACATCTTTCTGAAAAGCTCAAATATATTTTCATAGCCGGAGATCTTGTTGACGGTGTTGGCGTTTATCCAGGACAGGAAGACGATCTTATAATTAAAGATATTTATAAACAATATAAAGAAGCAGCGAAAATTTTAGAGCAAATTCCTGAAAGAATAAAAATAGTGATTTCTCCAGGAAACCACGACTATGTGCGGTTAGCCCAGCCTCAGCCTCCTGTGTCAAAAGAAACAGCTCCGGATTTGTATGACCTGCCGAATGTTGATATGATAAGCAACCCTGGATTGATTAAGGCAGGAAGTGGTTCTGAGAGCACTAACATTTTAATTTATCATGGGACCAGCATAGATAAAATGGTAATGTCTGATCCAAATTTGAAGGACGGCTACAAAAAACCCGGAAAAGTAATGGCGGCATTAATGAAAAGAAGACACTTATGTCCTCTTTTTGAAGGCGATATAATGCCTCAGCCAAACCACGGCGACCCTTTAGTAATTCCTGAAGATATTGATGTCCTTCACATGGGCCACGTCCATTCAAATGATATTGTAGATTACCGCGGAGTTACTTTAATTAATAGTGGGACCTGGCAGGCTAAAACAAGTTTTCAGGAATTTTTAGGACATGAACCGACGCCAGCAAGACTACCTCTTTTAAATTTAAAAACAAACCAAATTACTTTAACACAATTCTAATGGAACAAAAAGAATATCTCAAAACACTGGAAGATGGGGTAAATAAAGAATACAATATCGCTTCGGACGCAAGAAAGCAGGGAGTTGATCCTGCGAAAGAACCGGAAATATATATTGCAAAAGACCTTGCAGATAAGGTAGAGGGTCTTATTGAATTTAAAGGACTTGCAGATATTGTCAGAAAACTACAGGAAGAAGTTAATACTGAAGAAGAAGTCGCCTTTAAATTAGTTGATGAGGTAATTAAAAGAATAGACGACAGAGAAGAGGCAGCGGATTTAGCTGTAAGGGCTGCTCTTGCATTTCTAACACAAGGGGCGGTTGCAGCTCCTTTGGAAGGAATTGCAAAAATTAAAATTTTAAAAAATCCAGATAATTCCGAATATTTGGCAATTTACTACGCCGGACCTATCAGGGCGGCGGGAGGGACCGCAGAAGCTATCTCAGTAGTGGTTGCAGATTATGTCCATAAAGCATTAGGCTTAGACAGATACAAACCAAATCAAAAAGAAATAGGAAGATATGCAGAAGAAATACGATGGTATCACCGGAGAAAAAGACTACAATACCGGCCAAAAGAAGAGGAGGTCAAAACAATAATCAAAAATGTTCCAGTATGCGTTGACGGAGACCCAACTGAACCCTATGAAGTTTCAACTTACCGGAATTTAGGCAGAGTAAAAACAAACAGAGTTCGGGGAGGAATGTGTCTTGTTGTTGCAGAAGGTCTTGCTCAAAAGGCACCTAAATTATTGAAAAGATTAAAACCCATCCAGGAAAAGTACGGCCTTGACTGGTCATGGCTCGAAGGGCTTCTAGTAAAAAGAAAAACAGATGAAAGTAAAAAAGAAAAGGAAAAAATTTCAAATATTTTTGAAAAAGAGATACCTGAAGAATTCAAAAAAGAGTATAAAGATCACTTATTTTCAATAGATGAAATTACTGAAATTGTCCAGGAAACAAGTGCGATTGATGTCCTTGAAAACTATACTGATGAGGAACCCGAGAAAAAAGGAAGCGATAAGTTCTTAAATGAAATTCCTGCCGGCAGGCCTGTATTTTCTTACCCCGGAAGAAAAGGAGGATTTAATTTAAGATATGGAAGAACAAGAGGAAGTGGTTATGCAGCTCTCTGTTTAAATCCTGCAACTATGCATCTCTTAGATGATTTCATAGCAATAGGAACTCAAATAAGATTGGAACTTCCTGGAAAAGCAGGCATTGTAACTCCCTGTGATACAATAAATGGTCCTACAATTCTTTTAAAAGATGGAGAGCTTTTGCAGGTTGATTCTTTAGAGGAAGCAAAAAAGTACAAAGGGAGAATTGAGAGATTTACTAATTTAGGGGATATTTTAATCTCTGCAGGAGATTTCTTTGAGAATAATCATAAACTTCTGCCTCCTGCTTACTGCGAAGAATGGTGGGCAAAAGAAGTTAAGAAAGCTCAGAAAGATAAGAAAGCTTCAGCTAAAGAAATTTTAAATTCCTCAGATTATCTAAACGATCCTTTTAAGAAACCAGATTTTGAAAAGGCAAAAGAATTTTCAGATAAGTTTGAAGTTCCTTTACATCCTGTTTTTACTTTTCACTGGAATTATATTAGAAATTCAGATTTATTGGAACTTGCAGAGGCGCTTAAGGAAGCTGAAGTGGCTGATAATAAAATCATCCTGGAAAACAAATCCTCAATTAAGAAAATATTAGAAAAATTGTGCGTCTTCCATAAACTAAAAGATTCAAAAATAGTTATTTCAAAGCATAAAGAACCTCTTTTATTTTCATTTGGCCGGCCTAAAGAGTGGAAAATAATAATACAAACAATAGAACAAAATAAACGGCACAAAGCATTAGACACCATTAACAAATTAGCAGAAGTCACTATAAAAGATAAGGCGCCAACTCGAATTGGTGCAAGAATGGGAAGACCGGAGAAGGCAAAACCCAGAAAAATGACGCCTGCTCCTCATGTTCTTTTCCCAACAGGCGCTAAACAAGGCAGAGTTAGAGACTTCATGAAACTCTATAAAGAAAAAAAGAAGGCAAAACCCTACCTTGCAAAATTTAAATGCGATAAATGCTCATCCTTCCAGTTTTTTCCCCAGTGTCCAAACTGCGGGGAAGAGACAAAACTTCTAAATTTCTGTCCAAGGTGCAGAATTTTTTCAAGGAAGGATACCTGTGAAAAGTGCAATGCAAAAACCGTAACTTATGAACAGCAGGAAATTGATATTAATGAATTACTGGATTCTGCCGCTGAAAAATTAGGAAGAAAGCTCCCAGACAGTATAAAAGGTATTTTGGGTATGTCCACTAAAAATAAGATTCCCGAGGCAATTGAAAAAGGGATTTTAAGGGCTGAGCAGGACCTTTATGTATTCAAGGATGGGACGATAAGACATGACAGCACCGATGCTCCTCTAACTCATTTCAAGCCGTTTGAGATCCACACTTCTATTGAAAAACTGAAGAAATTGGGATATAATAAAGACATTTATGGAAAAAAACTTGAAAACGAGGACCAGATTCTCGAATTAAAACCACAGGATATTTTAATAAGTGATTATGGTGAAAACTCTGCAACATCTTATCTGTTAAAAACAAGCAAATTCGTAGATAATCTCCTTGAATCTTACTATGGTCTTGAAAAATATTATAATTATGAAAATAAAAAAGACCTTGCAGGAACATTCGTAATTGCTCTTGCACCGCACACTTCTACAGGAATTGTAGGCAGGATTATCGGCAGTACGGACGCTAAAGTCACCTTTGCCCACCCCTGCTTCCACGATGCAAAAAGAAGGGATTGCGACGGCGATGAGGATGCAGTAATGCTACTTCTTGACGCACTCCTAAATTTCTCAAAAAGTTTCCTCCCTCAAAAAAGAGGAGGTAAAATGGACGCCCCATTAGTTATAACTTCCAAGTTGGGGGCGCTGGAAATAGATGATGAAGTATATGACATTGACATTGTAGGAGAATATCCTCTTTCTTTCTATGAAACAGTTGAAAATACGGCCGACCCAAATGATGTAAACTTACTAACATTCGGAGATACGATTTACGGAGAAGATCCTTTCGCCGGCTGGAATTATACTCACGAAACTACTGACATCAATAATGCTCCTTTGTCCAATATTTATACAAAAGGAAAAATGTCTGAAAAACTTAAAAAACAAATGCATCTTGCAGAAATGATTGATGCGGTTGATGAAAAAAATGTCGCTGAAAAAATCATTGACAGTCATTTCCTACCAGATATAAAAGGGAATTTAAGGACTTTTTCAAAACAGAAAGTCAGGTGTACTAAATGCAATTCAAAATACAGAAGACCTCCTCTTTCCGGAGTATGTACTAATTGTGGAGGAAATCTCACGTTTACTGTTCACAGAGGCTCGATTGAAAAATATCTGCAGATATCTAAAGATTTAATTAAAAAGTATAACGTTTCACCTTACATTAGCCAGCAGATAGCTTTATATGAATCAAACATACTTTCAATATTTGGAGAAAAATCTCAGAAAAAATTACAGTCCTTCACATAATGACCAAAGACAAAAAGAAACAGGAAGAAGAGGAAGAACTTTTATCGGAACCGGAAGAACCAAAGGAAGAAAAACCCGAATTAAAAGAACCAAAGGAAATGGAAGAATTTGAAGAACCTTCTTTTACTTCCCCTCAGGAATCTCTAAAAGAAAATGAAAAATTTTTATTCGCACTCTTGTTCTTTATCTTACTAACTTTCTTGTACTTATTTTTATTATCTAAAGGCATTCTTTAGCCAAATAAAAGAATAAGAAACGGTACCGAAATCCCTATATAACAAAGAACAACTGGAAAAATGAAAAAACCCATACATTCTGCTCTTCTAACCCCAATTAAAGGAGGAATCAGCCCAATTAAAGTCCCCAAAACAAGAATTCCGAGCCCGTAAACACCAGTTAATAAAAAGACGGTCAGAGCAATAAAACAAATTATCAAAATAGTGAATCTCCTATAATTTTCCATGTCCATGTCGCTTAATTTTCTTGCCATTTTTATCCCAATTTTAAAATGAAGAAACGTTGCAATGCTCCCTGAAATTAAGATAACGCCGAGTAAAATAACTAACTCTCCAAAACTAAAAGAACCAATAACTTTATTGATGGCAATTATAATGCCGGATCTCATTTTCTGAATTGAATACATAACAACTAAAGGAATAATTATATTTGAAGTATTAACACCAGAAACAGCAACCAAAAATTCTTTGCTGCTCGACTTTCTTGAAGCCTGCTGAACCATATATGCTGCCTGTGCAGAACCAATGCCTGGAAATAAACCGACAAGCATTCCTGCAAGCCCACCTAAAACAGAATTTTTAAAAATTTTTCTGAATTTCAGACTCATACCTATGTCTTCCTGAACCGGAATAAAAACTTCATTTTTCAAACTTAATAATAGAGTACTAATTCCAAACATCCCTGAAAGAGCAGGAAATATTGCTTCTACACTTAGAAATGAGTTGAATAACAGGAAGCCAAAGAAGCCCGATAAAAGAAAAATTAAAAATGCAATAATCGGCTTTTTCTCAAAAAATAAACCGATTAGAACAAAGAAAATCAGGATAAATGGAAGCATTTGTTCAATTCCTGAATAAATTGTTGGTATTATTGAAATCAAAACAAGAAAAAGGCCGGAAGTCAAAAGTAATGAAAATAAAGAACCTGCACCAGTCAGCTTAATGGCTTCAATCGCCTCACCGTCCAAAAGCATTCTATGCCCCGGAAGAACAGACATAACCGTATCTTCATTAGGAGCTCCCAGTAAAATGGAAGGAATAAAATCAAGGAAAGAATGAACGACCGCCATTGCAATTATACCGGAAGCAATTGAAATGAACTGAAATGAAGAAAAGAAAGGCAGTGCAGTAATTAAAAGAACTGAAACTGTATTGATATGAAGTCCCGGGATTAGGCCGGTTAGGACTCCAAGAGAGCAGCCAAACAAAGTAAAAATTAAAATTTCAAAAAGAATATTCATTTAATCTGCACCTCATCCGGCCGGTTTGGAACAACTTCGAGTTCTCCCTTATATTCCTTAACAATGCCTTTAACTGAAATGAAAGCGCCGGTATAAACTTCTGAAGCAAATTCTTCCGGAGTAAAAACAACGATATCCGTAGTTTCAAACTGAATTAAAACAGAATCTCCAAATTTCCTTATGCTTTCTACTCTGCCTTCAATTTTCACATATTCATCTATATGCTCCGAATCAATTTTATTTAAAGCAACAAGCTCAGGTTCGATTAAAGAAACTCCAAAATACAATATAAAAATACCGATTAAAGAGCCGAATACACTAATTATTAATATTGTATCTCCCTCCATAAAAGAATAGCAGGACTGGAAGTTTATAAAATTGATTTAACTGGACTGAGTTAATTAAGTTTATTCCTTTGTAGTTCCTTTCAGGTACTGCTGTGCTTTTTTAACTTTACAAATAGCATTCATAATCCTTGCAATATCCATTGATGATTCATAATCATGAGTTTTTTCATTAACCTTTTTCATAATTTTTCCAAGAGAATCACAGTCATTGAAAGTAACTCCGAAACCAAAATCAATTCCATTTTCCCTTCCTTTTAGCATTTTCAAATATTTTTCTAACCACTTTATAGAGTTCTTTGTTTTTTCATCCTTCCACCCGTAGTTTTCTAATCTTTTTTCTTTATCTTTAAGGGCGTCCAGTATTTTTTCGGCTTTACTCCAGTTCTTTTCTCCGCCTTTTACTGCTTCATCTCTCATAGAATCAATAGCATCATCTTTCAGGTCTTCAATCTCTTTAAAACTATCTTCTATGGTTTTAATTCCTTTTCCTTTCTTTTCAAGTTTTTTTATGACTTTCTTTTTATCTTTTTCAGACAGATCACTAATATCTTTAACCATAGCAAAAATTTAGTGTCTCTCAATTCTTATATATCTTTCTTTAACTTTTTTTCAAACAAAATCTCATATTTCGGCCCTTTCGATCCTCTTAAAATACTTTCTTTAACAGTAATTTCATCAACTTTAATTTTACCAAAACCAATGTCTTGGTATTCATCTAAGATTTTTAGAACTTCTTCTTTCCGTTTCCTACTTTTCATCCTTCCAATAGTTACATGAGGAATAAATTTTCTGTTATCTCTTTTTCCAACTTCTATATATTTATCAACTCTTTTTTTCAAACTTTTTAATTCTTCAGTTTCTTCAACACCAATCCAGATAACTTTAATATAACCTCTGTTTGGAAACACTCCTGTCCCTTTCAGTTTAAGTTCAAACGGGATTGTTTCTTCAGCCGCCTTTCCAAGTCCTTTTTCAACCTCTTTCAATTCTGATTCAGAAACATTCCCTAAAAATCTAGGAGTTAAATGCAAATTCTCCGGCTCAACAAATTTAATATTGGTATCCAGTTTTTCTAGCTCTGTAATTAATTCTCTTATCTTTTTCTTCTGTTTCTCTGCTAAATCAATATTTACAAAGCATCTAACCATGATTTTTATTACACGTAAACTTTAAAAAGCATATCGGTCAAGCAAATACAACATGACAACAAAACTAACAGATAAAAATTTCAAAGAGAAAACAAAAGAAGGAAACTGGGTAGTTGACTGCTGGGCATCATGGTGCGGACCATGCCAGATGTTCGGGCCAATATTTGAAGAAGCAGACAAAGACGTCGAAAATGTAAGCTTCGGAAAGCTGAACGTTGATGAAAACAAAGAAACCGCAGGAAATTTTGGTGTAATGTCAATACCAACTGTTCTTTACATGAAAGATGGAGAAGTAGTTGACAAATCAATGGGCGCCCTCCCTAAAGAGCAGCTCATTTCAAAAATAAATTCAGTTTTTGAATAAGTCAGCTTTTAAGTTCCTTTACAACAACTTTTCTAGTTCTGGGACCGTCCAGCTCTGCAAAGAAAACAGACTGCCACGTACCTAAATCTAATTTTCCTTTACTTACCGGAACAACAACAGAATTCCCCAGTAAAATCCCTCTTAGATGAGAATCAGCATTTCCTTCTTGGTTATCATGCTTCCAGCCGCCTTTTTTAACAACTGTTTTTAGCATTTTTTTAATATCTAATCTGAGATTGGTTTCATTTTCATTAATAAAAAGACCTGTAGTAGTATGAGGTGAATAAACAATTAAAATGCCTTCTTCTATCTCTGGTTCTAACCGGTCAGTTAGGTCTATTAAATCTACTCTGGATTCAGAATTAACTTTTAAGTCCATACAGTTAAATTACGTCTTGTTCGTTTACCAGAACAAAGTCGCCGACTGCAGTTACTGCGCTGAAAGGAAGCAAAAGCCTTCCCTGTCGGTCCCTGACCAAGTCCTCAAAATGAGCAACAATGTACTTGGTAGGCTCAACTAGTATGTTAATGAGTTCTCCGGTAGTTACGTCAACTGTTATGTCCAGAACTTTGCCGAACATTCGGCCACCTTCTGAAACTACTGTCTTTGATTGTACCTCTTTAAACGGAATTTGTGCCATTTTTTAACCTCACAGACTCTTTTGTGCCGTCGCTTTTATAAACTTTTCTAATGTCTGTTTAATCTTTTCCTCAAACTCTTTCTTTGAGCCTTCATTTATAATGTATTTCTCTCCCATTACAATTGTTCCAGCATGGTTCAGCCCCTGTATCTCTGCTTCATCTCTTGATTTACACTCTTCCAATGTCAGTGATCTTACTTTCCTATCCATTAAGCGCTTGTATCTGGTTTCAGGAGAAACTAAAATAGAAATAACTTTGAAATCTTCTCCATATTTTTCTTTCAAAAATAAATATTCTTCATAACTTCTTACGCCGTCAAACACAACTTTTTCTAATCCGTTCCTTTCAGCTCTCTCGGCAGTTTTTTTTGCATAAACTGCCATTCCTCCTTCTTTTCTTAAACTTTCCCTTACTTTTTTCTCATTTTTCTCATTCGTTTTAAGGCCCCTTTTATTCAATTCAATATCTGTAATGTCGCCTAATCTAATAATGTCAATTCCTTTTTCCTTTGCATATTCGGATGCCAGACTTTTTCCCGAGCCGGGCATGCCTGCAAACGCCAGTATTTTCATTTCAAAAAGCTTTTATATCTTGTAGTATATATTTAATTTGGAGATTGGCATAAAACCCGTTATTTTTTTGGGAGGAAGGGGCTTTCACTTATTTTTTTAGCCTCCTTTCCACTTTTTAAATTAAGAAAGTTGTAGCTAGAATTAAAAATATAAAGAAACCGAATACATCTGTCAAAGTTGTTATAAATATGCTAGAGGCAGATGCAGGATCAAGGTTCATTTTTTTCAGAGTCAAGGGAATTACAGTTCCTGCAGTACATGCAATTAGCAAATTAATGATTATAGAGGCCCAAACAATAATGCCAAGGAGCCACATGCCGTTTATAACATAAGCAACAACTGCAACAACTAATCCAGTTATAGCTCCGTCAATTACCCCGGCACCCATTTCTCTCAGTAAAATTCTGAATTCATTTCCCTTCTTAATTTCTTTCAGAACAAGGCCTCTGACAACAATTGCCAAAGTCTGTATGCCTGCATTTCCTCCCATTCCTGCGACAATCGGCAGATATACTGCTAAAATTACATATTGTGAGATAGTATCTTGAAATAAACCAATAACCGATGCTGCAATAAATGCAGTGAATAAATTAATTATGAGCCATTTATATCTGTATTTCACTTTTGTAAACATGTTATCCAACACATCTTCTTCTCGATTGACGCCTGCAAATCCATATAGGTCTTCAGTGGTTTCCTTCTGAATTACATCCAGCAGGTCTTTTGCATAAATAACTCCAATAACCGAACCGTCGTCATCATAAACAACTACTCTTCCATGCGGATGCCTTTTAATAACTTTTAAACATTCTCTGTGTTTTGCATCATATTCTATACACGGAATATCAGAAATAAGATCTTCTATTTCCGTTTCACTTGTAACCATCAATTCATGCAGAGGGATTTCTCCTTTTAAAGTGCCATTATCAAATACTAAAATCACGGGCTCCTTTCCTGTCCTTTCAACATGTTCTTCAACATGCTCATAAACTTCATCTACAGTTGCATCTTCAGGGACTTCTATATAATCAATGTTCATCATCCCTGCTGCTCTTTTAGGATAAAAATTAAAGAAAAATTCTGATTTTTCTTTCAGCTCAACTTTAAGATCCTCAAGTATTATTTTCCTTTTCCTTTTACTCAAAACAGCCAATACATCTTCAATTTCATCCGGATCAAGAAAATGACAGAATTTTTTTATTTCTTCTCTTTTCATACCTTTCAAGATCTTTTTTCTCAGTTTTTTGCCAACACTCAAAAGAACAAATCCTTGCTCACTCGGAGGAATCTCTCTGAAAACTTCAAGCTTATTTCTCTTTTTCTTTAAATCAGAAATTATTTTGGAAAGTTCGCTTTTAACCATGCATCAACTTATATTTCATTGTTTTATATCTTTTTTCGGCAATCCTAAAGTATTTATTACTTGAAAAGCACTTTACATGCCCCAATTATGACTATAAAATTTAAAGAGAAGCCCGCTACAGATAAATTGATCCTCTCAGAACTGGATCCCTTAGTCAGGAAATGGTTCAAGCAGAAGTTTGGGAAATTCTCAAAACCCCAAAAATATGGAATTTTACCGATCCATCAGGGAAAAAATATTCTAGTTTCAGCTCCAACCGGCTCCGGAAAAACACTTCTTGCATTTCTTTCAATTTTAAATGAACTAATTGTTTTAGCAAAAAGAGACGAACTTGAAGATAGAATTTATGCACTTTACGCTTCTCCTTTAAAAGCACTGTCAAGAGACATTGAAATAAACCTGAAAGAACCGCTGGAAGAAATGGAGGAAATTCATAGAGAATCTCTTGGAATTAGAATAGCAGTAAGAACTGGAGATACAAGCCAGTACGAAAGACAGAAGATGCTGAAAAACCCGCCTCATATTTTAATCACTACTCCCGAAACTCTTGGAATTGTTTTGGTAGCTCCAAAATTCAAAAAGAAAATGATGGATATCAAATGGGTAATTATAGATGAAATCCATGCCCTTGCTCCAAATAAAAGAGGCGTTCATTTGTCTCTTTCACTAGAACGGCTTCAGAATTTAGCAGGACCTTACATACGAATAGGCTTAAGTGCAACAGTTGCTCCTCTTGAAGAAATGGCAAAATATTTAGTAGGTTATGAAAAAGGAAAATTGAGAGACTGTTTAATTGTTGATGTCCAATTTACGAAAGAATTAGATTTAAAAGTTTTAAGCCCTGTTAAAAATATAATCAGCGCGTCTCAGGATGAAATGCAGGAGAGTCTATATGAGTTAATGGACGACTTAATTCAGAAGCATAGAACAACACTTGTTTTTACAAATACAAGGTCTGCAACTGAAAGAGTAGTCCATCATTTAAAGACAAAATTCCCTAAAAAGTATGTTGAAAATATAGGGGCCCACCACTCCAGTTTATCAAAAGAACACCGGCTTGAAATCGAGCAGAAATTAAGAGACGGAGAATTAAAATCAGTTGTCTGCTCAACTTCTCTGGAATTAGGAATTGACATAGGGTATATCGATTTAGTCATTCTTTTAGGGAGTCCTAAATCGGTAGCAAGAGCTCTTCAAAGAGTAGGAAGGTCTGGTCATCAATTGCATGACAAGATAAAAGGAAGATTCATCGTAATGGACAGAGATGACTTAGTCGAATGCGCAGTCATGCTCAAAGATGCAGTTGAAAAGAAAATCGACAGAATTAAGATACCCAAAAATGCACTTGATGTTCTTTCCCAGCAGATTTACGGCATTGCAATTGGAAATCAGCAGCATATTGAAACTGTTTATGATTTAGTAAAAAGAAGCTACTGCTACCATGATTTAGAAAGAGAAGAATTCATGTCAGTTATTGATTATCTGGCAGGAGAATATGTGTCTCTTGAAGACAGAAATGTCTACGCAAAGATATGGCATAACAAAGAAAAAGGATTAATTGGAAAAAGAGGAAGACTTGCCAGAGCAATTTATTCAACAAACATCGGAACAATACCTGATGAATCTTATTTAACAGTTAAACAGAAAGATGAACCAATCGGAAAAGTCGAAGAAGCATTTTTAGAAAGAATTAAGAAAGGCGATATTTTCGTTCTTGGGGGAAAAACATACCGGTTTAATTATGCCAGAGGAATGACTATTCAGGTAACTCCTCAACCAAATAAAGTGCCAACCGTTCCAAGCTGGTTCTCCGAGATGCTCCCTTTGAGCTACGACCTTGCCCTTGAAATTCAAAAATTCAGGAGAAAAATGGAGGAGCAGTTTAAGGCTGAAAACTCAGAAAAAGAAGTTAAGAAATTTATTAACGATTATCTATATCTAAATGAATATGCAGTCAACTCAATCTATCAATATTTTAAGGAGCAGTATTTGTATGCAGAAATTCCTCATGATAAAAAATTAGTAATCGAGTTCTATCACGGTTTCTCAGATAAAAAGTATGTAATTTTCCATTCCCTTTACGGAAGAAGAACAAACGACGCCTTGTCAAGAGCAATCGCCTATTTAATTTCAAATGTAAAAAGAAAAAACATTGCAATTAACCTGACAGATAACGGCTTCTATTTAACAACAAACTCCGGAAAACTACAGGTACTGCAGGCTTTGAAAAAATTAAAATCTAATACTCTAAGATCAACTTTAAGAAAAGCAGTTGAAAAAACGGAAATTTTAAGAAGGAGGTTCAGACACTGCGCCGGCAGGTCTCTAATGATTTTAAGAAACTACAAAGGAAGGAAGAAAAGCGCCGGAAAACAGCAGGTCAGTTCTAAAATTCTACTTAGTGCAGTAAGAAGAATCTCAAAAGACTTTCCCATTCTAAAAGAAGCAAGGAGAGAAGTACTTGAAGATTTAATGGATGTTAAAAATGCAGAAAAAGTACTGAAAAAACTGGAAAAAGAAAAGATTGAAGTAAAAATAATTGCAACAGATGTTCCAAGTCCCTTTGCATTAAATTTAATTGCAAGAGGATACATGGATATCTTAAAAATGGAGGACCGACTGGAATTTGTCAGAAGACTTCACAAGACAATTCTGGAAAGGATTGAGCCCTATGAAACTGACTAACAATATTGAAGCAAGCGGTCTTGCACTTTATCTAGAAAAAAAGAAAACTTTAGTTATATCTGATTTACACTTAGGAATAGAAAGCAGCATGCACAGGTCTGGCTTTTTAGTTCCAAGATTTCAGTTCAAAGAAATAAAATCAAAGCTGGAAGAAATCTTTGAAAAATTATCTCCTGAAACGATTATAATTAACGGGGACTTCAAGCACGAATTTGGAAAGATTCCAAAACAGGAATGGAGAGAAGGATTAAGAATGATTGATTTTTTATTTGAAAATACAGATGAACTTATACTTACAAAAGGAAACCACGATCCGGTTTTATTTCCAATTGCAGAAAAAAGAAAGGTTCCAATCAAAGAAGATGGGATTTTAATTGGAAGTACTTACATAACCCACGGCGACAAAATTCCAAAAAACAAGGAGTTTGAAAAGGCAGATACTGTAATAATTGGAGATGTCCATCCTGCAGTCAGTTTATCTGACAAAGGCGCTTCTGAAATCTATAAGTGCTTTCTGGTTGGAAAGTTCAACGACAAAAAATTACTTGTTCAGCCGAGTATGTCCCAGTCCTCTATCGGTTCAGATGTTTTAAAAGAAAAAGTAAGGAGTCCTTTTCTAAAAGGCAGTCTTGACAATTTCAATGTTTTTGTATCTGCAGATAAAATAATGCATTTTGGAAAAATAAAAAATCTCAGGGAACAATAGTTTTCAAAAAATCAAGAACGATTATAATTACTGTCAGATAAAATAAATTGCTTCTGTAGAATTCAACGAGGATATTTCCGTCCCCATACATCCCTCTCAAAAGAATCATTGAAAAAATAACAAGTATTATTGATATTAAACCAATTACTGGAGTAAAGCCGTGGTGGAATAAATGAGCCATTGTTGATACAATTATTACAACAGCAAAAGCCGAAATCAATACTGGAGAAACTCCTCCTTTTGTAAATGAAAGAAAAGCAACTGCCCCTCCGAATATAACGACTAAAAAAGTCCCTACCAAACAAACTGGATCAAAGTGCCCTTTAGTGTTTCGAGTTATCATCTCGAATATAATATTGACTTTCTTTAAATATCTTTTTGAAATTAATTGTCTTTATTTATCGTTTTTTAATAATTTAATTGTCATACTTTTACTGTCATCAGACAAATTAGAGTCTTCAATTTCTTTCATTGTGTTTTCCGTAGTAGTATCTTCAGATTCGTCTAATGATATTTTTTCCATTGTCATTTTTATTTCATCTCTTTTTTTTATGTAGTTATAAAATATAATTAGGTTAGATAGTATTTATTTTTTTAGTTTAAGCAACCAATCCTATAATTTATATGTTTATTTGCATAATAATTGATATGCCTTGGAAAATAAAACCTATCGATAAATCAAAAATAAAAAAAGATAAATTATTATTAGAAAACCTTTTAGGAGAACTTTCAAAGAAAAAAGAAACTCCTAAAGTGAAAAAGTTAAAAGCAGAAATTGAAAAGATAAAAGAAGAACTCTAGAATTAATTTATAGTTTCTACAAGAATCGGCAACTCACTATTTTTACTTTCCAATATTTTTTTAATGCCTTTTTTAATTTCTTCTCTTTGTAGTTTACAAAATTTTTCTGGAGGATCAGTATAACTTTTATTTTTTTCCTGATTTTCAACATAACAACTGCCTCCACAGTTCCACTTTGCAAAACATTTCTCGCATTTTTTGGACTTATGTATGGTAATTGATCTTATTTTCTTCAATTTATTTTTATTCATTTCAACACCTTTTGTAGTAACTTTACCACAAATAAATTTATCATAGCATTTTCTATCAGCGTCCGTCATACCGTAACAGGTAGTTATATCTTTATTAGGAAGAACCATTAAATCTCCCGCGGGCACTCCGCAATAAATACATTTAAGTGTAAAAATGTCTTTTAGTGTTTTTCTAGGTATTTTCACTGTTATCTCCTTTTTTTTGCCTAATGTTTTAGCTTTTTTATATGATTTAATCAATTCTGATCTCTTTGGCGCTTTTATATTTGTTTTTAAACAGCGTCCTTTTTCTAAAACAACGCTCATGCCTAATTTTTTTATTCCAAGTTTTTTGGCATTTTCTATAATCTCTTCAATTTTATCACTTTCTTTTTTTGTCATAGGAAATGATATCATATAATCTACTCCAAATTTATTTAAGAGCCTAATATTTTTCTCTATCATTTTATATGATTTTTTACCGGAAGCAAGAGGTCTGTATTTATTCTGAAATTTTTTCAATAAATGAGCAGTAATTATTACTTTTGTATTATTTTCTTTAAACCACTTTGCAACTTCATCACTAAATGTCCCATTTGTAAATATTCTTGTAGCTATCTCTAAATTTTTTTTAGATGTTTTTTTTGCATATTCAACTGATTTTTTCATCAGTTCAAATTCAAGGGTCGGCTCCCCACCATAAAAGTAAATAACTAGTGTATTGGATTTTTTTGGAAGTGTCTTTAATTTATAGTCAATAGCTTTTTTTGCAGTATTCCAATCCATCGATTTTTTATTTTTACCGCCTGAAACGTAACAGTAAATGCATCTCATATTGCAATTCTGTGTTAAAAGCAAACCAATTTCATTTGTTGTTTTTGGTTTTTTTAAACGCTTAGCGACCGGATATTTTTTTGCTTTGTTTTTTAAAGTCTCTAATGTTTCTGACTTTGTAATTTCTCCTATTATGCCTTTTCGAGGACAATAGAATATCTTTTTTTCACCAATGTCTATCAAAAAATATTCCGAGTTTTTTTTAGAATTTATTATATCTTCATATACTATCCTTTTTACAGTCATTTTAATTACCTTTTAGATTTCTAATTATGATTACTGAGACTACTTGTTCTCCTTATTTATGAAAATTCTCTTACGATTTACTATTTTTTTATTTATACTGTATTAGAACATAGAAGAATCCGGCGCTGCCCAGCAATAATTGCATGCCTTTATAGTATTCTCGTCTTTATGTTCAATCATTGCACCTTTAACTTTATCTTTACAACTTGGATCAAGATCTAGTTTTACTACTTTAGTCATTATGTCTTCTACCTTTTTGTCTTTTATTCCTTTACCTTTTCCATTTGTCATTTTCTAGTTCACCTCCTTTTCCATTTTATCTTAATATACTTTAATTAAACAAACTTTATATCTTTTCCCATCTACTTTTAAGATATGAATATCACAAAAAGCAGAGTATCTGAACTCTGGAAATTAAGCAGAGAAAAATATCCGGACAAATATTCTCTATCTGAAAAAAGCAATAACTTACTAAAAGAAGAAAAAATACCAATTTCTGTTCCAACTCTCCATTTTAAATCAGAAAACATTTCAGCTTATCAAAGCCATTCACAGAGGTCTGCCTGGCTGCATAAACCTTGGAAATCAAAAAAAGTTTGGTATCCGGGAATAGAATACAAGGGAATAGGTGACAACGGAAATAAAATAAGGTCTTTGGGAAAGACTGCCTGGGGCGGACTTGAATTAGAAAAAACAACCCTAGAGCATAAGTTTTCAAGAAAAGCATTCAACGCCGGAATTTTCTGCCAGAGACCGATTGCCTGCTATGAATACGGCGAATTCAAAGGAAAAAAGTTAGCAGTTTTGGTCAGAACATTTGTTTCTCCTTTAAGGCTGTCTGATTTCCATTTTGATGAGGAATTCCTTTCGAAATATTTGGACTTTAGAGAACAAACTGAAGAAGAATATGTAAACTCATTAGCAGAAATACTTGGAAAAAACGTAAGAAAATTATTCGATATTGGTCTAATCCACGGCTCGTTAGAAATGAATAATATAACTACAGAAGGAGAACTGGCTGATTTTGAACCAACAAGCGGAGGAACATGGGAAGGCGTAATGGAAAACAAGGAGCCGAAATTTAGAGTTTTAACTTTAACAAGACTATTTTCAGCCATTAATGATATTTTTACTGAAACGGATACCTTTCTAAATACTTTTACAGAAATGTTTTTCAATAAAAATATAAGTTTAAGTTCAAATTTCCCTGAAAAAGAAATAGTAGAAAAGTATATAGGAAAGGAACTTACTGAAGAAGACCTGAAAATTAAGTTTCCCGAATTTAAAAATATAGAGAAAGCAAAGAAAATTCTCAAAAAAGCCAGAAAGAAAACCACTTCTGAAAAGGAAAAGAAACGATTAGATTTTATTTTGAAAGAACTAGGTTAAACGCCAATATTTTTATACTTCTTTTCATTATCAACTCCCATGCACTTAATACCCAAAAAGTCAAGCCTTAAAAAATTCTGGCGGATTATGAGCTACTCCAAAGCCCATAAATGGAACTTTGTGGTTTTGTTCATTCTAACAATTTTAATTTCAGGAATCGCACTTGTAAATCCTTACCTAGTTAAAATCTTAATTGATGATGTTTTATTGTCTCAGAATTTCGATTTATTTTTCCTAATTCTTCTAGTATTTTTGGGAATGTTTGTTGTTGGCTCCCTAATAAATATTGCACTCAATTATGTATCAACTAAATTGACTGCAAATCTTGTTTTAGATGTAAAGAAAGATCTTTTCGAGCATTTAGAAAACCTCCATCTTGGTTTTTATCATTCAAAGAAAGTAGGTGATATTCTCTCAAGATTGAATGATGACGTTTACGGCGTTGAAGCTTTTTTAAAAACAGTAATTAATGAGGTTCTTTTAGACTTATTAATGGGTGGTTTCATCCTTGCTATGTGCCTAAAATTAAATGCAAAAGTGACCGGTGTAGCACTTCTGTTTGCTCCGTTTTATATTATAGTTCAAAAGTATTTTGGTAAACAAGTCAGAAAGAAAAGAAAGAAAATCAGAAAAAAATCAGCAGATATAATGAGTTTTCTGCAGGAGGATATCTCTGAAATAAAGGCAATCCAGTCATTTGCCAGAGAAAAGTTAGAGCTTGACAAGTTCAAAAAGAAAACTAAAAAATTAATTGGTTTAGACATAGAAATGAGCTTATTAAGAGGCTATTCTTCAATGTGGGTTAGTTTCATTAGTTTTGTTCCGTTATTCATAATTCTTCTTTACGGCGGTTTTAATGTAATGATCGGCGCCATGACAATTGGTACTTTAATGGCAATTTATACTTACATCCAAAAGCTGTTCGGACCAATCGGCGACTTGGGAAACATTAATATTGCACTTCAAAGTTCTTTGGTTTCAGTAGATAGAGTATTTGAATTTATGGATATTTCTCCAAAAATTAAGGATAGTCCGAATGCAAAGACAATTAATTCTTTGAACGGAAAAATAGATTTCAAAAAAGTTTCTTTCAGCTACGATGGTAAAAAAATAATCAGAAACATTTCTTTCAATATAAAACCAGGAGAAAAAATAGGAATCGTCGGTGAAAGCGGCTCCGGCAAATCAACAATAGCGAGTTTAATCCCAAGATTTTCAGATCCTGATTTCGGAGCAGTGAAACTGGATGGCAATAATGTCAAAAAAATAAAAATAAATTCCCTTAGAAATTTAATAGGCGCCGTCGGAGAAGACTCTGGTTTATTTGCAACAACTATAAAAGAAAATATACGATTTGGTAAAAAAGATGCGACCCAAAAAGAAGTAGAAAGGGCAGCAAAACTAGCAGACGCCCATGATTTTATCAAAAAACTTCCAAATGGATATGATACTATAGTCGGCGAAAAAGGAGCTACTCTGTCAACAGGACAGAAACAAAGAATTTCATTAGCAAGGACAATTGTTAGAAATCCTGATATTTTGATACTTGATGAAGCAACTTCTGCTTTAGATACTAAGTCAACTAAGAGAATACTAAAATCACTTGAAGACTTTGCACATGATACTACTACGATTATAATTTCTCACAATATCCCTTTACTTAAAAAAGCAGACCGGATATTTGTTCTTAAAGACGGAAAGATAGCTGAGAAAGGAACCTACTCCACACTAATCAAGAAAAAAGGTATTTTCTACAAGATGCAAAAAGCGGGCGAGTTTGAATAAGATTTAATCAACTACGCCGTCGCCGGTTATTTTGAAAACCGTTTCGCCGTCAGGCAGACTTGGACTGTCAATCAATCTTGCAATTCTTTTTTCGCCTTTGCTCTTTCTCAGATAAATTCTGAAAGTAGCTCCGTGCCCAAGAATATGCCCTCCAACCGGTTTAGTCGGGTCTCCGAAGAACATGTCCGGCTTTGACATAACCTGATTGGTTACATATACTGCAATATTGTTTGCGTCAGCCAGCTTGTGAAGCATTCTCAGATGCCTGTTCAGTTTCTGCTGTCTTGAAGCAAGAGTTCCTCTTCCCGTATATTCGGCTCTGAACAATGAAGTCAAAGAGTCAACAACAACAAGTTTGACTTTCTTTTCTTTGATAACTTCTCTTGCTTTCTCAGCCATTATCATCTGGTCATCTGTACTGTAAGCTCTGGCAATGGTTATCTTTTTGAGAGCTTTTTCAGGATCAATTCCTGCAGCTTTTGCCATCTGTTTTACTCTTTCAGGTCTGAATGTATGTTCTGAATCAATTATCAGTGCAGTTCCATCCAGGCCTCCTTTGTCTACAGGTAGCTGAACATTTACTGCCAGCTGCATTGCAATCTGAGACTTACCTGAGCCGAATGCTCCAAAGCATTCAGTTATTGACTGAGTTTCAAGTCCTCCATCAAGGAGTTTATCAAAACTTTCTGAACCAGTAGTAAGTTTACCGACATTTGATCTTTTCTTCATCAAAGCTTCGGCAGATTCAAATCCAAAATCAGCAGCATCTTTTGCTTTTCCAATAATTTTTCTTGCTTTATTTTCAGATATATCTGCAGCAGATGAAATGTCTCCAGCTGAAGCTGTTGCTATCGACTTCAAATCTTTGAAGCCGCCTTCTTCTAATTTTTTTGCGGTTGCGGGTCCTATCCCACTAACGTCTTCTAGTTCTTGTTCTCCCATTTTAACACCTCTTAGTTATTTGTCTTGTTTAATATCCTTTTCGCCTCTTTTTCAGGGTCAACTTTTTCTGTTGAGTATGCATTAAATTCAAGGTCCCCTGAAAAATCATTCTTTTTTACTCTTCCTTTGAAAAGAAATTCAGAGCCCATTAAGTTTTCCAGTTTTTTCTCAATTTTTTTCTCATCTTTATCCATTTCTTCTGTTGTCATATCTATGAATTTTTCAAAAGTATCTCTGAATAAACTTGCTCTCATACTGCCAGTTCCGTCATCTAAACGCAGATTAAGAACTGCAAGCTTGTCTGGTTTAACATCTCCGCACTTCTGGCATTTTCCATTATCTATTTTTTTATTGCAGTTCGGACACATATCATATACAAAATTGTTCCCATAAAAGTCGACAACAGCAGATCGAATTGCTTTGTAGCTGTCTCCTGCTTTCAAATCTTTAATTTTAGCTCTTTCATTCTTCTTTTCAACTTTTTCTGGAAACTTTTCAGGTTCAACTTCAGGATCAGTAACTAAAATGCCTCTGTTGCCCAAATTTATTTCAAGTCCACCCCTATATCCGGGTTTAACATATCCGTTTCTTACTTGAATTACATCTCCTTTTTTAATTTCACCTTTCTCTATTTTTTCAATATCTGACATTTTCCAGAGAGCGATATTTATATCCTCTGAATCATCAACAATTGTCAGGTTCGCAACTTTCCCTTCTCTGCCTTTCTTAGTTGTAAAACTTCTCGGTCCGCTGATTCTCGTAATTCTGCCGTTTACAGTTACTGATTTCATGCCTTCTGAAACATTTTCAATCTTTACTGCATTTTCAATAACTCTGTTTTTGGTTCTTACACCAAGCTCATTGGCAATAATATACGCGGCTCCTTCTTCTGAAACCAAGCCTGAAAGTTCTTTCTGTTTGTTTTTAATTTTCAGCATAATCTCTTCTTTAGAAAGATTGCTTTCCTTGGACATCATTTCAACAACTTTTTTAAGAGCCATACAAATTCCCTGTTTAAACTAGTATTTATGATTTATTTAACTCTTGCGGGTTAATGGAGTTGATAATGGTTAGTTTTATTAATCAAATATGTCATATATCCAATGCAATGAAAAAACTAATAGAAGCAGCGCTGTTCATTTCAGGAAGAGCCCTGACAGTAGAAGATCTTAAATCTATTTCAGGGGCAGAACCTGAAGAAATAAAGAGCCATATACAAGAGATCAAAAAAGAATATGAAGAAAGAAACGCACCAATTGAGCTTCTTGAATCGATGGACGGCTACAAATTCGGCGTCAAATCAGAGTATCTGCCTAAAGTAAAAGACCTGGCGCCTCAAATGGATATGGGCAGAGCCCTTGTGAGAATTTTATCTTTTGTTGCCTACAAGCAGCCAATTAAGCAGTCAGATTTAGTAAAAAGATTCGGAAACAGAGTTTATGATTATGTAAAAGAACTCAGAAAGCGGGGTTTAATCAGGACAGACAAGCATAAGAGGACAAAAATGCTGACTACAACAAGGAAGCTTCTTGATTATTTAGGAGAAGAGGACATCAAAAATATTCAAACTGCACTGAAAAAAGCAGAAGAGTACAGAGCTGATAAAAAAGACGACAGCTCAAAAGAATTCAAAAAGATATTCAAAACCAGAAGAAGGAAGAAGAAAAAAACCAAAATACCTGAAAAAGACCTTGATGTAGATGACTGGTCCGGAAAAATAAAGAAAGAGGACCAAAAGAGAAAATTAAAAATGATGGACGAACTCGACGGTGGAAGAAAAAGAGGCAGAAAGAAGGAAGAACTTGAAGACGATTTGGATATAATTCTTGACGAAGAAGATTAGATGCCGAGGTTTACTATTCCAATTAAATAAAGCACCAATATCAAAACCGGCTGATGTATCAAATAAATAAGCAGTGAATTTTTCCCAAGCAGACATATTTTTTCAATAATTTTATTTTCAGACAAATCCGGAATTTCAATTAACCTTTCATAATTTTTATAGAAAAGACCGCCGACATAAATTCCAATTAAAACCAAAGCAAACCAGGGAATTAACGGAAAGAAATCAAGAGTATAAAATTCAGCAGGAGGCAGACCCACGGATGCAGTGAAGTAAGAGCCAAACTCAATTAGGTCAAAAATAATTCCTGCCAGAATAATTGAAATCACTGATATCCAAATAACTGCTTCTTTTCTTACCTTTACAATAAAAGGATAAGCAATGATTATTGAAATTCCAATAAAGTGGAGTATTCCAAAAACAATAGTTCCTTTATCCAAAAAAATCCAAGTTATAATCGTAATCAAAATTCCCCAGGAAAATATTTTCAATCCTCTTTTCAGATACTTCAAAAAGCCAAAACTTTTATTCCTTTTAGCTCTTTCAGAACTGAGAACTAAGGAAATACCTACTAAAAAGATAAAAATTCCTGCAGTAATTCTTGCAAAATACAGCCAGAAACCGGAATTTATAGGAACATTATAGTTTCCAAAATAACTCAAATCAAAGAGAAAATGAAAGATAATCATCATAATTACGGCAAATCCTCTTAAAAAATCTATTTCCCAGAACCTTTTTTTGTTTGAACTCATACCGATAAAGTTAAATTAACGCGTATTTAAATTCTAATATGGAAAGAAGAGAATTTACTTCGCTGGATTTGTACTACACTCTGAAAGAATTAAAGGAAATGGAAGGCGCGTTCCTAAATAAAGTCTATCAGAAAGGAGACAGGCTCTATTTAATTTTAAGAAAATCTAAAAATTTAACATTGATAATCGGCCCCAATCGACTGCATTTAACTAAGTATAAGACTAAATTTCCAATAAAACCGCCGAATTTTGCAATGCTTTTAAGAAAGCATTTAGCCGGCTCAAAAATTAAGAAAATTGAACAGCTAGAGTTCGATAGAGTAATTACAATTCATTTTACAAACGGAAAAAAATTGGTTTCAGAATTGTTCGGAAAAGGAAACACTTTACTCCTAAACAAAGACAATATAATCATTCAGCCTCTCAGGTTTCAGGAATGGAAGGCAAGGTCATTAAAACCAAGGAAAAAGTATTCGCCTCCTCCAAAAGGAAAGAATCCATTAAAACTCAGTAAATCTGACTTTTCTTTGTACATTCAAGATTCCAAAAAAGAAATTGTTAAAACACTTGCATCCAACTTTGGTTTCGGAGGAACATATGCGGAGGAAATATGCAAGATGGCCAATGTCGATAAAAACACCAAAGCCTCAAAATTAATCATAAATGACCTCCCTTTAATCCATGATAAAATACAGAAGCTTTTCAGCAAGAAACTTTCTCCAAGAGTATATTTTAAAAATGAAAAACCAGTTAGTTATGCTCCTTTTGATTTAAAAACAGTTTCCTTGAACGAAAAGAAAACTAAAACATTCAACGAAGCCTGCGACGAGTACTACACTTTCAAAGAAAAGCAGACAATTAAAAAAGAGAAAAAAGAGGAAGAAGAGAAAATCCGAAAAAGAAAGGAGATGCAGAAGAAAAGGCTGAAGGAAATTAAAGAAGAGCAGATTAAATTAAAGAAAGAGGCGGACAAGCTGGCTGCAGAACATAAATTTAAAGAAGCATCAAAAAAATACAACAAAATAAAGAAAAACCGAGGCAAAATACCCGGACTTGCTTCCGCAATAAGAAAAACCAAGAAGAAAATTGAGGAAGAAAAGAAAAAACCGAAGGCTAAAATTAAGAAAAAGAAAAAGGAAAAAGAATGGTATGAAAAGTTCAGATGGTTCAGAACTTCAACCGGCGCATTAGTTGTCTGTGGAAAGGATGCAACAACAAATGAACTCCTAATTAAAAAACATGCAAAACCAAGCGAAACAGTTTTCCATGCAGAAATCACCGGCGCGCCCTTCTGTGTAATTAAAAACAAGACAAAACCAACTAAATCAGATTTGAAGGAAACTGCGATATTTGCAGCATCTCATTCAAAAGCATGGCAGAAAGGATATGGTGCAATTGATGTCTACTGGATTAAAAGAGACCAGCTGGACAAGGAAGCGCCCGCAGGCGAATCAATAGGTAAAGGAGCATTCATGGTTCACGGCAAGAAGAATTATTTCAAGAACACTCCTCTTAAAATCGCGGTAGGAATAGACAAAAACTTCAATGTATTTGCAGGACCGGAAGACAGCATTAAGAAAAGAACCATTGCTTGTTCAGTAATAACTCCGGGAACCGTTAAATCAAAGGCTCTTGCCCAAAAAATTAAACAGGACTGGATGAACAAGCTTTCAGAAAAACAGATTGAAAAGATAAAACAAATCAATTTACAAAAAATCCAGAAACATATACCTGCCGGAAAAGGCTCACTTATTTAGATTCAACTTTTTCCGCTTCTTCAAATCCTTTTCCTGCATTTTTAAAGAAATTAATTAAGCTGTTTTCATGCTGATTAAAGTGCATTAAATCATCAGAACTGTCTTCCGTCGAAAGCTTTTCAAGTTCTTCTTCATTTTTTGCGCCATAAAAAAGAATTTCTATTTTCCACGCATCTTCTGTTTCTTTTCTTCCTTTCAAAATAGCTTTGTATAACCCAGGCTTTTTATTTTCACTTGTTTCTGGTTTTGGATTATAAAAATAATAAAATTTTATTTCAGCTTCTGTTGGGTTATCTTCATTATCAACTTTGAATTTGATCCCGCTTAGTTCTTTTTTGAAGCTTTTCTTTTTTTTATCTGGAATATCTGCACTTTTAATGGTACTTAAAACATCTTTTAATCGAATACTATACATTGCTCTCAAGTAATCTTCAATAAATTTTTTTGGCTTCTTTACTCCAATGTATCCTTCATATTTCAGTGCCATGTCTTTTTAGTATAGTTCTTTATACTTAATCCTTACTGTTCCTCGTCAGGATAGTATTTGAAGAAAGCCTTCAAAAGAAGCGGAGCCAAAAACATGGTAATAACCATGACAATAACGACCGAAGGAAGCAGAGTAGTTGTTAAAATTTCTCCAAATATTCCGAGCTGGGAAAGAATTATTATGACTAAAAGCTGATCTCCTCCTAGGTTTACAAGACCAATTGCTGCTCCTAAACTTTCTCGTAATCCGGTTCCTGAAACCACCGCTCCTATAAAGTTTCCAATAAATTTAACTGCAACTGCGCCAAAAACAATTCCTAATCCAAGTAATGAAAAAGAACTCGGTTCAAAAGCAACTTGAAGTCCAATCCAGCCGAAGAATATTGGAGCAAAAACACCATAAGTAAAACTTGCAACCTTGGGCGAAAAACTTCCGGTCTTCAAATAAGGAGAGTAAGCCAGAGCAATTCCTGCAAAGAACGCCCCTACAATTGCAGCAAAACCAAGAGCGCTTGCCAGATAAGCCAATGCCAAGATAAGAATAAATGCCAGCGCAAATTGAGCCTCTTCTGTTCTCATTTTTTCAGAATGTCTTATAATTTTAGGAGATACTTTTTCCATTACGACGAAAATTAAAAAGAACAACCCAATTTTCCCGAGACCAAGTCCAACATCAAAAAATCCTTCAGCTCCTACTAAAGCAACACCAAAAGCAAGCAGAGTATACAAAATAAAGTCCTCAACTACTGTTGCACTAATTATAACTTCTGAAACCTTTGAATGCAGTTTGTCCATGTCAACCAAGGCCCGAATGACATTTGCAGTGCTCTCTCCAGCCAGTGCAACTCCAAATAAAACAGCATGTATTAGTCCAAGTCCAATTTGTTTAAATACAAAATAAAGAAGAATGACAACAAAAATATAACCAAAGATAGTCATTGCAACTCCTTGTTTTCCCTTCTGCTTTAGTCTGTCCATACTAAAATTAAATCCAATTAAAAACAGCAGTAGGATTACTCCAATTGTTGCAAGCCCTTCGACCTGTCCGGCTTTAATTAATCCAAAAACACTTGCGCCTAAAACGATTCCTGCCAGAAGCTCTCCAAGAAGAGAAGGCAGATTAAGCCTTTCGAATAACTCTCCAAGCAACTTTGCTGCAATTAATAAAATTATAATAGAAAGCAGAAAATTCATCTATTATTCTTACCTCTTTTGAAAGATTTTTTATGTTTGTAGATATGCTCTAATATTTCAAGTTCGGTAATCATGCCGACAAAATCCTCTTCTTCAACGACAGGAACTACTTCCAAGCCGTGTCTAAACATCAGTCTGACGACGTCTTCTACTTTGTCTTCCGGAGAAACAGTTATTTCATGAGTTCTCATTAAATCTTTAACAGTTGAAGCAAAGTATCCTACATCTAGAATTCTTCCGAAAGGACCGACAACTTCGTCCCAGGAAATATCCTGCGGGTCTACAAGAAGCTTCAGTAAATCCCTCTTATGGACATCTCCAATAAAATCTCCCTTTTCATCAACAACAGCAACCGCATCTGACTTCTCTTTTTCAAAAGCAGCTATTAATTTAGTTATGCTTGTATTCGATTTTACTGATTTAACATCTCGCATAACATCCTTTACTTTCAGTTTCCTTACTTTTTCCATATTCTACTTTAATCCTACCTTATAAATAATATTTTTCCCACTTCTTTACTGATGAAATTATCAAAACTTAAGAAAAAATACCCTGAATTGAAGAAAGTAGTTTCAAGTATAGAAAAAACCGACGGCATTGAAAAATTGTATCCTCCTCAGGAAGAAGCAGTCAAAAAAGGACTTCTTGACAATAAGAATTTAGTTCTGAGCATGCCGACAGCAGGTGGAAAAACCCTAGTTGCAGAACTTGCAATGCTTAAAACTGTTCTAGAAGGAGGAAAGGCAGTTTATATTGTTCCCTTGAGAGCTATTGCTTCAGAAAAGTATGCAGAATTGAAAGAAAAATATTCTAACTTTTCAAAAATTGGAATAAGTACTGGAGAATTTGATTCAGAAGGAACAAGTTTGGGAAGATATGATATTATAATTGTAACTGTAGAAAAAATGGATTCTTTAATGAGGCATACTCCAAAATGGATGAAAGACATCAAATTAGTTGCCCTCGATGAAGTCCATCTTCTTGATTCAGCTCACAGAGGACCAACTCTTGAAATGGTAATTACCAGACTTAAAAATTTCAACCCTCAGTTTTTAGCTTTAAGTGCAACAATTCAGAATTCAGATGAACTTGCAAAATGGATGGATGCAGAATTAATTGAAAGTCAGTTCAGACCGGTAAATTTGTCCAGAGGAATTTTCGTTGACGGAGAAGTTGCATTCAAGGAAAAAGATGATTTAAAATTGGGCCAGATTATTCATTCTCCAGCAATAACTCTTGCTTTAGATACAGTTAAAAAAGGAGCCCAGTCATTGGTTTTTGTAAATACAAGAAGGTCTTCAGCAAAGCAGGCCGAATTAACCGGCTCCAATCTATACGATGGACTTTCAACAAAGGAAAAGAAAGAACTGAGTAAACTTTCAAAGAAAATTTTAAATGTTTTGGACAGGCCGACAAGACAGTGCAAAAGACTTGCCAACTGTGTAAGAAAAGGAACTGCATTTCATCATGCAGGCCTCCATTCAAAACAGAGGTCACTAATCGAAGAAAATTTCAAGAATAAATTAATCAAAGTAATCTGCGCAACCCCTACTTTAGCAGCCGGAGTAAATCTCCCTGGAAAAAGAGTTATAATTCGGGACTACCGTAGATATGGAGGATACGGTCTTGAACCAATTCCTGTCCTTGAAATTCATCAAATGTTTGGACGAGCAGGCAGACCTAAGTATGATAAAGAAGGCGAAGCTGTTTTAATAGCAAGAAACATGGCTGAATATGAAGAACTATGGGATCATTATATTGAAGGAAGGCCGGAGCCGATAACTTCAAAGCTTGGGGTCGAGCCTATTTTAAGAATGCATGTTCTTGGAGTAATTGCAGAATGTCCTATAACCAGAGACAATCTCTTTGACTTCTTTGGAGACACATTTTATGCTTATCAGTACGGAAACATTGAAAGGATTTCAAATCTTTTAGACAGAGTTTTGGACAATTTGTTTGAATGGAAATTCATTGACTACGATTCAAAAAACAAGTTCAAGCCTACAAAATTAGGAAACAGAATTGCCCAGCTCTATCTGGACCCATACACTGCTCATACTTTAATCGAACTTCTTTCAAAGAAACTTCCGGACGATATTGTCCTGCTTACTTTACTTTCAGATACTGCCGAAATGCGCCCTTTGAGAGGCGTAAGGAGTTCTGAAACAGAAGTATATGATCAGTTTGAAAAGTATGACTTGAAAGAAGAGCAATTGAAAGCTTTCAAAAATGCAATGGTTTTCTTTGACTGGATACATGAAACATCTGATGATAAAATTTTTGAAAAGTACAGCATCCCTCCGGGAACATTAAGAACAAAACTTAATATTGCAGACTGGCTTCTTTATTCTTGTTCAGAAATTGCAAAAATAAAGAGAAGGAAGAAAATTATCTCAAAAATCAAAGCTCTCAGAAAACGCCTGAAATACGGAGTAAAAAAAGAACTTCTTCCGTTAGTAAGAGTTAGAAATATTGGAAGAGTCAGGGCCAGAAAATTGTATCAGGCGGGCATCAAAAATATCAAAGACATTAGAAAAGCAGACCAGAAGAAACTTCAAAAACTTCTTGGAAAGAAAATTTCCAAGAAAGTTAAAAAAGCAGTTGAAAAAGATTTGAAATAATTGTTTCTTTTCACAAAAGAAAAATCTTGACCAAAAAGAAAACTTTGGTTAACTCTTTGCAACTCTGCTTGGCTTACTTTTTGGAAATACTTTAAAACTTTTTCCGCAGAAGAAACAGGTTGCAGTCCATTTACTTCTGTCCTTTACTTTAGGCTCAAAGTTTCTCGTTCTTCCGCAATGCGGGCATCTTACTTTTATCTGGTACATTTTTATTTCCTCTTTATCCGTAGATATATAATGCGGGGGAAGAGATTCGAACTCTCGAAGGCACTAAGCCATAGGGTCCTAAACCCTACCCCTTTGGCCGCTCGGGAACCCCCGCGTTGTATTCTTAATATAACTTCTAGTATTAATTAATTCCTTTCTTAAAATCAACTTTCGGAAGTTATATATGCTCTCCTTTTTATTTTTACAGTGCAATGAACATAGGTTTTTTCACGGATACATATTTCCCTCAGGTAAACGGAGTTACATATACTCTTCACGCATGGAAAAAAGAATTCGGAGACAGTGCTAAAATATTCTACCCTTCTTCTAAATACGAACCTAAAAAAGGAGAAATTCCATTTCCCTCAATAAAAATTCCATTCTATCAAGGCTATCGTTTTTCATTTCCCTTTGGAATTTCAAAGGCTTCTGAAGATTTAGATATTGTTCATATACACGGCCTTTTCTCAATGGGATTTGCGGGTAAGCATGTTGCAAAAAAACACAACTTGCCCAAAGTCCTTACCTATCATACTCCTGTCGAGTTATATTCTAAATATCTAACAGAAAACAAAAAACTTTCAGACTTTTTCAAAGGAATATATCGGCGATGGGAAAAATACCTTCTAAATTCCTGCGATCTGATTACTGTTCCCTCAGAACCGGTTAAAGAATATCTAAATGATAGAGGAATAAGCAATGTAAAAGTACTTTCAAACGGAATTGATACAAATCTTTTCAAACCCAGAAAGAACAATGATTTCAGAAAAAAACACAATTTAAAAGGCAAGGTCATCGGCTATTGTGGAAGAATAGGTTTCGAAAAGAAACTTGAAGATTTAATTGGCATTGCACCTGAGTTTGACGGAACAATTTTAATAGCCGGCGACGGACCGGCTCTAGATCATTACAAAAAATTAGCAGAGGATTACTCAAATGTAAAATTTTTAGGCTTTATCAAGAGGGAAAATCTTTCAGCTTTCTATTCTGCTCTTGATCTGTTTGTGTTTCCTTCAGTAGTCGAAACAGAAGGATTGGTTGCCCTCGAGTCCTTCGCATGCAGAACGCCTGTTGTTGGTGCAAATGCACTGGCTCTTAAAGATACGATTAAATCAGGCAAAACCGGCTACCTATATGAACCTGGAAACAAAAAAGACCTTGAAAAGAAAATCAAAAAGGCTTACAAAAACAGGAAAAAGCTTTCAAAGAATGCAGTTAAATTTGCAAAAACCAAATCTTTACAATCCACAACTAAAAAACTGTCAAAATTGTATGCCGATTTAATTTAAACAACTTCATTTTTTAAGATATTTGTTGTTCAAACTGACGATTGAAGCATATCCTACTCCGTAAGTTATCATGTAGAAGAAACTTCTATATATCAAGACAAGTGCAGTTGCAGACTCAAGCTTCACTCCAATTCCTACTAAGACACCTATCATACTTCCTTCAACAGCTCCCGTTCCTCCTGGAAGAGGAATGAAGTAACCTACAACCCCTCCAATAACTCCAACAACTATTGCTTGGACAAATGAAATGCTCTGTCCCAGACCAATACTCAAAGCATAAATTCCTAAAAATCCCATAATATATCTTATCATTGAAATTATGACTGTTTCAAACATCAGTTTTTTATTCTTTGCAAGTCTGCCTGCAGTCCCTCTAAATTTCTTTATTTTGCCGACAACATATTTTTTAAATTCCTTGTAGTCTTCAAATGACTTCCTGAACATTTTCAAAATCCAGGAATTATAGAGCCAAACTAAAAACCTGTTGAAATAACTCGATAAGTTTTCTCTTTTTACTTTCCATAAATATATGGAAACGACTGCTAAAATAACAACAAACATAATGCCTCCTTTGAAAAATAAAATAGTCTTCGGTGCGGATATGTACATGAAAAGATACCAGAGAGAAAAGACTGCAAAACCAAACAGCGCAGCCGAGTCAACTACTGTATCCATTACAGTTACAGCAAGACACGGCGAAATACCTTTTTTTGTTTCTTTTTTAAGGAAGTAAGCTTTCAACGGCTCCCCGCCAAAACTAGGTCCGGGAGTTAAATTATTTGCAAAAATTCCTGCAAAGAAAATGACGTATATGTCCTTTAATTTGGTTTTTTTCAGGTTTCCTACTAAAATCCACCATCTAAATCCACCTATCAGCATTTTTGAAGTTATAAAGAAAAGGAAAAGAAACAAATAAATTAATTTTATCTCAATTAATGCCGAGTATAACTCGGAAAAACCTACAAAGTTTACAATGAATGCAATTATTCCTATTCCAAAAATAAACAAAAGTATTGAGCTGGGCTTGAGTTTATCTTTCCCAAATCTTGATTTCTTAATTTTTTTATTTTTACTCATATTTTCCCTTATTTGTTAGACTTAATAAAAAGCTCGCTCTGTTGTTCAAAGATAGTTTAAACAGGTATTTATATTTTCAATTTGTTATATTCTGTTGCTAAAATGAAAAGAAAATCAGATGAACCTGTTAAAAGATTAATAAATATGACTCGCTTTCTTTTTGTATGCCCTTCTACGGGATATTTAATTTTATATCTGCTTGCAGCATCTGCATTTTTTTCACTTTTTACAATCTCCATATTTACTAAAATACAATATTTTACTTTCCTCTTTCTGCCTGCTGTTGTTTCTGCAATACTTTCAGATAAATTAGTTACATTTCTAGGAGGCGAATTAAAAACCAAACACTCATTTTTTATCTATGCGTTTGCCCTTACTTGCTTGAGTTTATTACTTACGATTTCTTCATATCTCTTTTCTATAAATCCTTATACAATAATTTTTATTTCTCTCTCCCTTTTATCAGTACTCTATCTAACTGTTTTCAGGTCAATTTCTTATTTGAAAATACATAAGGGAATTTTACCAAGTCTTTTCTATCCTCTTTTTTCACTTATTCTCCTTAATATGTTTGCAGGGGTTTCCTTTTCTCAGTTTGTTGATTTTGCTCTTCTTCTGTCAATTTCATTTGTTCTAACTTCTGTATTTTTATACCTGATAAACGCGCCTTTTAGGAAAACAATAGGAGTTCCAACAACAGACCTAGTTGCCTTAATATTTGGAGAATATATTACAGGTTTCACGCCAAGAAATGCTTTCAAGTATGCTGCAAAAACAAAAACAGTTCCTTATCAGGAAATCAGATTTTCAGGAAAAGGGAAAAATTACTTATTTACAATTCCCTGGCTTCATCCCGGTCCTCTTGGAACAGTAGGAGGCAACCTCCCAGTCAAACTGAAAGAGAAGTTCAATAAAACTAATACGGACAGTGTGTTTTTCCATACTTATGTTGACCATTCATTAGATCCGGTTTTTTCTGAGAAAGCAGCTTCTACTATATTTAAAAAGAAGGCAGAAAAAAGTATCATTTCTAAAAAAGGAACTAAATTTAAACTAATTAAAAAATCATCAAAAAAGGCGGGCACTGTAACTCTTTTGGGCCAGAAGATCGGAGAATTCTATTTATTTATCTCCAGCTTTGCACCTTCAAAAACAGAAGATGTATCTTACTTGGTGGGCTCAAAGTTTCTTAAAGAACTTGATGAGAAAGCAATTTTAATAGACGCTCACAATTCCTGTGGAAGCTCCGAAGAAAGCATTTACAATATCAATCCCGGAGATCCGAAAGCCAAACTCCTTTCTAAGGCAATAACTGAACTTAAAGATGAGCTTGATAAACAAAAACAGCATGAGATAGAAATCAGTGTATCTTCAGATTCTGCCAGTGAAACTCTATTAAAATCAGGAATCAGAGAAATTTCTGCAGTCATTTTTGAAATAAACAAACAAAAAATCTGTTTTATAGTCCTTGATGCGAATAATATTCCAAGCGACTTCAGAAAATCACTCACTTCTAAAATCAAAGAGAAGGGCGTTGATATTTGTGAAATAATTACGACTGATGCTCATTTAGGAAAGCTTGCAATGAAAACATTCGGAGAAACCGGAAAAGGCAGAAGAGAAGAGTTAACTTCTATAGTTTTTAATTTAATTGAAGAAGCTTCCAAAAACCTTAACAAATCAAATGCAACTTACAATTTCAAAAGAGTAGATGTAGATGTTCTTGGAGAAGAGATATTCAAAAAACTCATTAAAATTGGAAACAAAGTGATATTCAGGGCAAAACTAACTCTTTTTACATTATTCTGTATTTTCTTTATTTCTGTTTATTTATTGTTTTTCTAATATCTTAAGCTTAATATACTTGGGAATACAAAATAAAAACTATGATAGGATTAGTCCCGGCAGCGGGCGAAGGAACGAGGCTGAGGCCATGGACAAAGGCCCTTCCAAAAGAAATGCTTCAGGTAGGAGACAAGCCGATCATTGAGCATGTTCTCCAGCAGTTTAAAGAAGCAGGAATTGAAAAAGTTTTCATAATTGTCGGTTACAGGAAAGAAGCAATAATGAATTACTTAGGCAACGGCTCAGATTGGGGAATGAAAATTGCTTACCTGTTCCAGGAAGACAAAAAAGGACTCGCTCATGCAATTTATCAGGGAGATGAATTCATAGATGAACCATTTGTTGTAATGCTGGGAGACACTCTTCTTAATCCCGAAAGAACACTCAAAAAGGTTCTTGATTTTCATGAAAAGAAAGATTCAGATGTCACTCTTTTCCTTGAAGAAGTTGAAGACCCAAGCAGGTTTGGAGTAGTTGAAACAGATGAAAACGGGAAAGTTATTGACCTGGAAGAAAAACCTGAAAATCCAAAGAGTAATCTGGCAATTATTGGTCTTTATGTGTTCAGTCCGGAAGTTTTCAAGTTCATTGAAAAAACAAAGCCCGGCAAGAAAGGAGAACTTCAAATTACAGACTCAATTAAATTAATGGTTGAAGCAGGAAAGAAAGTTTATGCAATGAAAAATGAAGGAACTTGGTTTGATATAGGAACGAAAGAGTCTTATATGAAAGCAAACAAATTTGCTCACTCAGATAATGAAAACTAATATAGATACCTTTCAGGAAGACGTTGAATGCGTCAAATCAAATGAAAGATACGACATACATGACTATAAAACCGACAAGTTAATTATTTCAATGACGGTCATGAAGCCCCATCAGGAAACAAGGGGGCACGACCACGAAGATGTTGATGAAGTATACATCTGCACGGAAGGAGAAGGAAAAATGCAGGTCGGGGAAGAAGAACTCGACTTCAAAAAAGGAGATGTAATAACTATTCCTTTAGGAGCGTTTCATAAAGTTTTCAATCCTTCCGATAAAGAGCTCAAATTTTTGGCTATTTTTGAGAAATACGAAAGAGATTAATCGGACGCATAAACAGAACTTTTATAAGTCTGCATACTTTATTCAGCTTGATACATATGACTCCTAACAAATCAAAATCATTAGATGAACTTGAAAGAGCTGCTGAAGAGACATTAAGTCCTTCAAAAGCCCCAACGCCACCAGCAAAAAACCCTAGAAAAAAGCCGCCATCACCGGCATCTATTCCTCCCGTATCTGAGAAATCTTCAAAACCAGAAATGACTGGACCAAGAACTCCGCCTTCGCCGGAAGAAAACCAGCAGTATGTAACTCCTGAAACAAAAACTCTTTCGGAAAAAGAAGTAGCAGAACTCCCACTTTTTATGAGAGTAGAAAAATATGATGACATTATCAAAAGACTAACTATTGTTGTAAACTCTCTGAATAAAATGGATGACATTCTTCAAAGATTATCAGAGCTTGACAAACAGCGAAATGAAGAAATGAGAAACTGGCTTTCACACTTCAGAAAAACAAAAAGCCAGGTCAAAGACGCATTGAAAGTTATGCCTGAAACAGGAAAAATCGAAAAAATTCTGAAAACAAAGAAAAGATCGGAAGCAAGAGAAGGAATTAAGAAAGAAGTTGAGGGACTGAAGAAAGAACTCGGCTCTAAAAAAGGAGAAGAGCTTGAGGAGGAAGTTGGAGAATTGAAAAATAGTCTGAAGGACCTTAAAAAAGAATTGAAAAATATGAATACTGAAATTAAGAAAGTAGGAACTGAAGCAGCTAAAAAATCAAAATCTTCTAAATCAAAAAAGTCAAAATCAGATAAAAAGAAGAAGTCCAAAAAGAAGAAAAAACCTAAATCATCGAAGTCATCAAAGTCCAAATACAAGAAAAAAGAACAAGGGGAACCTTGGTAGTTAATTAATTATTATGAATCCGCTCCTTTATGTCATAATTTTATCAATCTCACCTTTCTTTGAACTAAGAGGAGCAATTCCTACCGGAATAGCTCTTGGTCTTGACCCTGCATTTGTTTTTGTGGTAAGCGTTGCAATTAACATTTTAATTATCCCTATTTTGTTTTTCATTCTTGACCAAATATTTGACGAAATAACTTTTATACATAAATTAGCAGACCGTATCCATAACAGAGCGGAAAAATATGTCGAAAAGTATGGTTATATTGGTCTAATGCTCTTCGTTTCAGTTCCTCTGCCAGGGAGCGGAGCCTATTCCGGAAGTATTGTAGCTCATTTATTTGAAATGGAAAGGAAAAAGTCAATGGTCGCAATAGCAGCCGGCGTTTTAATTGCAGGAACAATTATTACTTTAGCTTCAACCGGAGCGTTGGCATTCGCAAAAATCTTTATATTAAAGTAGGTTATTGAAAAATATGCACAAAAAATCATTAATACTCGCAATTTCAGGAATAGTTGTATTTTTTCTCCTATTTAGATTTATAGGAACAACGGAAATAATTGCAGTTCTCCTGAAATCCAACCTGAAACTTATAGGCGCTGCCGTAGCTTTGCAGATAGTTTTATGGCTTGTGTGGACCTACCGCTGGAAACTTGTCATGAATCATTTAAATTTGAAAATTTCATTTCCAAGATTGTTCAATTACTTACTTCTTGTGAATTTTGGAGACGTAATCACACCGGGACCCAGATTCGGAGCAGAGCCTCTTGTTTCTTACTATATGGAGAAGAAAGAAAAAATAGCAGAAAAAGATTCTCTTACAACGATGCTGGTAGAAAGATTGTATGGAATTTTGGCTTTCATTTTTCTTGCTGAAATTTCAATATTTGTTCTCATAAATTTAGTTTCTCTGAATTTATGGATTCTTGTATTAATCGGAGTGTCATTTTTCATTGCAACTTCAATCGGACTTTTTACAATTGATTCAATGTTTGAGAGAAAATACGTGCTAAGATTAATAAACAAAATAACGAAGAAGTTTTTGCCTTTCATTTATCATTTGAGAAAGAAAAAACACGGAAAATTAATTGAAACGTTTAAAGAATATAAATCAAGAGTAGTCAAAAACATAAATCTATTTTTCGATGAGGCCCTTTACTTAAGCAAGGATAAAAAACTCTGGTTTTTTGGAACAGCTCTTTCATTCCTTTTTTATTTTATAGTTTATCTACAGGTTTATTTAGTATTCATGGCAGTAGGCGCCCCAATCTCAATTTATTTGGCAATGGTTTTGATAACTCTTTCAGAATTGGTTGGATTTCTGGTAATGCTCCCAAGTGGGGTAGGAGTTACTGAAATTTTAATAATCGCAATTGCCACTGCTGCAGGAATACCAATAGCCTCTGCAGTCGCTGCAACTCTTATAGTAAGAGCAATTTTCTACATCTCTGGAATTAGCTCCGGATATGCATCCATGCTTTACTTGGGCAGCAGTGTTAAGAAGTAGCTGTAGGTTTGAGTACTGCTGTAAGTCGTACAAACTACATTTATATAGAATATTTCCCGAAAGTAAAACCACTATCAAGAGAATTTTTATCTATATAGATAATAATCCAAAGAATTTTCAAAGCCCCGGGTGAGAATCGAACTCACAACCTACGCTTTACGAGAGCGTCGCTCTGCCATTGAGCCACCGAGGCGCAAAATTTACTTATACTTCTTTTTATTACTATTTTACTATGAAAGAAGCAATGTTCTGGGAAAAACTAAAGAAAAATAAAATGGTTCAGTGTCATCTCTGCCCATGGGACTGCAAGATTACAGAAGGAAAGCTCGGAAATTGCGGAGTAAGAAAAAACAAAGAAGGTAAGTTATATTCTTTGAATTACGCCAAACCATGCACTGTTTCAATTGACCCGATTGAAAAGAAACCGTTTTTCCACTTCCATCCCGGCTCAAGAACCGTTTCAGTTGCAACAGTCGGATGCAACTTCCATTGTAAATTCTGCCAAAATTGGGAAATCAGCCAGGCAAAAATTGACGACATTCCATATCGAGAGTCAAAACCTAAAAAAATAGTTGATTTTTGCTTAGAAAATGATTGCGAGGGAGTTTCCTACACATATACTGAGCCGACAATCTTCTATGAATACGCATACGATACTGCAAAATTAGCTCATGAACAAGGACTGTACAATACCTTTGTTTCAAACGGCTACATCAATGAAAAGCCACTTAGAAAAATTTCAAAATACTTAGATGCAATGAATTTGGATTTAAAGGCATTCACGGATGAATATTATAAAGAACTATGCGGAGTTCCTTCTGTTGAACCGGTAAAGAAGACAGCAAAGCTCTGCAAGGAGCTTGGAATTTTCTTAGAAGTAACAACTCTCATAATTCCTGGTTACAATGACAATGAATCGGATTTAAGAAAACTTTCGAAATTTGTTTATGATTTAGGAGAAGATACTCCTCTTCATTTCTCACGATTTTCGCCTTTCTATAAAATGAAAGATACTCCTGAAACCGAATTAAAAACGCTAAGAAAAGCAAGAAATATCGCTTTAGAAGAAGGATTAAATTATGTCTACATTGGAAATGTTTTTTCAAACGAGGCTGAAAATACATACTGCCCTAACTGCGGAGAAACAGTTATCGGAAGAGTCGGCTTCAATATAAAAGAAACGAATCTTACCAAAAATAAATGCTCTAATTGTGGAGAAGAAATAAACCTGCTTCTTTAATTAACTGACTCCAGTTAAATCAAATTTATAAATGCCGAAAACAGCAGTAGTTTTATGGACCTGAATAAACATCAAAAAATCCTGCTGTTCTTAATCATATTCTTTAGTATCATTTTTGTTTATGAGCTATCTGAAGCATCTGCTCAAGAAGAGATGCCCGAAGCTGAAGAAAACATTAACAGCAATTTTTCAGAACAAAACGAATTATTAGAAAAAGAAACTGAAACTAATCAAACAAATTCAGAAGAAAAAATAGACTACGGCCAGCCCCTTCCTCTGCCTGAAGAATATTATGAACAGGAGCAAAACATAAGCGAAGAAGAAAGCCGGGCAGAAGCTATAGTCAATTCTTCAAATGAAAGCAGTGAAAATTCATCTGAAGAAACAAATGAAACTTTACCGGGAGAAAACCAGACCAATGAACCCAGTGAAAATGAAACTCAAATAAATGAAACTGAACCGGCAGAACCAGAGCATGATTTAGGAATATCAAAACTTGAAGCGGAGCCGGATGAAGAAAATGAATTGAAAGTTAAAATAAAGATTCAGGTTAAGAACTATGGAAAAAACAAGGAAAATAATCTTCATTTATTAAGAACAATTGGAAATAAAACAAAAGAATACGGTCCGTATGACGATGAAATTACATATTCTTCAACCAGAAATTATCAAAAAACATTTTCAGAACCGGGAGAATACAACATAACTTTCGAAATACTAAACTATACTTCTTTTATTAAGGACGAAAACAAAACAAACAATATAAAAAGCATTACAGTCAATTTATAAAAGCTATGGCAGAACTAACAGACAAACAAAGAGAAAAGATAGAAGACGGCGGATGGATGCACGCAACCATTGCAATTGAAGTGCAGGGAAATGACAAGGACTACGCCAAAGAAGCCCTTACTAAAATGATTGACAGAATGGGAGAGGAAAGCGGAGTCCAGATAGTTAATAAGGACTTTTCCGATTTTGAAAAAACAGAAAAAGATATGTTCAGCTATTCCTGCGAAATTGAGTTCATAGCTCACGATTTCGGCAAACTGACACGAATTGCCCTTTTATATTCACCAAGCTATTATGAAATACATACTCCAAAAAAAGTTACAATAGAAATCGGAGAGGCCCAGAATATGCTCGCAGACATCTCTCATATTGTAACTTCTCTTTCCCACGCAGTTTTTGTCCAGAGGGGCAAATTAAAGCAGTTGGGAGCCGAAAAAGCAAAAAAAGAGTAAATTTTGGGATTTTAGGGCATTTTCTGTCTTAAAATCAACAGCAAGCAGTTAAATAGGTTCTACAATAGAAACATTTATAAACCCTTCTAAAGTGAGTGCTTGTTGTTGTTTATGTTTTTGTTTTTTTAAACAACAAAAAACTAAAAAATATATCAAAAAAAGGAGGATATACAATGCAAGGTTTATGGAAAAAAGCTGGAGCAGCTCTCGGAAGCGCCATCATGATCGGCTCTACTTTAGTAGGAGCAGCTTTAGCACAAGAAGAAGCAATGGACCTCAGCGACTACCAGGACCTAATCACCTCTGACGGTGAAATGAACGGTCTATATGTTGTAGGCGCAGACGCTGCAACCGCAGACGTTGTAACCGCTATGGGCATGACTGCTTACGCAGGAAACATGCAGGTAGCAGGCGAAGGCGGAGCAGAAGGCGAGGTTTCACTAACACCTATCTCAACAGAAGTTGAAGGTGTTGAAAGGCATATAGAATTTGACAATGCGTCAAACTATGCGTATGAGTTTAGTTCAAAAACGAATACGGATGTAATTGGACCGGAGGAGTATGCATCTGATGGTGTTGTCGACTTTCTATACAGCCACAATGAAAAAGGACCAATCTATATCAACGGAACTGAGTATGCATGGAGAGAAAAAGTAATGCTCAGTTTAGCAAACTTAGCTGCAGAAAGAGATACTGTTGATTCACAGACTGGAGACCAATACGATGAAATAGTGATGCCAGTTACTTCTCAGTCAATGAACTACGAATGGTATGTAGAAACTGGAAACATATCTTCAAGCGATGTAAAAGGAGAGAAAATCTGGTTCATGGGCAAAGAGTATACTGTAATCTCTGTTAGCAGTGGGACAACAAAACTAGGTGCAATTGACTCTGAAGTTGTCTTGACAACTGCAAACCCAACCACAACAATCGAAGGAGTAGATGTAACTCTTGGAGGTATTTATTCTGCAGGTACATCCGGTGCTTACGAGGCAAAAGTAACCGTCACTGACGGCGGAACAACTTGAAGAAAATGCTACTCGTACTGCCTTTGGTCGCTTTGACTGTGTGGTCTGGACCTGCTGTTTTGGCACAGGACTTTCTATTGGGTCTGACTGCTGCCGAAGCGGGTGACTACGCTACTACCCTTGAGGAATTGGAGCCCCTA
>JAWOEA010000043.1:0-12416 GCA_046483005.1 Candidatus Undinarchaeales archaeon
GCTTTTTCCAGTTCCCCCTTTTTATAATACACCATGCCCATATTCCCGTAAGTCGAGGCAAGGTTCAACTTGTCGCCTATTTTTTTGAAAACTTCTGCTCCCTGGCCGTAGTACTCCAGCTACTGAATAACTTCTAAAAATACAAATCCGGCTTATAACCGGAAATGACCTCACCCAAATTTAGATTGGTAGAACTTATATATAAATCTTGCCGGGGTGGCGGAGCGGTTAACGCGTCCGACTTATGATCGGAGATGACCTCACCCGGTCATTCGCGAGTTCAAACCTCGTCCCCGGCGTTGAGGTCATTTAATTAAATAATCAGCAAACAAAGACTTTTTCTTCATTAAACATTGAATCTGCTTCTTCATAAATTCCATGGTTTTCGCATTTAGAATTTAAACAGGATTCAACATGCCAAAAATTATCTGAAGTAGGATCTATTTGAATCCAGTTGTCTTCTAAATGGACTGCAGTCCATGCATGTCCGTTTCCTTCAACTACATAAGATTCAATTCCTATACTCCTTAAAAGAGCTGTTAAAAGAACAGACTGGTCGGCGCAGTCTCCGGAGCTGCTTTTCAGAATTTCCTCTGAATTTCTCCAGTTTGAAAAAAGCTCGTAATCATAATTTTCGGAAACATATTCATACAGAAGCATTGTTTTTTCCAAATCAGTTTCGCCTGCTCTGCTTTCTTTAACTGCAGTTGAACTGATTTCAGGAGTTATCTTTACCTGATACTTCTTAGGAGAATTAAAATCAGATACACTGCATACTTCGAAATTGTTTTCTCCGCTTTCATAAAGAGCCATACCTGTTGGCGAAGATGCGGAAGCATCTGCAAGCTTAAATCCGGAAAATACAGCTGCCGTCAACAGGAGTAAAATCAATATTTTTCTTTTCATTTCCATAAATTTGGTCTTTTGGATTGCTTATAAGAGTTTCTGTTTGAAATAAAGATGTGCGTATCAACATATATTTTTTCCATTTTAAAAATAAAAAGAGCCGCCCTTTTTCAGGAACGGCCCTTCTTTTTGTTTATTCCTCGTCCTTTCCGTTGTTGCTGTTCGGAACTAACAAGAAATTAATTTTCCCTTTTGCAGGGAGCGGCGAAGTGTTCAGCTGGATTGAAACTTTGTCGTCTTTCTTCCAGCCGGCACCGACGTCATTCCATCTTTTGTCGCCGACTTTAGTTACTGCTTTGAAATCAGGTAGATTTCCCATTTAGATCACCTCAGAAAGAGAGAATGTTTTAGGATATATAAAATTAATTTAACTGCCGTCGGTTAATAGAGTTAATAACTAACCTTCAAAAGCCATCTTTTTTGAAAGCTTTGAGATTGCCGTTTCAAGCTCATTTATCTTTTCAGTATTGTCAACAAACTCAAGTTTTTCTTCGCATTCGGGGCACTGGAATTCCCATTCAGCAGCTTTTTCAAAAACAGCCCGGACGCATTCATTTTGGCATTTATAGAAATGGTTTTCTTTTTCGTGATTCAAAAGATCTTTAAGCTGTTTAATTTCTTTCCCGTAATTTTCAGAAATAACAGAATCAATTCTTTCGGGATGTATTTTCCAGTAGTATGTATACCAGCCGGATTTCGACCTATGCCTTCTATAAGAAACAATTCCTGCCTCATACAAAGCATACAAATATTTTCTGACAATGTTCGGCTTCATTTTTGGATTCTCTTCAGAATCCTTTGAGTCTTTCTTTTTCTTCTTGGATTTCTTACTTTTCTTTTTGGATTTTTTCGACTTCTTGCTTTTTTTAGACTTCTTTTTCTTCCCGGATTTATTTTCAAGTGTTTCAGAAATTTTTTCAGTCAGTTCTACATCGCTAATTTCTCCGTTCGAAAGATGATGAACGACATCCATTCCTTCTTCGCCTACAATACTTTTAATAAAACTCTTATAAAGTTCATTTTCAAGAAATTCAGCTTCAGATGTTGAACCTTTAGTTTCCTGAGGAGAATATTGTTTTCTTTTTTCCGCGTTTGATTTCTTTCTGGACTTTTTCTTTGCCTTCTTGCTTTTTTTAGACTTCTTTTTCTTCGTGGACTTCTTACTTTTCTTTTTGGACTTTTTCTTTGACTTTTTCTTTCTGCTCTTTTTAGACTTCTTCTTTTTGGATTTAGATTTCTTTCTCGACTTTTTAGATTTTTTAGAAGATTTTGAGCGCTTTTTCTTTTTGGATTTAGATTTCTTTCTCGACTTTTTCTTTTTTGTCTTTGTCTTTTTTGATTTTTTCTTTCTTGCCATTATATCAAAACTCTTTCGACTTTTAAATGGAATTTTTTAAATTCCTGTCGTTTCAAATAAGTGAATCCCAACAGATAAATAGTTTTCCACCTAACGCTTTTCTATCACTGCTCAGTAGTAACACTAACCAAGTGATCCTAATGCCTGCCATGCGCTGGGACCAATCAAATTAACAAGTAATATTAATAAACCAAAGAAAGAAATGGCGTAAACTATGTTCGCTGCAAGTTTTTTATTTTCAACAAATTTATTTACAACAGTTTCAACCATCAATCCTCCGTCCAATGGCTTGACAGGAAGCAGGTTAATTAAGCCAATTGCATAATTCAAAAGGATTGTCCATTTTAAAACACCGAATATGAACCAGAAAACGGATGCAGAGCCGTATTTAACAGGATAACATTCCGGATTAATCAGGCTTTGTTTCAAAAATATGCCCGGACCCATTAGGGCAAAGAGCTTAGCAATCTTTCCTCCGGACAACTGGCTGCAGAAGTGTATTCCGATATAAGCTCCGCCATTCTTTTCGATAGTCTTTACATTATAGGTTGTACTGTCTGTACTAAGGCGGACAGAATCTCCGGGCTCCAGACCGAGTTCATTTAGTTTTGAAGAGAACTGAATTATATCATCTACCTTTTCCCCGTTGACTTTGTTAATTATAATTCCTTCTTCAAGACCATAGTCTTCAGCAGGCATATCGGATTCAACTTTAGTAAGCTTTACCCCCTCAAATGAAGTTGTAAATGCAGGTATGAATGCAAAAGACAGGACAATTAATAATAAAACAGCAAGAACTATATTTGAGAAAGGTCCGGCTGCAAATATTTTCAGTCTTTTGAATGGTTTTAACTTCTGAATCTCTTTTTCACTGGGATCGACAAAAGCCCCTATTGGAAGGAAACCTAAAAGTGCAACTCCGACGGATTTAATCTTTACTCCTTCGACTCTTGCCATAATTCCGTGAGAGAACTCATGTACAAAAACTAAAATTATTAACGCAATAATAGGTCCTATAAACGGTATGGTAATTCCCGGCAGAGCCAGCATGACTCCTTCTCCGGCCCCCGGCGTGCTTGCAATGAATGCCGCATTTGAAAACAAACTAAGAAATATGAACGCCATGAAAAAGAATCCAAAAACTACTCCGATTGAAAAGAAAATATTCCAAAAAGTTTTACTTAAGTTTGCAAGTCTGTCAATGAATTTTATGAAATGCTTGGTTTTATGCAGAAGCACGGGTCCTTTTCCTTTTGTATTTCTAAAATAAACATACCCTACAATTATCAGGGCGAGAACGACTGCTACTTTTGCATGTATAGTTATCATTTCTTTTGTTGATAATATTAGAGGATATATTAAGGTTATGGAATTTAAAGAAAGTTAAAAATCAATTTCAACTATTTCCAGTGGCTTTTTATCATTGAAATTTTCTTCATATAATTTCATCTGTCTTTCCAATTTCTTTCGCTTTTTCTTTACTCCATCTAAGGTATCCCGTTTAAAATCTGGACTATCTGCTTTCTTGATGCTTTTGACAAATTTTTTGTATGATTTGGTATCCTTTTTGGACTTGTCTATTTTCTCTTCCAGCCAGTTAAGGGCCTCATCTTTACTTTTAGCTTTTCTTAAAGTGACAGCTGACAATCGTATGCAAAGTAAAAACATAGAACCCGTTGATGATAAGAGATTTCTTAAAGAATTATACTGCTGATAGTCATTTTTAGATATTGTTTTTTTATTTATTATTTTGTCAATGAGATTGGACATATTTGTTAATATTTTAAAATCGAGTTCACAGACTTCTTTAGAAAGGTATTCATCTTTTACGCAGTCCTCTTCTATTTTGAGAAGGTTTCGATACATGTTCTTTATTCTGTCATTATGTTCCCTCAAGTAAGAAATTTTAGAATCGGATATTCTAAGCTGCCGGACATTTGCACTGAGAATAGTAACTACCTTAAAATCTCCGAGGATTTCCAAAAAATCATCCTGTATTTGCTTCAGAATGCATTCAACTTCTTCAAGACTTGGGAGTTCAGCTTTTTTTGCCATAATACTTAGATGTTCTTGATTGGTTATAAATTTATTTCTAAAAATACCAAGATTTATATTAACAACTGCATATAGAAAATCAGTATGACTAAAAAGAGCTTATTCTGGGCGGACCAGATTGCAAGAAAAGTAAAGGAAAGAGCAGAGAAAGACGACTATCTAAAAAAGACTTCAGAAGAAAAAGGATTCATCTGCCTGGACGAAAAGACGCCTTCAGGACATATACACATCGGCTCCGGGAGAGGCTGGATAATCCACGATACTGTAGCGAAGGCAATGCGCGACAACGGAATGGATGCAAAATTCATTTTAAGTGCTGACGACTACGACCCATTTGACAAGATTCCTTCTTATTTAGAAGAAAGAAAATACAATAAATATCTGGGCGTTCCTTTCAAAAATATTCCAAGTCCGAGACCCGGATATGACAATTATGCTGATTATTATTTTAAAGAATGCACTGAAAAATTTGAAGAATTTGGAATTGAGGCTGAAATTCAAAGTACAGGAAAATCATACATAGACGGCAAATTCAATGAAGCAATAAAGATTGCTCTTGACAATGCAGACAAAATCCAGTCCATTTATGAAAGAATTTACGAAGAATCAGTCGGAACTGAAAAGCTCCCTTTCAACCCAATCTGCGAAGAATGCGGAAAACTTGGAACGACGCTTGCATATGAATGGGACAAAGAAAATGAAGTTTTAAAATACAAATGCGAGCAGGATTTAGTTGACTGGGCGGAAGGGTGCGGACATGAAGGAGAAATTTCCCCGTATGACGGAAATGGAAAACTTCCCTGGAAAGTTGAATGGGCTGCCAAGTGGTTCTCAATTGGCGTAGCTTATGAAACGGCGGGAAAAGACCATTTTACAAGAAAGGGATCCAGAGAAGTTTCAATTGCAATTGCCGATGAAGTTTATGATATAACTCCTCCTTATCCATCAACAAGAAAAAACATCGGAAGAGGATACGAATTCTTTACATTAGGAGGAAAGAAGATGTCTACTTCAAAAGGGGTCGGCGCAAACTTTGCAAGCATATCAGAAAAGGTTCCTCCAAAAATGCTCAGATATTTATTAGTAAGAACTAGACCTAAAGCAGTAATTGATTTTGACCCGGTTGAAACAAACAAGCTTCTTTTACTTTACAACAGATATGACAGAACTGAAAGAATTTACTTTGATGAAGAAGAGGACGTAAATGAAAAAGATAAGATGCATGAAAGCAGAATATATGAACTGGCTCATGTAGGAAAACTTCCTAAAAAGCTTCCTCCTCAGGTTCCTTTGGGAGATGCTGCAATGGTTATTCAGGCAGTCAATTTTGACAAGAAGAAAGCAGTTGAAAGATTAAAAGGAATGGAAGCAGTTCCAGAAAAACTGGATAAAAAGGACAAACAATACCTGAATGAAAGACTGGAATCCGCTGAAAATTGGATAAAGGAATTTGCTCCGGAACAGTATAAATTTGTGATTCAGCCGGAAGTTCCTCCGGAGGCAAAAGCTCTCTCTTCAGAACAGAAACAGGCATTAAGAGAGCTTGCAGATGTACTTGAAGAAAAGGAAATAAAAAAAGATGAACTTGAATCTGAAATATTTGACATTGCTAAAAGAACAGTAGGTCCTAAAAAATTCTTCCAGGCATCCTACAAGGCACTAATTGGAAAAAGCCACGGACCAAGGCTGGGTCCTTTCATCATGAGTTTGGATAAGGAATTTGTTATTAAGAGACTGAATCTGGAATAGAGAATACATTTAATATTCAAAACCTAACATAAACCATGGCAATCACAGACTTCCTGACAGGAATCATTCCGCCGGTAGCAAAGTATATTCTTTTTCCAATTTATGTTACTCTCGGATTATACATTGGAATAGTTCTGCTTGCAAGGAAAAAAGGAGTTGTTCTTCATGAAAAGTTTCACGGGATATTTTTCTTAATTACATTGTTTTTAACATACGGAGCGGCTGCCTTTTTCATAACTCCTTCAAGCTACATGCTACCTCTTGGAGATCTGGCAGTTAGAAATATAATCGGTTTAACTGTTCTTGCAATTCTTCTCCAATACCTAATATATATCGGCTCGATTTTTCTTTCTCTTGAACAGACAACAATAAGCCTCGGATTCGGCGCGGGTTTAAGAAGAAGCACTCTGGCTGCAAGCACTCTGGCTCCGAAAGCTGCTGAAGATGAGAGCTTCAGCTGGACTGCCGGAACGAGTATAATGCTTGCAAATACTGTTGCAATTGCAAGGAATTTCTTAATCATGTTAATTATTGGCGCTTTCCTTGGATTTTATCTGGCTCCTCCTAAAACATTTGTACTTCCGATGGGAGTTATGTTCTTGATTTCAGCAAGTTCAACTGGCATATTTTACAAAAAAAGCGGAGGGGCTGAAAAGATTAAATTTGAACCGGTTTCCATAACAGGAACGCTCCTGTTTGTTTCATTCTTTGTAGTAATGTACTATATTATTAGAGAGATTCTGGCCGGAGGGCTCTTTTTTGTCTTCTATGCTCTCGCAGGGATTCTTGGATTTCTGTACGGAGCCGCACATATTTTAATAATAACTATTCTATTCCTTACCGGATATCTAGGACCTGAAGTAGGACTTATCGGAGCATTTTTAGTTACAGCCGGCTCCATTATTTCAGACATACCATATACTTATTTTACAGGAGCGGACGAACTGACCAAAATAATAGCTGTTTCTGAAATTGCAACAATTTCTGCTGGATTCATTGCCTTTGCTTACCTGATTATCTAAGAAAAATTTATATAGCTACAAGGCATTTGAAAAAATGAGACAAATGGTAACAGCATTTATTTTAATTACAACAAAAGCAGGAAAAGAAAAAGAAGTAAGAGAGAAACTGGAAAAACTTTCAGTAATTCAGGATGTTCAAGTAGTGTACGGAGACTTTGACATTATTGCAAAACTCAAAGCAAAGAATATGGACGAGCTCAACTCCTTTATTTTTGATAAAATAAGAACAATACCTGAAATTTCTGTAACCTCAACTCTGGTTTCAACTTGATTCTATGAAAGTTTCAAAAAACATCAGGATGTTTGAAGGAGCTGAGTTCAGCTCCAACTGCTACCTTATATTAGAAAAACCTGTTTTCCTAGTAGATACTGGAGACGGTTCAAATAAAGAAAAACTTCTGGAATTTATTAAAAGGTATATTGATGAAAAGGAGCTGAAATATATCGTAAATACTCATTCTCATTTTGACCATACAGGAGCAAATGAATTTATCAGAGAAAAGACAGGAGCTGAAATTTTAAAGGAACAAGACCTAAAAGGTAAAAAGAAAATCGGCTCATTTGAAATAATTGAAACTCCGGGACATCATTCAAGTGCAGTCTGTCTGTACAATAAAGAAAAGAAAATACTGATAAGCGGGGACACTATTTTTTCAACAGGCTCAGTCGGAAGAACGGACATAGGAGGAAATCCGGAAAATCTGAAAAAATCAGTTAAAAAATTGTCGGAACTTGATGTCAAAATACTTCTTACCGGACATGGAGAGCCCGCCCTAGAGAACGGAAATGAAATTATAAACAAGGCACTTTCCCTCGTTAAAAATCTTCCTTAAAGTACTCTTGAAACCTTTGAATGCATCTCATTCAGAGTTCCTTTCAGATTGTGAGCCAGAAACTCAAGCTTTTTCTTTTCAGTCTGGATATTCTTTATTCTGTGTTCACTATTTCTGATTTCTGCTTCAAGCTTGGATTTTTCAGCTGTTAGCTCATTCAATCTTTCTGAAAGATCCTGTTCTTCCTGAATTCTTCTCTGCATTTCTTCATCTAAAGTCTCCTTAGTATTTTCAAGCATTGTAAGAGTTTCCTTCAGCTTTCCTTTTTTCTTATTCAGATGATGCGCCATCTCTTCAAAGTTGGCTCTTGCCTTGTCTACATTAAGAGAGTTGTCGATATTTTTATGCAGATTGTCAATAAGACCTTCAAGTTCTTCAGAGTTTGAGTATAGATTCGCTTCCATTTAAACTACCTCCAGAAGAATAGTGTCTCTTTTAATATAAAAAGATTACCAGACCAGAAAAATGGTACTGTAGAGAATATGAGCAAGAATAACTATGGGAAGACCGAACTCAAGGAAAGCCAGAGAGAACAAAGCCCCTATAACAAGCCCGTCTGCAGCAAACTGAGGTCCGTAAACTGACGCCATATATATTGAATAGATTATGGTAACTGCTCCAACCGCAGGAAGCACTCCGAAGATTTCAATTAGAAATACAAGAAGAATAAATCTGAATAAAACCTCTTCAGCAAGAGGTCCGAAAAGAACAGTCCATGATGTTTTATGTCTTATCCTGTATCCGTAAGTGGTCATTAAAGAATGCAGAGGAAGTGCAATGCCCAGACTAATTAAAGCCAATGCTATTGGTATATAATACCAAGGCTGGAGAGTTGTAAGAAATTCAACTGGATTTAAAATCATCCGGACACCCCCGATAAGAAATTATGAGTCATATGACCAATTATTGGCGAAATTATTCCAAATTCAACGAAAACAAATCCATACAACAAGCTCATTAGAAAAGTTCCGATAAACTTGAAACCGCCTCCTGAAGGTATATGTGCAGTAGCAAAAAGAAATGCAGAAATTAGAATTGCAATCCAGGGAGAGCCGAATGCATAAATTAAAAGAGTAATCATGACCAGCCTGAATATAAGCTCTTCAATGGCAGGAATGACAAATACGCTTCCAAAAAAACCAGTAAGTTTTCCGGAAGCAAGTGGACTGTAAGCTCTTGAAAAAAGAAAAATCATCATCAAAAAACTAGCAAACCCCAGAATAATTCCAAGCTCAAACGGCCAGACATCAACTGTATAACCAGCTAATTCAATCGGATTTTCTCTGCTGAGGAATTCAATTAGTACGGACATTAGCTCCATTTTAAATCACTTCTTAGTTTGTCACTACTATTTAGTGATAAATGTAGTATTTAAATTTAATGTACAGGGTAAAAAGTTTATATGAGGGAAACATATTGAATACTGAAATGGAGAAAATAAATAAATTAATGCTGTCATGTCTGTTGATGCTCTTTATTTCAATTTCAGGAATTTATGCAACAGCTACAGTAAACTCTATTTATCCGACCAAATCTGTTTCCGGATGCATTCCTTCATTTAAAATAAATACAACAGGAGATACTGAAATATACAAAAATTCAACTGCTAAAATAAATATAACAATCTGGGATATGAAATGCGGTCTTTCGCATGTAAGAATGAAAACAGAAGGAATAAATTTCAAGCATAACCACTCGCCTGAATTTTTTGCATCTGCCCCTCCTCTTGAAACAAGAACATATAGATTAAATATAACTATTCCGGAGGATGCTCAAACAGGAGATTATCCTATAGACTTAACATTTACTTCAAACGAACACCAATTTGAAAAAAGTATTACTTTTAGAGTAATTGAAAAAGAAAATGAAAAAGAGTCTGAACCGGAAAACTTAACTGAAGAAAATGAAACAGAAGAAACTGGAGCTCAGAAAAAGGAAAATAAATTAAATTTCTTTTCAAAATTTAGAAATTTCTTTAAAAACATATTTGGATTTTAACAGGAAAAACATATTAAAAATAGATATTATACTTTATGGCTATGAAGCTTCCAAAAAGATACGACTCGGATAAAGCAGAAGAGAAGTGGCAGGAGTTCTGGGAAAAAAAAGAAATCTATAAGTTTGACCCTAAGGGTAAAAAACCAGTTTACTCTATAGACACGCCTCCTCCGACCGTATCTGGAGAGATGCATATAGGACACGCCTACTCCTATTCTCAGATGGACATAATTGCCAGATATAGAAGAATGGCAGGATATAATGTTTTCTATCCATTTGGAACTGACGACAACGGACTGCCGACTGAAAGACTAATTGAAAGAAAAAAAGGAGTTAGGCATCAAGATATGGAAAGAGACGAATTTACTAAGTTCTGCCTTAAAGTTCTGAAAGAAGAACTAAGACCGGAATATATTCAGGAGTGGAAAAACATCGGAATTTCAGCTGACTATGATTTATTTTATACAACAATAAATGAACACTGCAGAAGAATTTCTCAGGAATCTTTCTTAGACCTTTATGATAAAGACAGAATTTACAGAAAAGAAGATCCGACAATCTGGTGTCCAAAATGCCATATGGCACTGGCTCAGGTTGAACTTGAAGACAAAGAACTTGAATCAGAATTTGCTGACCTGATTTTTAAACTTGAAGACGGCTCTGATTTAATTATTGCAACAACAAGGCCTGAACTTTTATCCAGCTGTGTAGCAATTTTTGTTCATCCGGAAGATGAAAAGAACAAAGAGCTTGTAGGAAAAAAAGCAGTTGTCCCTCTATTCAATCAGAAAGTTCCAATTCTTGAAGATAAAAGAGTAGACAAAGAAAAAGGAACCGGAGTCGTTATGTGCTGCACCTTCGGAGACCAGACAGATATTGAATGGTACAGGGCGCACGACCTGCCTCTGAAAATGTCAATAACTGAAGACGGAAAAATGTCTGAGCTTGCAGGAAAATATGAAGGACTTAAAATTAAGGAAGCAAGAAAGAAAATTATAGAAGACCTTGAAGAAAAAGGACTGATTAAAGGCAGAAAAAAGATTACACATACTGTAAATGTTCATGAAAGGTGCGGGACAGATATTGAAATTCTGCATACTACTCAGTGGTTCATTAAATATTTGGATTTGAAAAACAAACTCCTGAAAGCAGGCAGAGAAATGAACTGGTATCCAGAGCATATGATTAACAGGTATACAAATTGGATTGAAGGACTTCAATGGGACTGGTGCATTTCAAGGCAGAGATTTTTTGGAGTTCCTATTCCGGTGTGGTACTGCAAAAAATGCGGAGAACCTGTCCTTCCGGACAAAGAGAAACTGCCGATAGACCCATTGAAAGACAAACCAGATAAAAAATGCAAGTGCGGTTCATCCGATTTTGAACCAGAGGAAGATATTTTAGATACCTGGGCGACAAGTTCAATGACTCCGCAGATTGCAGCAGAGCTGGTTCCGGACAGATATGAGGATATTTATCCAATGTCTCTGAGACCGCAGGCTCATGATATAATTACCTTCTGGCTTTTCAATACAGTTGTAAAAAGCCAGCTTCATAATGATAAAAATCCATTTGAAGATATAATGATTTCAGGATGGGCTCTTGACCCGAACGGAAAGAAAATGTCAAAGTCAAAAGGAAATGTCGTAGATCCAAAAAAGATGATTGAAAAATATTCAGTTGACGCTCTTAGATTCTGGGCGGCAGGTTCAAGTCTTGGAGAAGACCTTCCTTTCAAAGAAAAGGATCTTGCAACAGCTGAAAAGTTTTCAAATAAGATGTGGAATGCTTCAAAATTTGCATTAATGCATCTGGAAAACTATGAAGAAAACGAACCGGATAAATTAAGAATAGTAGATAAATGGATGCTCTCAAAATTAAACAATTTAATTAGGTCAGTAACGGATTCTCTTGAAAAATATGAATATGTCCAGTTAAAAAGACAGACAGAAGATTTCTTCTGGCATGACTTCTGCGACAACTATCTTGAGATTGTCAAAGACAGACTTTACAATCCGGACAAATATGAACTTGGAAAAGAGCCGGCTCAATATGTACTTTACCAGACAGTACTGAACTCACTTAAATTAATGGCTCCTGTAATGCCTTACATAACTGAAGAAATTTATCATTTATATGCCGACTGCGCGGCCAGCCAGGTCGCCAGACCGAGTGCGGGGATATCGATACCGTCGAATCGGCAGAAAGGCGCGAGTCGACGGAAGACTCCGTCGGCATCGGGTACGCCTGTGACGTGACCTGATGCAGCGGCTCCGGCCGCCACTTCCGGCACGGGAAACAGCAGGTGCTCCGGCGCGGCGAGCGAACCCAAATCGACGTCCAGATCAGGCTTTGGCATGTAGGCGGGCCACGCATCGGCACTGCCACCCGGCATGACGGACAGGATCGCAGGCGGTCCGGCCTTGAGTGCCTCGGCCAGAGCCTCATCATCAGCGACGCCATAGACCGAGGGCTCCGTAAAGAGCAGGTCCAAAG
>JAWOEA010000024.1:0-9996 GCA_046483005.1 Candidatus Undinarchaeales archaeon
AACAGAACACCTCACGGCACGAACTGACGGCGGCCATGCACCACCTCTCAGCGAGTCTAGTAAGATCGTCAACCTGACCTTCATACTGCTGTCGCCCCCGGTGAGATTTCCGGCGTTGAATCCAATTAAACCGCAGACTCCACCCCTTGTTGTGCTCCCCCGTCAATTCCTTTAAGTTTCAACCTTGCGATCGTACTTCCCAGGTGGCAGACTTATCGGTTTTCCTACGGCACCACACTCCCACGAAGGGAGAGTGACACCTAGTCTGCATCATTTACGGCTAGGACTACCGGGGTATCTAATCCCGTTCGCTCCCCTAGCTTTAGTTCCTCACCGTCGGACCCGTTCTAGCCAAGCGCTTTCGCCACAGGTAGTCCCCTCAGGATTATTGGATTTCACCCCTACCCTGAGAGTACTCTTGGCCCATCCCGGTCCCAAGGCCTGTAGTATCCTCTGCACGCCCAACAGTTGAGCTGTTGGATTTCACAGAAAACTTACAGACCCGGCTACGAACGCTTTAAACCCAATAAAATTCCAGACCACTTGAGCTGCAGGTATTACCGCGGCGGCTGGCACCTGTCTTACCCAGCCCTTATTCCTTAAGCTATTTACACGTAAGAAAAGTTCTTGCAATAGCAAGAACACTTGGGATCCCCTCGTCGCACTTGCGTGCATTGCGAAGGTTTCGCGCCTGCTGCACTCCGTAGAGCTTGGGTCCGTGTCTCAGTACCCATCTGGGGGCTCCAGCTCTCACTGCCCCTACCCGTCAACGGTTTGGTGGGCCTTTACCCCACCAACAGCCTGATAGGCCGCAGGCCCATCTTCAGGTGCCGAGGCTTTTATTTTAAGAACATTCCAGTATCTTAAAACTATGGAGTATTATCCTCAGTTTCCCGAGGTTATCCTCCTCCTGAAGTTAGGTTACCTACGTGTTACTCAGCATTCTGCCTCCTTGCGGAAAACTCGCATGGCTTAGTCGAATCCCAATAGCAGTCCGGTCCGGCAGGATCAACCGGAATTAAACCGTCGAAACTTAGTTCGACGGACGAACAACCAGGTTTTGCTTCTCACCGAGCCAAACATCAGATGCAAATCAATTCTGATTTGTCCTCATTATACCACGACTGCGGGCGAGACCCCTCGGTTAGTCAATATTTGCATAAAGGCCATTCGCCTAGAGGGCCGTGGATTTTCAATGTAAATAGTTTCTCCCAACCATTTACAGCGCGCGCTTCATGTGTATAAAACAATCAGCTCTTTTTAGTACACTCAAGTTATTTATATAGTTTACCTCCAAATATAAATCAGAAATGAATAGTAAAGATAAAGAAAAAATTGAAAAGAAAAAAGCTAAGGCCAAATATAAGACTGAAAAGAAGAAAGCTAAAGCAGAGGCAAAGAAAACTAAAGCCGAAGCTGAAAAAATTAAATCTAAAAAAGAAACAAATATTTTCTTTTCAAATAAATCTGAAAAACCCTGGTATAAAGATCCGGGCTGGCTCAGAGCAATCGCTGCAATAATCAGTGTAATAGTTGCAGTAATTGGAATTCTTCTGGCGCAAATTTATTAATTATCTATATCCGTGCCTTCTTGCATCAAAATCTTCTTTCTTTTCTTCCTTCTTGTCCGGTTTCTTTTTTCCAAGCTTAAAAATCTGCTCTACTTTCACTCCAAAATAATCTGCAATTTTCATCCCAATTTTCAAAGAAGGTACGCATTTTCCATTTTCTATTGCAATGATTGTCTGCCTTGAAACATTCAGGACATCCGCCAGATCTGCCTGTGTTAATCTGTGCGCGGCTCTTAATTGTCGTATTTTATTCTCCATTGTAAAGAAATAATAACATATAGTATATAAACCTTTACTTCTTGTAAAGTTTTCTTTACAAAGCAGTAAAAACAGCTAAAAACCCATTAGTTCCTCAGAGTAGACTGAAGTTTGCCGAAAGCATAATCTCCTACATAAACAATGAGCATTCCTCTTTTGAAAGAAACTTCTCGGTAATGATAGTTATCAATTATATCAAAAATCACATTAAATGCATGTTCATTTTTGAAATTTATTTTAAATTTCCCTTTTCCTTCGGTGTTTTTAATTTTGATCTTTTCAAAATTATCCAGATCTTTTATTTTAACACCTTTGCATTTTTTATTGGCCAACTCGGCCAGACTTTTCTTTCGCTTTTTTACTTTCTTTTTTATTTTACTTTCGAAAATGCCCATCTTCAATCAGTAATTTAATTAATTTGGAAGTATAAAAAATTATGGATAAAAAAGTTAGAGGGAAAAAGGTACGAGTTTAGCGAGTCTTATTTCCGTGCATATAAATTGGAAGGTAAGCACGGAACGTAGGACCTGTTTTTCTTTTTTGTTTAAGCTTTTTTCTTTTTGAACAAATTTATTGAAAAAGAAAAAAGGTTATGCGGGAGACAGGATTCGAACCTGCGAAGGCACTAAGCCATTGGATTTCTCATATCATAAGCATTGGAATGCCTCAACACTCAAGAAAGTTATCTTGAGTCCAACCCGTTTGGCCGCTCCGGAACTCCCGCGATAGTACTGACTATATAATCAACTAATTATTTAAATCTTCCAAACGGGCTAAAAAAGAATTTTTTAGTTATTCTGATTTCTTTGAGTCTTTAGAACTTTCTGAACTGGAGTCAGATCCGGCTTTTGCGATTTTTCCGTTTCTTCCGGATGATATCTGAAGGTCTCCCTGCCATTCTTTTACCCAACCATCTACAATGTCGATTTTGTCGCCTTCACTGATCTGGTCAACTTCATCATTCCAAAGAGTTAGCTGCATTTCTCCGGAATCGTCTTTGATTGTTCCGTTGCAGACTCTAAGAGTTTTACCGTATTTCTGGAATTCTCTAGGTTCGTCCTTTTCAGTGACTTCAACATTTTTCAGTGTTGCTGACTGTTGAGCAATAACTTCGCTAATTTTCAATATATTTCACCTCTTGCTTAAAGAATACGAAAGGAGTATATAATAATTTTGGTCTGAAATTAGGGGAATTCAATTAAAAGTAAAATATGCCCCAGCCGGGATTTGAACCCGGGTCTCAGCCTTTCTTCAGCCTACTTCTCCATCTTTTTTCGCATTGAACAAAAGGGGTCGAAGACCGCTTTTTGATCAAACTTTTGTCCTTTAGCGGAAAAGTTTGGCCGCGAAAGGGCCGAATGATTGGCCGGACTACACCACCGGGGCGTTTGTTTTATGCCCGATATGTACCAACTTTCTACTTAAACACAGCTTTTCTTTTTCCCAGGTTTTTCTTTCCTAAAGAAAAAGCTGCCGTTGAGTACACCACCGGGGCGTTTGTTTATGTTCGATACTTTATTATCTCTATGTGAGTAGTGGTATTCACATTTAAACCTTTTTATTCTTTTATCATCACTCCAATTAATGCTGCAATTACTGAAATTATAGTTAACAATAAGATAGTATACCTAAAACCGTAGAAATTCAGCAAAACTCCGGCAATCGCAGGACCAATAATTATGCCCATACTCCTGCTAGACTGCAGAAGACCAGCCAGAGTTGCTTTCTCTTTGTTGTTTTTAATCAGATAATTATTTGAACCGACATAAAGGGTCGCCCATACAATTCCCAAAAGGAAAAATACAGGAATTAAAAATTTAACAGAAGTTGCTAGTGCGATTAAAACAAAAACAATAACCGAAGAAATAAAACCGAACTTAACAAGAGAAACGTCTTTGAATTTAAATCTGACTATTGCATTCATTACAAAGAACTGAACAATTGAATTAATTCCAAATAAATAAGAAACAGTAGCACTGCTCCCGCCTAAAGAAGAAACCACGTAGAGTGGCATGATCATCCATATTGCTTGAGCCGTTAGATTTCTAAGGAAAAACGAAGAAAATAATTTTGAATTATCTTTTATTAACTCAACAGGGAACAAAGGAATCTCGATCCTTGAAATGTTTTGTTTAGGGATTGTAAGTGAAACTAAAAAAGCAGCGAATGAAGGGATAGAGAATAATGCAAATAAAGTATTAAAATTTAAAATATTTGTTAAGTAGCCTCCAGTAAAAACACCTGCGCCCCAGCCAAGCGCATAGTATCCAAGAAAACTTCCTATCTTCTTCCTGGATCCTTTCCTTCCAACATATGCAATTATAGGACCAGTATAAAGTCCAAGTCCAAGACCATAGCCTATCCTGGCTAATGTAAGAATACTAATTGAGTCTGCCATATAATGAAATAAAGCAGAACCTGTCATTAAAAGAAGTCCAGCACATATTAGATATTTTCGTAAAGCTCTTGAATCTGAGAAATGACCGGCAAAATAAAATGTAATCGCTGATGAGGCAGCGTAAATTGAAACAATAAGTCCTATTAATTCATAGCCTGCTCCCAAAGATTCAGCATACAAAGGGAACAGAAGAAAAATTACACTAGTACCGAACCCCGCTAAAAGGGATATTGTGTTTCTTTTTGAAAGGATGTGCTTCATTATTAATTAAAAGTTTATAGTGGGCCCGTGGGAATTTGAATCCCAGACCTCACGCTTTCCTCAGCGTGCTTCACATTGAATGAAACGGCGCCATATAAGGCGTGCGCTCCAACCAGGCTAAGCTACGGGCCCGAATTTATATCTTTTCAAAACCGACCTGAATTTTATTATCCTTGAACTCAAATTCTCTGACCGGCTCTGTTTGTATAGGTTCTGATATTACTTTAAGTTCTTTTGCTCCGACTTTTTTAGTTATATCTTTTGAATATTCATAAACTGATTCTTCAACAAATTTATCTGAGCTTGAAACATAAAGTTTGATACTATCTTCAACATCCAGTCCTTCTTTCTTTCTTAATCTCTGAACAGCTCTCATTAATTCTTTTGAAAGGGCTTCTTTCAGAATGTCTCTTGTTAATTCAGTATCTAAATGGACTTTTCCATCTTCAAAATCCTTTTCCATTCCTTTAACTTTTCCAAAACTTACCTTCCTTACATTTGCCTGTTTCTTTACAATATTTTTGAACTGTTTAACCGCATTTTTAACTTCCCCGTCCCCCTCAATCGCCAGTTCTTTCAAAGGCCACCTGAGTTTTATTTCAGCATCTTCTCTTGCATATCTTGCAGCTTCTACAATGTCTCTTGCAATTTTCATGTATTTTTCTGATTGTTCGTCAATAAAAGATTTATCGGCTTCAGGCCAGTTAAATAAATGAATTGACTCTGGAAGGTCCTTGCTTAAGGGCTTGATTAAACCAAGATAAATTTTCTCTGTCTGGAAAGGAATTACCGGAGATGCAATTTTCAAAAAGTTTTTCAGGCATTCATACATAACTTTGAATGCAACTAATTTGTCTTCTCCTTTCGCAGAAACCCATGTTCTTTCCCTAATTAGTTTGACATACCATCTGGAAAAGTCTTCAACAATAAATTCATTAAGTATAGATGGAATTTCATTAAACCGGTAAGTTTCAAATGCATCCGAAACTTCTTTTGATAATGAATTAAGTCTTGAGAGTACCCACTTATCCTCCGGCTTCAAATCGCTCTTTCTGAAGTCATATTCTTCCGGATTGAAATCTTCCGTTTCCATGTATCTGGCAAAGTTTGACAGATTCCACAAAATATTTAGGAGCTTATAGGATTCTTTCAAATCTTTCCAGTTGAACTTCAAATCCTCTCCCGGATTTGCAGATGAAATGCAGTAAAGCCTCCAGCCGTCCGCTCCTACATCTTTAATTACTTCTTTCGGCGCTACAACATTGCCTACAGACTTGCTCATTTTCAGGCCGTTTTTATCTGTAACAAAGCCGTGCATGTAAACTGATTTATACGGAGGCTCTTCATGAGAAACCATGCTCAAACATAAAAGTGAATTGAACCATCCTCTAATCTGGTCTTTTCCTTCTGTAATGAAATCTGCAGGCCACCACTCTTCAAAATTATCTTTGTCTGACGGGAACCCTAAAGAAGCCCAGATTGCTGCTCCGGAATCTAACCAGACATCTAAAATGTCGGGAACTCTTTCCATTTTTTCTCCGCATTCTTTGCATTCAAATTCTACATTATCAATCCATGGTCGGTGTAAGTCTTCCACTTCTTTACCGAGTTCTTTCCTGCTTCCGACAACCTTTCTATGACCGTTTTTGCACTCCCATATCGGAAGAGGGATTCCCCAGAATCTCTGTCTAGAAATGCACCAGTCCTGAAGATTTTCCAGCCAGTCCTCAAACCATTTTGAGCCTGCCCATCCCGGCTCCCATACAATTTTCTTATTTTCTTTGATTAGTTTTTCTTTTAATTCTGAAACGCCGAGATACCACTGCTCTGTCGCCCTGAAAATAACCGGACTCTTGCATCTCCAGCAGTGAGGATATTCGTGTTCAACTTTTGCTTCATGAACAAGCATTCCTCTTTCCTTCAAATCTTTGACAATTTTCTTATCATCTTTCTTGGCCCTCAGTCCTTTGTATTTACCTGCATTTTCGTTCAAAACTCCGTTTTCATCAACTGGACAGAAAGCAGGAATATTATAGTGTTTTCCAACCTCAAAGTCCTCCGGTCCTGTTCCGGGAGCTGAATGAACACAGCCGGTTCCTGCACTTAAATTAACAAAATTATGGAAGATATCATCTCCGACATTCAAAATCTTATGAGCATTGTCAACTTCTTTTCTGAATTTTTTCTGTTCTTCAATTTCATCAATAAATGGATGAACGTATCTCAGTTCATGAAGCTCGGTTCCTTTAAATTCATCCAGAATTTCATATTCTTTTCCGATAATTCCAAGTAAAGCATGGACAAGTCCTTTTGCAACTATCCAGACTTCATTTTCCACTTTAACCCTGACATAGTCCAGATCAGGATGGACAGCAACAAACATATTTGAAGGCAGAGTCCAGGGAGTTGTCGTCCAGATTAAAACATATTCATTTTCTTTGTCTTCAATCTTGAATTTAACAAAAACAGAATTTTCTTTAACCTCGCTGTAGTCAAGTTCGTGCTTTGCAAGAGCTGTAGCGCATCTGGGGCACCAGGTAATGACTTTCGGGCCTTTGTAAAGTAAATCCTTTTCAAAAGCTTTTTTCAGGGACCACCATACTCCTTCAATGTAAGAATTGTCAATTGTCCGGTATGGATTTTCCCAGTCCATCCATACGCCAAGTTCTTTGAACTGCTCTGTCATTGCATTCAGATTGTCCATTGCAAATTTTTTGCATTCATCAATGAATTTATCCATTCCAAATTTATCATAAATTTCCTGCTTGTTTTTAATTCCTAGTTTTTCTTCGACTTTGACTTCAATAGGAAGTCCGTGCATGTCGTAGCCCGGCTGGTCCCTCACATTGAAATCCTGCATTCGTTTGTATCTTAAAAAAGCATCCTTCAGAACTTTATTCCATGCGGTCCCGAGATGAATCGAACCGGTCGTATACGGCGGTCCGTCATTGAAATAGAATTTTTCAGAATCAGCTCGTTTCTTCTTTACCTTATTGTAAATAGAATTCTCTTTCCAGTATTCAGAAATTTCCTTTTCCGTTTCCCTTGGTTTGTATTTGGCCATTTTTAATTGATTGCTCTCTTTTGTTTATTAAGTTATAGACCTCTCGGTGCCCCCGTTGAACTTCAAAAATGGAGCACAGAAGTCAAGCTGAAACTATTCTCGTATTATTATACTTATAATTCCAGATATAGTGCTCATAGGATTAAATAGAGGTTACTGAATTATAAAAAGGTTGTTATTTGAATTATTTTGTCCTGTCTAAAATTTCATACAAAACAAACGCAATTACTGCAAAAGCCACTCCAAACATTAATGCTCTTGTTCCCACATAAGAAAGCATGAATATATTTACAAGAATCCCAAGAACCGGAACTAATGGAACTTTTCCTATTTTTCCGGGAACCTTGAAAGGCCTTTTCATTTCTGACTCCTTGAATCTTAAAGTAATAACTGCTGAATTAATTACAATGAATGTAATAAAAATAGCCATGTTGGTCATGTCTGCAACTGCTTTTATTTCTCCTGCAAACAAGAACCCAATTGCAAATAAAACGATTACAAGGATGGCTATCCAGGGCGTCTGAGTTTTTGGATGAAGCCAGGACAGTGCCTTTGAATATTTGTTCTCTCTTGCCATTCCAAAGGCAAGTCTTGAGTTAGCTAAAAGAATTAAAAGAACAGTATTTGCTGTTGAAAACAAAGCAATTGCACTTATCATTGTAAAAACACCTGGACCAAAAGCGGTTGCTGCTACATCAGCCAAAGGAGCTTTTGATGCTCCTAATGCCTGCCAGCCCATTACGGATATTGCAGCCAAAGCCACTAATATATAAATTATAGTAGTAATTATTATTGAAAGAACAACTGCTTTTGGAATTGTTTTGACTGCTCCTCTGGTTTCTTCAGCTAGATTTACAATTTCTTCAAAACCAATATATGCGAAAAATATCAGAGCCGCCGCCGCGAATACTCCTGAAAAGCCCGCCGGCGTCATTTCCATTAAATTCATATTTCCCAGTTTCGGTAAACCAATTGAAATTATTATAAATAAACCTCCGACTTCAACCAGAGTAAAAATAACTCCAACCCAGGCAGATTGTTTTACTCCGTATAAAAGAAGCAAAGTACATGCAAGAAGAAGCGCAATTGCACCATATATTACAGGAGTCCCAAAAATTGCATGGAGATATCCTGCAAACCCGAGTGAAACTGCCGAAGCTGCTATAGTAAGACCAGTAATTAAAAAGAAACCAACAAAAAAGGCGATTCTTCTTCCAAATGCATGTTCAGTATAAACATATTCAGCTCCTGCTTTTGGGAACATGGAGCTTAATTCGGCATAACTTAAACCGGTTAAAGTTGCGACAAGAGCTGCAATAGCAAAAGATATCCATACAGCATTCCCTCCCAGAGCAGCGGCTTTTCCTACTAAAGCATAGATTCCGGCGCCCAAAATTATTCCGACACCGCCCATCGTGGTTTCGAATAGGCCGAGTGCTTTCTTCAGCTTGACCTTCTTGCCTTTAGTCATATGCAGGAATAATTGCCTGCTATATATATTATTTATTCAAGTATCTGCATTCAGCAGACAAGATGTCATCAATTTCCCCGATCTTTGAACGGAGTAATTCAATCTCTTCAGCTGAATCTGCTTCAACCTTGAACAAAATTCCCGTATCCGTTTGTTTTATGCTTTCTATTCTCATCTTTGCCCCCGTATATTATATTGTCCTTCAGAAAAAACCGGATGAACTTTTTTATTTTCAGTCTGGACAGTTAATTCCATGTTTGTTACAACTTCAATCTGCTCCTCCTTCATCCCTCTGAGCTCCTCAACTTTTGAAACCTTCTTCTGTATAAGATCATTCAATACAGTTTCAGCTCCTGGACAGGAATATATTCTCGGCTTCCCTGGAGAATGACTGATCATATCCATATATTCCAGCTCCTTCAAAACTTGATATATTTTTGTCAAAGGTACTGAACCAAGTTTACTTATCTGAAGTGCAGTTGCTTTTTCTTTTGCAAACAAAACAACTAATATTCTTGACTGATATTCTGTTAAACCCAGCATCTGAAGATACTCTATATTTTCTTTCATTTCTACCTCCCGAAAAAGTGAAGAGCGGGAACTTATAAAAGAGTTCAGTGGGAAAAAGGCTGAAAAATTGATAAAAAATATTCCCAAACAGCTTTGAATAGGGAAAGGTCTGCCCAGTATTACTAGAATTAGAAAGCAAAAGTAAATTGAATTCAAAAACTAAAAATAAGCGATTTAAAGAACTTTTCAATTACTGCTTGAATAAATTTCTGAATTTGTAAAAAAGTTTATAAATAACCTAGATAGATAAAACACAGTGATGGGAGATGCCAAAAGCAGTATTAGTTAAAATTCGAGAAGCAGAAAAGGAAGCCGATAATATTATTGAGCAGGCTAAAAAAGATTCTGATAAACTTATTGAAGAAACAAAACGCAAGACAGAGAGAAAAAAAGAAGAAAAAAT
>JAWOEA010000040.1:0-5451 GCA_046483005.1 Candidatus Undinarchaeales archaeon
CCTTCTTTCAATTTCCTTTAGCTCATTTTTGATGATGTTATCAGAGCCCAGGACGAAGCTCCACATACCTCCGGGGTACATGGGGAGCTGAATAATACCAGCATAAAAGTGGCTGAGTCCGCTGGTTATCTAAATTACACTGTTGATGTAGCAAACATGGACAAGAATCTATTTGGAAATGTAAGCTCCTCTGCAGGGGGCAAAAAGTACATCATATACAATTCAAGCGCCGATTCCATTCAGCTAAAAACAGAGTTATAGCTTTCAAAAACCTTATATTCATTTCAAAATTATAGGAATTGAAAGGAGCAAAGGATAAAATGCCGAAAAAAACTTCCAAACTGATGAAAAGGGCTGCAAAACTTTATCAGGGACAGTCCTCTCCAGCTCAGACAGGAACTGCGCCGTCCGCTGAATCGCTTTCTAGAGAATTAACTGAACACGGAGTTCCTAAAAATCTTGCTCAGTCAGTACAAGATGCAATTCAGCAGCATCCGGATAACAGGGCTTATGCTGAAATTGGAAAAGCACTCAGAGAAGTTTTGCAGAGAAAAGGCGAAGGCAAAATTCCGACTGAAAGTCTTGTAAAAATATCCAGGGAGATCGTTCAGGAATCCAAAAAAGGAGCTTCAAAGGAAGAACTAAGGGATTTAATAAGAGAGATTTTAAGGTCCGAGCATCAGAAGGCTGAAAAATTGAGAAGGTTTCAGGCGAGCAAGCAGTCGCTTACTGCTAAGCAGGATAAAGAAAAGATGCCAGTTCCTCCAAAAGAGGAAGGAGGCATGGTTAAGAAAGAAAAATCAAAATCCGAAGTTGAAACTGCTTTTGATTCCTCAAAAGTCAATATTACTTATCCTCTCTTTTTTAAAAAAGGAAAAATTCATGTTTATGCAAACATCCGGTTCGACGCCGAAGGCGGCGGACTCCTCTACAGAGTAATTGAACCAAAATTGACAATTAAAGAGAGAGGCATGCTCAACAAGATTGAAAATACTCTTGTTGAAGAGCTGGAAGTTGATTTTAATTCATTAAAAAGAGAGACCGCTTCTAAGTATTTGAAGAAAAAGATTGATAATGTCATTGACTATTATGACATGAAAATCTCCGGCAGGTTATATGATTTAATTTTCTATTACATAACAAGGGATTTTATTGGACTTGGAAAAGTTGAGCCACTTTTTCAGGATCCGTATATAGAAGATATCAGCTGCGACGGTGTTGGGGTTCCAATTTATGTTTATCACAGAGATCCAAGGTTCGGCTCCCTGAAAACAAATGTCAAATTCCTTGCAGAAAAAGATCTTGATTCATTTGTAATGAAGCTTGCTCAAAGGTGCGGGCGGTCAATTTCAGTGGCAGATCCTTTACTTGACGGCGCCCTTCCGGACGGAAGCAGAGTTCAGGCGACCTACGGAACCGGAATTTCAAGGAAAGGTTCTAACTTTACCATAAGAAAATTCATGAAAGACCCGATGACATTTGTTGATGTTTTAAATTATAAAACAGTTAATACCCATATGCTTGCCTATTTATGGCTTGCAATTGAACACGGCAAATCTATATTAATTTCAGGACCGACCGCATCCGGAAAAACTACTTTATTGAATGCCCTTTCACTTTTCATCCGGCCCGAACTTAAAGTAATTTCAATTGAAGATACTCCTGAATTGAGACTACCTCATGAAAACTGGGTTTCATCCGTTGCAAGAACTGGCTTCGGACCGGCTGGTTCAGAAGGAAAGAAACTCGGAGAAATCACTCTTTTCGACCTGCTGAAAGCTTCTCTAAGACAGAGACCGGACAATATAATTGTAGGAGAAGTTAGGGGAAAAGAAGCTTATGTTCTGTTCCAGCAGATGGCAACCGGACATCCCGGCTTGAGTACTATTCACGCTGAATCCTTGGAAGGAGTTATGAACAGACTGAAGACTCCGCCAATAAATCTGCCACCTAGTTTGATTCAACACCTGGACATGCTTATTGTTCTAACCAGACAGAGAATTAAAGGCAGATATATCAGAAGAGTAAAAGAAATTGAGGAAATTGCAGGCTACAGTGTAGAAAAGGACAGACCTAAAGTAAGAAGAACATATGATTGGAATGTTTCAGAGGATTCTTTTGTTTTTAAAGATAAGAGCGCAATTCTTCAAGATGTCATGGACAAGACAGGCAGTACAAGAGAGGAAGTTGAAACAGAAATTCAAAGGAGAATGAAGGTAATCAACTGGATGCAGATGAAGGGAATCCGAGATTTCAAGAATGTAGGAAGGGTTGTTCATGAATATTATCAGAATCCGGAAGCTTTACTTAAGAAAATAGGTGGTTAAATGGCATTTCAAGATAAATACAAAAAAATATCTGCAAAGCTTTTCAACAAGACAGTTGAGAAGCACTTAGACAGTTTCAGGAGAATACATGAAGATTTGAAAATGTCCAACATGGGCATCATGCTGAGAGAATATTTGAGTATGTGCTTTTTCACTGCACTGCTTACGGCAGTTGTCAGCTTTCCCGTTTCTTTATTAATTTTTATGCTTCTCGGACAGGCGCCGATTTTTGCTTTTCTTCTTACTTTAATCGCGACAGCTGGAGCAACAACTGGCGCTTTTATGATTTCTCTGCAGTATCCTGCAATTAAAAAGGCCCAGAGAAAAAAGAATATAGACAGCAACCTTCCTTTTGCAACTCTTTATATGAATACAATATCAGGAACTGGAGCGCCGGTTGACACTATGTTCAGAGTTCTTTCAGAATTTGAAGAATACGGAGAAGTTTCAAAAGAAGCTCAGGAAATTGTTGAGGATATTGATGTTTTAGGACAGGACCTTGAAGATGCTCTAAAAAGGTCCGCTGAGCACTCTCCTTCAGAAAATTATAGGGATCTGCTTTGGGGAATGGTTACGACTATTGTCAGGGGAGGAGATTTAAAATCTCTGCTTCAGGATCAGGCGGAGTACTTCATGGCGAGGTACAGGAGAAAACTGGAGCAGTATGCTGACGACCTTTCAATGTATGTGGAAATTTATATTACTCTTGTAATAGTCGGCTCTATCTTCTCATTAGTAATGCTTACAATCATGGGAGCGATTTCAGGATTCGCAGATTTGAAATTTTTGCAGCAGTTCATTGTTTTTGTATTTCTGCCAATGACTTCACTGGGATTCCTTCTTCTACTAAAATTAACATCTCCATTTACAAGTTAAGATGAAAAGAGAAAAGAAAAAGAAAAAAAGAAGAACAGAAAAGCAGGAGAAATTCATAGGAATGAAAAAAGAAAACGGAGTTCTCCTAGTTTCAGGAATCTTTGCTTTCTTTCTTTTGAGTATGGGGCTAATTTTTGTTCCTCAAAGATTTCAGGGTATTATCATCGGCGCGGCTGTTTTAATCGGATTCATTCCTTACTCTTTTCTTTCATATGTAAAGAAAAAGAAAGTTACTGCTATTGAAGAGAGATTTCCTGATTTCATACGGGACATAGCTGCTTCAAGAAAGAGCGGTATGACGCTGCCTCAGGCTATTTATAAAAGTTCGAAAACTGACTACGGAAAATTGAGCCCTGAAATTAAAAAGATGGCAAATCAAATCTCCTGGGGAATTCCTTTCAGAACAGTTCTCCAAAGGTTTTCTGACAGAGTTGACAGCAAGTTCATCAAAAGGTCGGTTGCCATTATTTTAGAAGCAGAAATAAGCGGAGGCTCCCTTGCGGATACTTTGGATTCAGTGGCAAAAGACGCTCATTTAATCAAAGAGGCGGAACGGGAAAGAAAGTCTAAACTCAACCAGCAGACAATGATCATGTATGCGATTTTCTTATTGTTTGTTGCAATTGTTGTCGCCCTCCAGAGATTGATGATTCCTCTTTTGAGTGCGAGAGGTCTGTCAGTTTCGGCGCAGGATCCGGAAAGTCTTCTTAATTTCTACAAGAATTTATTCTTTTCAATGATAATGCTTCAGGCAATTTTCAACGGGCTGCTTGCAGGTCAGATTTCAGAGGGCTCTGCTGTCCTTGGTTTGAAGCATAGTGCTGTCTTCTTAACTATAGGTGTGGTGGTCTCATGGATTTTCATTCTTTAGGAAGGAAGGGTCAGATGAACCTTGGTTTTATGATTGCAGTAGTTCTTTTAATAGCTGTAATAATCTTTTCAGTAACTCAGATCCTAGGGATGGTTCCTCCCGTCAAAGATAAAAGCGACCAGGCATTTCTTAAGGCAAGCGCATATAAAATAAGCGCGACTTTAGTTGACAGCTCCGGATATCCAAAGGACTGGACTTCAAATCCGGAAGTTCTCGGTCTGGCTGAATACAGCTCCGAAGCAGGTAAAACAGAAGCCGGTCTTTTAGATCCGGTGAAAGTGAGCTATGCAAATGACAGTACTAAATACAGTACTTTCAAATCAGGTCTAGGTTTAGACCGAGATATTGACTTCAGAATTTTAATTGAAAATGATACAAGTACTGTTTTGAATTTGGTAAATACTTCATACGGCAGGACATCAAATGTGGTTTCAATAAAAAGATTTGCAGTTCTCAATAATAATCCGGTAAATGTAACAATATTAGTATGGTATTGAAAATGAATTTAAGAAATAATAAAGGATGGATGAGAGTAATAGAAGTTGGTTTAGCTGCAATTCTAATTTTTGCCTTCTTTGTTTTCATTTCCCAGACGCAGTTTCAGGCATCCGAAGAAAATCCGGACTGGGACAGGGTTATTTTAAAAAACTATGCTCGGGATTCTTTAAGAACTCTTGATTTAAAGGATGAAAATACTGACGGAAGGAGCGATTTGAGGAAAAACATCCAGGACGGGAGCTGGTCTTCTATTGAATCTGATTTTGAGAATCTCCTGCCGGATAACACCGACTTCATTTTATACATCTATGCAAATTCAACAAGCACAAGGAAAGCGGGAGCTTCTGCTTCAGACCTCCCGGAACAGAGGGAAGTCATTACAACTTATTATCCAATTGCAGGGGACTACGGAAGTTTCTGCTCCGGCGGACAGCCCTGCTCTCTGATTCTGGCGGTGTGGTTCAATCAATGAGTTCAGTACTTAGAAGTAAAAAGGGGCAGTTTTTCATAGCTTCTGCAGTAGTTATCGTTGCTGTAATTTCAGCTGTCTTTTTCTTTTTGGTCCAGTTCAATCAGGTTGAAAACCCGACAATGATTGTAAGGGATGAATTGTATTTTGCTGAAGGAATACATGGGGAGTATTCAAGAATTGCTGAACTTGCTCTGTCGAACTTTTCAAGAGAAGGAGCTGCAGATGCATCCCATTTAACCAGTTCAATTGACAACTTTACAGGTCTTGCAGTTAATCTTTCAAATCAAAAGGGGACCAGTTTATCCATTTCAACTTCAACTAATACGGTAAATACTGAAGAAGTCAATTTCACTGTAAATGCAACTCTTCTTTCGGAGGGGAGGCAGATTGAGCTTGATTTTGAGGCA
>JAWOEA010000010.1:0-2915 GCA_046483005.1 Candidatus Undinarchaeales archaeon
TTTCAGATAAAGAGCTGAGTTCTTTTAGTTTTTCTTTGAATTCAGGAGTTATTGGTTTCATTTATCCGGCCAGTGTTCTTTAAATTCTTTTTCAACTTTCTCTGCCTTCTTGTCTTTTCCCTGCATTTTTAGGTTGTTAATCAATTCCTGCATATCATCCGGATGGTGCGTATTTTCTACCAGTTTTCTAAGCATCTTCTCTTCATGCTCTATCCAGGTTGGCTCTCTGAAGAATTCTTTTATTCGGGTTACTGGTCCTTTAAGTGGATTTTTCATTTGTCTTCCTCTTCAAAATCTTTCATAATTTCATTGATTTTTTTGTCCTCTTCTTCCAAAATATCAGTTTTGTCTTTCAATCTGAGGGTCTCCCATTTTACTTTGTTGTTTTCAATGGCTTTCTTGATCTTCTTCTGCATTTTTGTAAGTCTTGCCTTCGTTCCTTTTTTTACATCCATGAAAACCACTTCAATGTCATCCGATTTGTTGGTGTATCCGTCAAAGATTATTAAGTCGATTGGGCTTCCTATGAATCTGGCATCTGCAGATTCATATTCAAAACCAGGCAAAAATGCAGCCAGCTGCTCAGTTATTCTTCCCTTAAGGGTAGCCCGGCTCCTTTTCAGCGTCTCTTTTCGAATTTTCGGAATTCTGTCCTTGAAATCCGATTCCATTTCTGCTTTTACACGCTCTGCTACAAGTGTTCTAAAGACAAAATAACCTACTGCAAAGCCGATTATTGCTCCAATTATTAGTATCAGCCAGCTCATTTCTTTTCATCCTCTCCTTTTAGTTCTTCCAGATTCTGCGCATACATTTTTGATTCTCTGTATGCGAGGAATATTAGAAAAGCGCTTAATCCTAAAAGTGCATACACGGCACTCCAGCCTATAAAGTAACTCAATACAGCCAGTCCTAATGTGGAAACCACAAGCGCAAGATTCAGCGGATGGGAAAGTCTTCCTTCTTTAAATTTCCTACGCCTCTCTTCAAGTTCTTCAAGTGTTTTTTCTGTCATTTATTTGTCCTCCTCTTCTTTTTTAGACAAGAGCGGAAAATCTTCTTCAGGCGGTTCTTTTTCAAAGTTTCTCTTCTTAAGAAAATAAGTTACAGCCCTTTCATTGTCAGTATAATGAACCGTTTCAGACGTGCTGTAATATTCATCCAACGCCCTGCTTTCCAATATTTCCTTAACCTCATCAATCTTCTCTAATTCATCTGAAGAAATGAGAACGTCTAGGCGGATTTCAGCGTCTCCTAGTCTTTTTTCTGCTCGTTCTCTGCTCTTTTTCAGATTCTTTTTTATTCTTTTTTCAATTTTCATCCTATATGCTTTTGAGCTTCCTTTGACTTTCTTTTCTTGTCTTTTTGCATCTTCTCAAAGTCCTCATACATCTTATCATATATCTCTTTGAATGTTTCTTTGCTTTCTTTTAAATCGTCGCAGACTACTTTAAGTGAAAAGGGTCCGTCGCAGAAAATAGTTGTCTGTCCGGAATTTTTTGGCTTTTCAGTCTTTTTCATGTTAAAACCTCCTTGTAAATGATATATTAGACTGGGTTGTTTATATATTTTACTATTTTCATTAAAACTTAACTATTTTAGTTAAATAGAGTTTAAAAGTAGTTTTCCCAGTTTAGTGATGGCGTATTCCTTTGATTCTTCTGCAAAGGAAACATAGTTCAGCTCTTTCAGCTGGTCCAGATGCTTGTAGGCGCCGGGGGCGACCCTTTCTTCGTCCTTTTTGTCTTTGACGCCGGGCATTTTTTTGACTATTTTCATGAGTTTTGAGGGGCCTTCTTTTTGAAGAATTTTCATTATTTTCTTTTTCTTCTCTGAAATCGGCCGGTATAGAGGAGCTGCGGGGAGCATTTCGTAGTCAAAGTCCATCTCTTCGCCTTTCTTTATCCTCGTAGTCGTTACGATCTTTATATTTCTCTTGACGAAGAAGCTGGCGTAGAGCATTGCAAGCGGTATGTGCCTCTCTCCGCCTCCTATATGCAGGTAAATTTCGTCATTTTTTGAGAAGTTTTTGAATAGTTCAGTAAATTGTTTGATTAAAGGCATGAGCTCTCTTTTCTTTGCAAATTCTGTTTCCGTTTCAAGCCCAGTGTATTTTTCTATTTCTTTTATTGCATCCTGTACTTTCTTTTTGTTTTCTTTCTCTTCTGTTTTATGCCTTACAATGATAACTCTGTCAATCCCTCCGGTTTTTAAGCCGATTCTGGTAAAAACTTCAGGAGTAAATCCAAGTGAAACTACATGTATCTTCATATAAAACTAGGACAATTTGTTTGTATTTAAATATTTTGGTTAAGATTTAATGATGAAAAGGTAAAGTATTTAACAGACTTCCAATATAGAAAGGATAAAATGACAGTTTATTCACATTCCAGGCTAAATACTTACGAGAACTGCCCGCTTCAGTATAAACTCAAGTATATTGACAGAGTAAAAGTAGATAGACCTGCAAGCATTGAAGCTTTTGTCGGTTCAAGAGTTCATGAAACCTTTGAGAAACTGTATAAAGATCTTTTAATGGAGAAATTAAACTCTAAGAAAGAGCTCCTGCAGTATTTTAATGATATTTGGGAGAAACACTGGGACGATGACATTTTAATTGTAAAAGACGGCTATTCAGAAGAGAATTATAGAAAAACCGGAGAAAGATGTATTTCTAACTATTATGATAGTCACAAACCGTTTAATCATTCTAAAACGCTGGGCATAGAAGACAGAATTGTACTGGATTTGGACGGGACAGGTAACTACAAACTGCAGGGATACATAGACAGAATAGCCCAGAATGGCTCTACTTATGAAGTTCATGATTATAAAACAAGCAGTCATCTGCCTCTTCAGAAACATTTGGATGAGGACAGACAGCTTGCACTTTATTCAATTGGAATTAAGGAAAG
>JAWOEA010000018.1:0-6649 GCA_046483005.1 Candidatus Undinarchaeales archaeon
CAAAATTGAAGAAACTGATGTTTTAATTATGGGGACTCTGAAACAGTACAAGATTTTAGCTGAAAAAATGAAAGCTCAGGGAAAAGCAGGGATTTCTGGGTGTGAAGAAGTTGTTGGAGAGATAGAGAAGTTATTCAAGTAAATTTGATACAGGCCCTACCAAATAGTGCGAACCAGCAACTAAAACCAAATCTTTCTTACCAGCTAATTTCAAAGCTGAATTAAATGCTTCCTCAGCATCAGCAATAACTTCTCCTTTTGAAATTTCAGCTAGTTCTTTCGGATTCAAAGCTCTTTCATTTTCCGGTTCAGTAAATACAAGTTCATCAGCTTTTTCAGAAATCTTCTTAACCATTTTTCCATAATCTTTGTCTTCTAAAACTCCAAATAAAACAATCAATTTATCATATTTCAGTTCATCCAATTCCCTAATCAATGTTTTAACGCCTGCCGGATTGTGAGCAGTATCCAAAAGAATTCTTTTTCCTTTCCATTTTCTTAAATCAAATACTCCCGGCCATTCAACTTTCTTCAAAGCAGATTCAAAATCTTCCGCTTTAATTCCAAGCTTCAATCGTTTAACTGCCTCAACTGCAAGAGCTGCATTCTCTCTTTGAAACTCTCCTTTCAAACCAAGAGGACCAGAATATTTCCCGCCTACAATATACAAAGGGGCCTTTCTCTCTTTTGCAATTGAATAAATACTTGTCAGAGTCCTCTGACCTGCCCCTAGAACTATAGGAACTTTTTCCTTTACAATTCCTGCTTTCTCCCTTGCAATCTCTTCAATTGAACCTCCAAGCTGGTCAGTATGCTCCAAATCAATATTTGTAATTACCGAAACAACTGGAAAAACAATGTTCGTAGCGTCGAGTCTGCCTCCCATACCCGCCTCAATCACTGCATATTCCACTTCTTCAAGCTCAAAATATTTAAAAGCGAGAGCAGTTAAAAATTCAAACTGAGTTAAACCAATTTCATCTCTTTTTTCTTTGTATTTTTCGACAAGCTCTGCAAATTTCTTTTTTGAAATTAAATTCTCATTTACCTGAATTCTCTCTCTTACATCAGTAAGTTCAGGTGAAGTATATAATGCAGTTTTATAGTCGGCTTCTTTTAAAATAGAAGAAACCATTGCACAGGTTGAACCCTTGCCGTTTGTCCCTGCAACATGAATAGTTTTAAATGAATTCTGCGGATTTTCCATGAAAGAAAGCAGCTCTTTAACTCTTGAAAGTCCGAGTTTCGAACCAATTTTTTCTAAATTTTTAATATATTGAACTGCATCTTTATATTTCATTAATCAATTATATCTGGAAGTTCATTAAGTGAATAAATTATTTCATCTGGATTTTGTCCTTTTACATTTTCTTCAGAATCCCAGCCGTGCTCTACAAGAATTATTCCTTTACAGCCAGCATTCTTTGCAACAGTTACATCATGCCCTCTGTCTCCAACGTAATACGTTTCATCTGGACTGAAATTATATCTTTCCATTAAATCCTTAATTGCATCCGGCTTAGTATCTTTCTCTCTTTCAGCAGGTATAAGTTCTTTAAAAGCAGATTTATCAAAATTATGGTACTCAAGAGAAGCTTCTAAAAATGCTCTGTCGCCGTTTGTAAGTATTACCAAAGCATGTCCTTTTTCTTTTAAAGTTTTAATTACACTATTAGCTTCAAGAGTAGCTTCCGACCTTGATAAAACATCTTCAGTTTCTAAAAGAGCATCAATAAATCTTTTTGCTTCTTTCACTCTTTTTTCATCTCCATCTATCAGCTCTTCCAAAACTTTTTCTGTTTTAGGACCGAAATGTCCTACGATTTCATCATAAGTGTAGTCAAAACCGTACTTTTCAGAAGTTTTTTTGAATGCATGCGCCCAGCTCGGCCTCGAATTCATCAAAACGCCGTCGTAATCAAAAATTATCAGTGCCATCAGACGAACACCGTTCCTACGTATGTACCGATATAATTTGTAAGGAAAACAACTGCAAGAGCTAAAGCAACATGTTCAAAAACTGCTCTGAATGCTGAAATTTCCTCATTCATTGAAATCAAATAGCTGTATATACTTAAAAGTAAAAGACCCCAGCCGACTGAAATCCAAACGGCTGTGGTTAATTCAAATAATAAGAGAGGTATGACGAATGTTAAACCGACGGAGAGTTTGCTTATTAATGTAAAAAATGTTGCCTCCCAAACTTCTTTCTGAGAATGAACTCCCTGCGCTTCTTCTGAAACATGGATTCCAAGAGCGTCTGAAAAGGCATCAGCCAGAGCAATTGAAATAACTCCGCCGATTACTGCAACGAAAGAATGAGTACTTGAATTGACTCCTACCATTAAACCGAGAGTAGTAACTACTGCTGAAGTTAAGCCGAAACTTATTCCTGTTCTTTTTTGGTGGTTGTTTAGGAATTTCATCTTGCAACAAAACCAATGTTTTCAATATATCTTTTTCGGTTCCGCGCGAAGCGCGGACTTTCTTTTTCCCCAGGTTTCCCAAATCGAGCGAAGCTCGATTGGGCCCAATTTGGTCTTTTCGCCCAAATTTGGGTTCTTTTTCTAAAGAAAAAGCTGGCGCCGAGGGTGGGATTTGAACCCACACATCCGTAAGGAAACAGATTTAGCAGACCTGCGCCGTACCAGGTTGGGCCACCTCGGCAGTTTTGCAGATAATATAGGAGTTTTAGAGGTTTATATTTGTTGTTAAAGCTTAGAATTAAATATGAATTACTGCATCTTCAGACATAAATTTTAAATCTTTCAAATCTAATTTTATGTATTCAGAATTATCTAAATCATAGTACACCTTTTCTTTTGAATCATCTTTTTTTAGCATACCATATTCGTCGTCAGTTATATTTTCAACTTCATATCTTCCTCCTTTTGTAAAATCTTCTGTCAGGAGGCCGGCGTATTTATTTGAACTTTCTTCACAAATTATGCCAATATTAAATGCAGGAGCCCTTTTACCCTCATCTACATATTCAGCTGATTTCCTGCAGTAGTATTCAAAATATTTTTGTGCAAGTTCAAATGTTCTTTTATTAAGCTCAAACTGCTCTTTTAAATCGCCAGTGGCAGTTCTATAAGCAACAAATAAACCACCAGAATTTCCCAAGGGATAAATAATATTCGCTCTCCCTTTTCCAATAGGCTTGGGCCAGCTGCCGGTTTCATAATACTTTTTCAGCTTCTTAGGAATGTCCGTTTTCTCTATCTTTTTCCGTATTTTTTGAGATTTCTTAAAATATTCCTTGTACTTCATACAAAAAATATGGTTTTCTCTCTATTTAATTATTTTCAATTAAAAAAGAATAAAAACAAGCCCATACACTACTTTAATATGAATAAACAAACAGAAGAAAAACTCAATAAATTTTTCTACAAACTTGAGTTTAAGGGAACAGGAGACAAACTGTCAGAGTATTCAAAAATAATTGAAATACTCAAAAAATCAAAGGACAAGAAAATTTCAAAAGAAAAAGTTCCTGAAAAATATACAGTTTTAATTAATCTCGAAAAGAAAGATGCGAAGGAAATCTATGAAAAAGTAAAAGAGAAAAACAAGCTGGCTGTAAAGCAATATAATGAATTAAAAACCGTTTTCAAGGAATGGAATGCAAAAATTTCAAAAAACAAATTAAACTCAATTGCCTATCCGGAAGGTTTTGAAATTAAAAAGAATGGCGATTTATATTCAGCAACCTGCAATTTAATGGAAAAGTGGTATGAAGAAAATGAAGCAGAAAAAATGGATTTATTTAGATTCCCGCACCATGAAAAAAGCGAAATCAAAGTACTAAAGAAAAACAAAGCATTTGGATTCTTCAGAATTAAAGAAAAGGAATATCCTATATTCAGACCTTTACAGGTAATTACTTTTTATAAAGACAGAAAAAAGAGAGAAGGAATAAAACCAAACATCAAAAATGCGCATTTATTGCTTCTTTTTGGAATTATGAAGCTGTCTTTGAAAAAAGATTTTGACAAAATTGGTATTTCTCTGGACTTTCATAAAAATATGACTGTAAGAGAGCAGAGTCAAGATATTGAAAAAATTGTTAGGGAAGACTTTGATCGTATATCTGGAAGAGACATTGCAGTCTTTAAAAAAGGTTAAAAACTCGAACAAACAACTATACTCTTGGTGCGGCTAGGCCGGGAGGTTAGCAGTCTCCTGTAACCCTTAATCTGCTTTAATGGGGGCTGAACGCCGGGGAAGATACAATTCTTCGGCTGTCGTCTCGGGATTCAGTGTCGAAGCTCTGTCCTGCGGGATCGGCTGTCCTGCGAACCGGGTCAGATCCGGAAGGAAGCAGCCCTAACCAGGACTTGCTGATGCTCGCAGATCACAGAGTGGAGCTGAAACCCGAGGTTCAACGGCAGTTTGAAGGATGTATCGACTTCGGATGCCGTGCCGCTTTAAACAATGAGCTGGATGAAAAAATTATTTGGAAATAAAGAAAAGGAAACTTCTAAAGAAGAAATTAAAGCGCTTAAAAATAAAATAGAAACGCTGGATAATGAAGTGCTTGAAATTGCCAGAAAGATAGAAAAGAAAAAAGAAGATATTGAAACTGCCAAAGAAAAAAGCTGGATTACTATGGCAGAAATATACGAAATGGATCTGAAAATATACCGACGCAGACTTAAAGGCAAAACGACAGAATACAAAAAATTAAAAGAAAAACTAAAAGAACTTGAAAAATAAAATCTAACTAACTTTTTCAATTAACTTACAAACTTTACAAATCTCAGAAGCAGTCGGCTCCCCACATTTTTTGCACTCCTTTAGTTCAGGACCAGAGAATTTTTCAACATCAATTAAATCAGATAATTTATCTGCTCCTGAAAGAAGTGAAAATTTGGAGCCAGGATGTTTTTCCTCGAACTCATTAAGCATGTCCCTCGTATCATTTCTTAAAGAACCAGACACATAAGGGCATCTTTTTGGATGAATTTTAAATCCCTTTAAGTTAGCATACAGTTCAATTTCATTCTCAGGAACATCTCTCATAATTTTAATCCTCTGAATGAATCCTTTCAGTTTTGGGGTTTTTGCTCCGGTTCTTTTCAGCCTGGTAAAATCTCCTCTCAAATAGTTCATGAAAACAGACTGGACTTCATCATCCAAATTATGACCAGTAGCAAGTTTATCCGCTTCTGCTTCTTTTGCATACTTGTTTAAAATTCGTCTCCTTAAAACTCCACAGTAAGTGCAGGACCTTTCCATATTATCGGGAGCAATTTCATCCATTGACTTTCCGTATTCATCTTTGAATTTAACAAGTTTGTAGTCAACTCCAAGTTTTTCAAGATTGTCAACTGCCGCCTGAGCAGAGGTATTTCGGTATCCTTCAATTCCTTCGTCAACAACAATTCCAAATAAATCAAGCTTATATTTCTGAATAGAATTATAAAGGAAATGAAGCATTGAAACAGAATCCTTTCCTCCGGAAACAGCAACTGCAATCTTGTCTTCTTTATCCAGGAGATTATTTCTGGTTATGTTCTTCCTAATTCTCTGTTCAGTAAGTTCGATAAAATGGTTCTTGCATAGATGCCTGTCAAAATATTTCAAATGGATAACTGCTTTCCGACTGCATAGCTTGCATTTTGTCATTTCTTAATCACTTTTTTGCCTTTTTCCTTTGGGACTATTCTCCGTTCTGCTCCTTCAAACTCAATTTCAAGCTCTTTTCCCTCGAAGAACCTGTCAAGGAATACAGACAGAGCTCCCGCCTCGGAATGCGGCTGATTGGTTACAGCCAGATTGAAGTCAGCCAGTTCATAAACTTCACCTGGTACTTTCTGCCCTCCGAGAACTATTAGAACGTCTTTACCTTCCTTTTTAACCCATTCCAGCTCCTTTTGAAAAGGTAGACCGTACATTGTTAAATGAACAACGATTCCCTTAAATTCAGGAATGAATTTTCGCCAGCTTTTGATATGTTCAACTTCAAAAAAACCGCCCCAGATATTCCTAATCTTTTCTATACTTTCCTCCATTCCGCTGTCTTTCTGGCCAGTATAATACAATTTATCTGCGCCGAATGCTCTCGCTACAAGACCTACATGCGTACTTAATCTTTTGTCCCTTTCTATTCTATGACCAATCCTTAGAATTGAAATGTTTACCATAATCTATATAAAATGACAGACACACATAAACTTTACTATCATGGACAAACCCAGAAATCACTTTGAACTTACCTTTTTTCCAAAAGAAACCGGCGTAATAGAACGGTTTGAAAAAAAGCTTAAAAACACGGAAGCCATGGAAAGAGAAGTTAAGGAAATTCTTAGTACCCACAATATTAAACCGGATAAAATTTTTATAAATAAAAGTAAGAAAGGAAAGAAAAGCAGGAAGTACAAAGACATTTTTGAAGGATTCAAATACAAAAGATACAGAGGAAAAATCAGAGGCAAGAAAAAAGGAATTATCAGAGACAAAAGATGGAAAAGCGATTTCAACATTTATCTTCTCTATGGAGAAAACAGAGATGGAGTTCTTTACTCAATCGAAAAAGGAAATAAAAAGGAACTTAGGAAAATCGGAGAAAGTATTTACAACCGCTTAATTGAAAGCGTTGCAAAGCAGGGAGCTGTTCCTTGGAAATTTATAACAAGAGTTACTC
>JAWOEA010000048.1:0-3734 GCA_046483005.1 Candidatus Undinarchaeales archaeon
AAACAGAAAAGGTTTATCCACTATTGTTGCAACACTTATTATAATACTTCTTGTAATCATCTCTGTAGGAATTCTTTGGGGGGTTCTTAGAAATGTATTCGAAAGTGGTTCTGGAGAAATTGATTTGGGATCTCTTACAACTGATTTAAAAATTACTGATGCTTCAGTTACCCAATCAGGAACTACATTAGTAAGAGTAAAAATGAAAGAAGGAGAAAATGAGATAGTCGGCGTAAGATTCATATTTTTTGATGGGAATGATAGTACAAGCATAGAAAAAGAAAAATCTCTTTCAAAAGAAGAAGAAAAGTTATTTGCAATTGCATCATCAGAAGTATTTGGTGTTGGTACAGGATGGGAAATTTCAATTGCCCCAAAGTATCTAACAAGTTCGGGTGATGAAAAGATTGGTGATATAACAGATTCTATAATTTTAGAGGAGGAAAGTGTCGCCCAAGGAGGAAATGGCGAGGAAGAGGGAAGTGGAGAAGAAGAACTTCCTGAGGAAGGAAGTACATGTGTAAATGATACTGATTGTGAAGATGGATTAAAATGTGAATCGGAAGAATGTGTTCTTCTTTGTAATGGAATATGGGAACAGGAATATTACAATGAAAGCATTTATGAATGTGATGGAGAAAATGTAACAGGTTGTAATAGCGTATGTAAATGTGAACAAGGATATTCGCCTGATGGAAGTGGAGGTTGTGTTCTAAATCCTGCAGTAAATGAAGGAATAATCGGTAATGTATGGCCGAAAGATGAAAATGCAAATGAATTCTTAAGTGATGACTTGCCCTTAAATCAAAGCGGTTTATCTGGTTATACAAATTATTATGTGAATTTCGTTGATTCAACTGAAACAGACTGCTTCCAAATAAAATCTGCGACATATCACGAAAATATTAGTACATCAGAAATAGAATTATATATTCTTGCAGAAGAACCTCTTGCAGAAATAAGTGTAGGAGAGGGATATAAGATTTGGGAAGCAGAGAATTGTGGAGAATAAATTAAAGAATTCTTCTTAATTTAAGGAATAATGAAATTATTCGAGAAAACCTTTAAATATGTAAAAAGGTTAATAAAAAAGATTTGAAAAAATGCAAAAAAGAGGAGATAAACCAAACTTCAAAAAGATTTTATTGATTGGAAGCATCTTGGTTCTAATTACGTTTACTTTTTTAATGCTTGAGTTTGGAGGAGTTCTTACTGGAAAATCTATACTTGAACTTGATGCAAATTACTCTGAGAACTCTATTAAAGGTGAGTTAACTCTCTCTCCTGAAGAAGAAATACCCCAATCTGCAAAACTTGTTTTTGAAAACAATGGAGAAATTATCTCTGAAAGAAGCGTAAAAGAATTTCTTTATCCAGGAGTGTATTTTGATATTTTAATTTCTACTGAAGGAGAAGAATCGTCTGAAGAAGGTGGAGAGGCGGAGGAGGAGAATGAGGAAGAACAAGTAGGAGAAAAACATTCTGAAGAAGAGGGAGAAACTAAGGAGGGAATAGAAGAATCAGGAGGAGAAGAGGGATTATCTGAAGAAGAAACAGAGCAAGAAGAAGATGAGGAAACAGAAGAGAACGAAGGAGAGTCAGAAGAGGAAAATGAAGAGAATAATGATGAGAAAGAAAGAAAAAACCCAATGACGGGCAGTGTTATATCTGAAGAAACCAAAATAGTACAGGGAAAAGTTTCAAAGGGAGAAAATTTTTTATACACCTTGAAGAATAATGAGGAATTTAGTGGGATTGATAAGAGAAGCATTAGAACAGAATCAGAAAGCTTAGATGATAATGTGGTTGATTTCTCAATAGATGAAAAGGATATCACTTTTTCTACAGAGTATTCAAAAGACGAAGTAACGATAGATTTGTCGATGTTTGGGCTTTCTCCCCAACCGGGAACTCTAAGAATAAGTATTTTTGATAATGAAGAAGAAATATTTTACTTAATTGTAAATGCGAGCACGATGGAAATTATTGGAAAAAAAGAAAATAAAAGCAAGGGCTTAATGGAAAGAAACATTGAACTTACACAAGAAGAAGAGAATATAATAAGATCCAAATTCGGAGAAAAACAAATTAAATTAGAGAGTGCTACAGAAGAAGGAGATTTCCTAGTACTAAAATACAGCCTTGGCTCATATACCGCAGAGTTTTCTTATGAAAAAGGATTGAAAGAAAAAACTCTTGAGAAATTTGCAAAGAAGGACAGAAAAAAGTGGATTAAAGATATTGCAAGAAATCTTTTAAGTAAAAAGCAAATTAAAAATAGAGTTTCTAACTTTAATGATAATTATCCTGTCTTAAGCCCAAAACAGCAATCAAATTCAACTGAATAATTTAGTAAGAAAGAGGTATTTTCTTTATAATAAATTTTGAGCCAGCAACATCAGATATCATTGCTGAGAGTAGAAGATTCCCAAAAACAATTCTAAAAATCCCTGGTTTAATTGGTATTTTTCCGAGTCTAGAAAATGCTGTTATCACATCATCTACTTCTTTTTTATCCAATGTAAGAGAAGTAAATTTACGCCCCATAACCCCCCTAACAATTATTTTATTATCCGGACCACTGCATTCTATTGATTTAACAAAAGGATCATTAAGAAGATGATTTAGTCTCCCCAGATTTATTCTTTCAGGGCGTGGAACAGGTTTTACATGCCTTACTGTCTCCGGAAGTATAGAACTTGGGATATTAATAGGATTCAAGAAATTTCTTGAAGAATCTTTCTCTTTATTAAAAAATCCATTTTTAAAAGAAGAATCCTCCCTTAAATCGTCAACAACTTCCGAATCCTCCTTTATTTTCTCCCGGACAGTATCTTTAAAATTCTCGCTTTTTCTAAGTTTCTCTTCGGCATTTTCTTTTTCGATTTGTTTACCATATGAAAGAATCTCTTTAACTCCTTTCCTTATGAATGAAGTCCTGTAAGTTTCCGTATTTCTTAAAACAGCTTTCGTGAATTCCAAAAGAACAAGGCTACCTGCTTTATCAATGGACATTTTACTCTACTTCCTGAACTTTAGAGTTTGTATTTTGATTCATATTTCCCTGATTGGGTTGGTCTACATTCTGATTTTGTTGGGTAGTAGGTTGGGAAAATTGATTTGTTCGCTGTTGACTCTGCTGGTTTGGTTGAATATTTTGTTTTTGATCTTGTTGCTGCATTGGTTGTGTTTGCTGAAAAGAATTTTCTTGAGAAGATTGATTAAAATTTTGAGGGTTCGGATTCTCGGGCATTTCATTTTCATCAGTTTCAATTACCTTTTTATCTGAATTTTCTTTTTCTGCCTGTCTGGAGGTGGATGGATAAGGATGTTCATAATCACTTGGTCCAAAACCTATTGACCTCTCCATTTGATGATGAATTTCTTTTTGAGGTCTTCTTTCTGACTTAATTCTCTCAATATCAATTTTGGCATAGCAGACTGGGAAAACGAAAAATCTGAGTGCACCATCGCCGCATTCGCCAAAAGTCCTGAGGGTCCGGTAATAGCCGGAAACCTGGATGATCCGCCGTGGCATTTTCTAACCTTCAAAAAACCTGAATCGGGATTCCCCCTCCCACCGCCAGTAGTCGCGGGTCGATAATTTTCAGTTCGGCGGTTTACTCTGCGCGGGATTCGTAACGCCTGCGTCTCGGCCGCAGAAGCATGATAACCATTCCGCCCGCCACTACCGCGCCGACGGCCAGTTCCATTCCACCGCCTGCTGCCGCCGC
>JAWOEA010000036.1:0-5444 GCA_046483005.1 Candidatus Undinarchaeales archaeon
AACCGGTCTTGCCAGTTTAATATAACCAAAGTGGCCGGGGCAGTCCCCCATTTTTGATTTACAAGTTCTGCACCTAAGACCAGGATCAATAACTCCCATCCTTGGATCCATCAGACCACCTTTGATTGGGTAGCCGTCTGTATCGTGAGTATCTGGAGTTATAATCTTGACTACAGCGAGCTTCTTTATCATCTTTGGAGAAAGAACTCCAAAATCAATTTTATCTATTTCTTTACTGATTAATTTTCTCATTATCCTTTATCACCTAGTACTAATTTTGGATAGATACCCATTGACTTTAATTCATCAAGGAGCAGTTTGAAAGCATAAGACATTTCAATAAATTCAACGTCAACATTTTCTCCGCAGACAGAACAATATGCATAATCTCTGAACTTGTCATAAACTGCAACCAAACCGCAGTTTGTACATACCGGAGCTTCGGTTTTATCTGATTCATCAAGGAGTCTTTCTTTTAAGAGGAGTGCAGTTCCATGTCCTACAAGAGTATCCTTCTCCATTTCTCCAAGTCTTAATCCTCCTTCCCTTGCTTTTCCTGCAGTAGGCTGTCTTGTCAATATCTGAACAGGTCCTCTTGATCTTGCCCTGATTTTATCAGCAACCATATGCTTAAGTTTTTGATAATAAGTTACTCCAATAAATATTTCAGCTTCTAATTTCTTTCCAGTAATTCCATCATACATTACTTCTTTTCCTGTGCTCTTAAAACCAAGTTTCTCCAGCTGTTCTCTTAAATCTCCTTCTGGTTCGCTTGAAAAAGCAGTTCCGTCAATAAATCTGCCTTCCATAGAACCTATTTTTCCGCCGATGGTTTCAAGAAGCTGTCCAATAGTCATTCTTGATGGGATTGCGTGAGGGTTAACTATTAAGTCAGGAGATATTCCTTCAGCCGTAAAAGGCATATCAATCTGAGGTACAATTGCGCCGATGACTCCCTTCTGTCCGTGTCTTGAAGAGAATTTATCTCCAACCTGAGGAATTCTTGGATCTCTAAGTTTAACTTTTACTAGTTTATCTCCATCCAAATTTTCAGAAAGTACAACCTTTTCAACAATGCCTGATTCTCCGACATTGACTGCAAGTGAACTTTCTCTTCTGTGTTCAACAGCCATTCCAAATTCTTCCATAACTTCAAGAAATCTAGGAGGAGAAGTTTTTCCAATTAAAACGTCTTCTTCTTTAACAACACTTTCAGGTTCAACAATTCCGTCGTCTCCTAAATATCTGTAAACATGTTCAGTCCTGTATCCTCTTATGTCTTTATCAGGGACTTCAATAGTATCAATCTGTCCTCCAGGATATCTCTGCTCTTCAGCCTTATATGATCTGAAAAATATTGACCTTGCAAGCCCTCTGTCAATTGAGGATTTATTAAGAATTACTGCGTCCTGCATGTTGTATCCCTGGAATGAAAGGATTGCAACAACAAAATTTTGACCGGACGGTCTTTTATCATAATTAACGGAATTTAAACCAACAGATGAAGCAAGCGGCTGCTGTGGATAGTAAAGAATGTGCTTCTGAGTGTCTGTTCTCAATCCATAATTTGAAGCATAAATACCAATTCCCTGCTTAGACATGTTTGCTCCAAGAGTTACTCTTGTAGCCATGTTGTGGCTTAAAAATGGAACAGCGCTTGCGCATATTCCGAAAATGACCATTGGATCAATTTCCATATGAGTATGTTTTTCTGTTAATTTGTCTTCATTTAATGCAATAAATGCGTTTTCTTCTTCAGATGCATCAAGATATTCAATCATGTCAAGCCGGATTAAATCCTTCCAGCTGAGCTCCCCTTTCTTTAATTTTTTAACTTGTTCATCAGAAACCTTTGGTTCTCCATTTTCAACTTTTATTAGAGGCCTTACAACTCTTCCTCCGTCGCTCCAGATTGAAACCCTGCTTTCTCTTTCAGAATAGGCAATGCTAATATCCGGAGAGAAAACTCCCTGACTTCTCATGCCTTTAAGTTCTTCAACTAAAGATTTTGGAGAAGCAGTTGCTCCAATAAGCCTGCCGTTTAAGAAAATATCATACTCTCTGGCAGTCGTCTCCTTTTTGCTGCTTTTCTTTGATGTTTGTTTTTTGGATTTCTTTTTAGCCATTTAAGATTCCTTTAGTTCAGTTGAAAATAAAACGCTCTTCTTTCCGAGATGTTCTTCAACCATTGCATCATCACTTTCTTCAGTTATCTTTGCAAGAAGTGCAAGGTTCTTTACAAGACCAATATTTGAACCTTCCGGTGTTTCGTTCGGACAGAGTCTGCCCCAGTGTGTTGCATGAAGGTCTCTCGCCTCGAAATGCGGCTGTGCCGTACTAAGTAATGACCTGACTCTCCTTCTGTGTGAAAGTGCAGACAGATAATTTAATCTATCCAGGTGCTGTGAAACTCCCTTTCTGTTTCCTATCCAGGCTCCTGTTGCAATTGCATGCTGAATTCTTTCTGTAAGGAAATTAGAACGAATTGCAGTTAAAACTGAAAGTTTTCTGTTTCTTTTGTAAGCTTTTTCAAGTGAATATACTGTATTGTTAACTAATGCCCTGAAAGTTACTCTGAATAAATCTTCAAAAAGACGTCCAGCAAGTCTTAATCTCTTATTTGAATAATTATCCTTGTCATCAAGTCCTATTTTTCCTAAATGCAGTTTGATTACTTTCTCAACCATTCTTGCCAAATATCTGGCTTTATTTTTTCTGTCGCCGGGCATTACTCCTATATGAGGAAGAATAAAAGTGTCAAGAACTCTTTCAGCTCGGTCCATTCTGTCTTCTTTTGACTGGCCGAAAGCAATTCTCTTTCCAAGATAATCAAGAGCTTCTTCTCTGTTTTTTACTTCTTCTGCTTCTTCAAAACTTACATAAAGTTCATTCTGAACTTCAGGAACAGGTGAAACCATTTGTGCAATTTCTGATTCCTTTTCAACACCTAATGCTTTTAAAATAATAACAAATGGAACCTGTTTATTGAAAGGCGAAGAACTTAAGAAAATATTTCCGTCCTTCTTGTATTCAATGCTGTTTCTTCTTCTATACCATCCGCTTGTTGAAAACACTCTGACTTTTTCAGTTACTGTTCCAATTTTAGGCTTTGCCATATTCATTCTGTTTGCTGAGAGATCTTCAACTAAAACAAGAACTCTTTCTGTTCCATTTACAATAAAATAACCACCGGGGTCTTCCGGATCTTCACCGGCTTGTATTAAACTTTCTTTGGACATCCCGCTTAAAGGACATAAATCAGAATGAAGCATGACTGGAAGTTCTCCTATTTTTGGAAGTATTTTTTCTCCTTCAGTTCCATTTTTAATTGGAACCATTTCTAAAAAGAGAGGAGCTGAATAAGATAAATCTCTTAATCTTGCTTCATTTGGAAGAATTTCTCTGACTGCTCCATTTGCTTCTTTTACTGAAGGTTTTCCGATTTTTATATTTTCAAGTCTGACCTCAAAATCTTCAATTTCAGGATCAATAACTTCCATTTCATCAACAATTTTCTGCATGCCTTCTTTTACAAAAGAATTATAAGAACTAATTTGATGTCCAACTAGACCGTTTTCTCTTACAAACCCTTCTACCAATGCATCGTATTTTCTTTTAGCCATTAAATAACAACCCTGTAATAATCTGTCTTGCCGGCAGTCATGCTTTCCCGCTCAATTTTAATAACATCGCCGTACTTTGCTTTTAAGCCTCGGATAGCCGGATCTCGTCTTTTAATTTTTGGAAGCTGGAATTTTTCAATTCCCAATTCTTCAAGCAATTCAGCGACTTTTTCTTCAGACATTAAAGTATGCTTCGGGACATATACGTGTCCGCTTACGTCAAGTTTTTTGCTTTTCTTTTTCTTCTTTGCCATATTATTGAGTTAAGAGTATGGGCCCGACGGGATTTTCAGCACGCTCCGGTTTTACTCGGGACGATCTTTTGAACCCGCGACCCCTTGGTTTCCTCGAAAATGCAAAACATTTTTGAGTTACCCGGAGTTTACTCCAGCGAGCTTCGCATCAACCTAAAAGCCAAGTGCTCTCCCAGGCTGAGCTACGGGCCCGATTTTATGGTTTTTAATCATGGCGCCCTGGCTGGAATTTTCAGCGAACCAGACGAATCCAGCAACGCATTTGAATCCAGGTCACGGCCGTGACAGGGCCGTATGCTAACCACTACACCACCAGGGCATTTGTCTTAGAGCATTAAGTCTAGATTTAGTGCAACTAAAATTCTAGACTATCCCATGTATTTGTTTTGATTTCACGATATATACAACGGAATTATGACCGTAAGACCCTTTAAGTGTCCGACAGCGTCCTGTTTTTCCCGCGCCGAAACGCAGTAATCAACAGATCGCAGGAGGACTTTACTGCTGTGTTCGAAATGGGAACAGGTGTTGCCCCTCCGCTGTGACCGTCAGACTCTCATGTTAAACGTTATAAAGGTATATAAAGGTTACTGTTGTGAGCCAAGCTAAGTCATTTATACATCAATAATTTTGCTTGATTAAATTGGGAATCCTGCACTAAATCCGTGGAACTCTCCGTCCGTAATTAGCTTTTTCTTTGGATAAACTACAATTCCTTTTCCACTGACAATGTCCATATTGACGATTTTCTTTGCAATTTCTTCTCCTCTCATCTTAAGGACTTCTATACCGAAAGCTCTTGCTCCTTCAGATTCATATGCAACATTGTAAAGAACAATAATTCCGTCTGCAAGGAAACCTTCAATACCACTTTCAGTAAGCGCCAGACTTTCCGGATGTGTAGTTTCCGTAATCAGGAAAGAAGTTATATGTGACTGCTCCAGGAATCGGAACAGCTGTTCAATGTATATTCTATATCTGCTTTCCTCTCCACTGAATGCAGAAGCAATAGCAGACAAAGAGTCAATAACAACTATTTCTGGTTCAAATCCTTCCGGAACCAAAACCGGTTGAATATCAATCAGTAATTCTTTTTTAGCTTCACTAAGAAGCGCTTCAATTGACCTTGCAATATCTAAAGTATTGAATCTTTTAACTTGAAGAGTGCCTTTTTTAATGAATGGCTTCGGATCCCATCCAAAGTCCCTCATATGCTGTTTTAGCCTGTCTTCATTCTCTTCGAAAGACATGTAAAGACATTTCTTTCCGTTTTGAATAGCATTCCAAATTACTTGTAAGCAGAAAATAGTTTTTCCAGTTCCCGGTCCTCCTGCAACTAAGATTGCAGAACCTTCTGGGATACCTTCTTTCATTAAAGAGTCAAAACCTTTTATACCAGTCCTAAACTTTTTAGCTTGCTTTAAGTCCTTTTCTTTCTTTTTTTCTTCGCCTTTTTGTTCCTTGGTTATTTTGTGCGCAAACTCCCGCGCAGCCTTTATTTGCTTGCCAATGTGTTCTTTATGTTGCTTTTTCTGTAATTCTACCTTTTCTTCTGGTTTCTTTTTTG
>JAWOEA010000023.1:0-21095 GCA_046483005.1 Candidatus Undinarchaeales archaeon
TAACCTTCCCTCAATTTCATTTTTCTCAGATTCCAGTTTTTCCTTTTCTTTCACAAGCACTTGTTTTTCTGTCAATAATTTGTCGCGCTCAGAAGCAACTTCTTTGATTGTACTTTCAAGCTCTTTCCTCTTCCCTGCCTCTTTTCTTGCTTTTTTAATCAAATCAACAGCCTCATCTTCAGATTCAGCAATCCTCTTAATACTCCAGTCCAGACCGGCAAGTTCTTTCAATCTGTTCTGAATTTTCTTGTATCTTTCTTCTTCAAATAAACCGGCTGATTCTAATTTTATATGTTTTCCAAAAACAGTTGAGATTTTTTTTAATTGAGTTTTAATCTTGCTTTTGCTTTTGAACTTTGAAACAAATAAAATTTCTGCTCCTTTTCCCGCTTTTTTAAGCTTAGCTGAAGGCAGTTTACTTTTGAAAGTACTGAACTCTTCTTTGAATTTTTTATTGGCCTGTTTTTTCAATTCAGACTTACCTATTGACATGCCTTGTGAAGTATATTGAGTATCAATCTTACTTGCAAGTTCCTTTAGAATTTTCTTTTTTACTGAGCTGTCTATTATTACTTTCCAATTATATTTAACCATATTAATCCTCAAACTCCGTATCGCAGATAGGGCACTTGTTAAGGTTTCCGATTACCTCAGAACCGCAGACCGGACAATCAAATGAGATTTGGCCGGAAAATTCTGCCCCGCAGTTTGGACATTTTTTTGCATTTTCGTCAATATACTCTCCACAATCTGGACATTGAACTACTGGCTCACCGCAGGATTCACAATTAGCGGCATCATTTGGCACATCATCTCCACAAATAGGGCACTCATGTTTTCCTACTTTATCCTTTGATTTGCTTTTATGTTTCGCCTGTTTATTTTTAGCTTTATCTTTTTTACTAGTCAGCACCTTTAAATCAGATTTCTTCTTGCCTTTTTTAGGTTTTGATTTGGCCTTGTAAGTTGTCAAAACTACGCTATTTTTGGCAACTGGATGTAAGGGGCCTTTGTCAAGCATGTAAAATGTCCTTTTAAGAATGCCGGTATATATTACATATATGAAAACATCAAATAGATGAGATTTGGCCAGAATATAATAAAATGCAGCTACTTTTTTAAGCTGAGCATCAGTGAGTCCGCTGAATTCAGTTTCCTCCAGTGTTTTCTTTATTTTAGCAACAGTTAATCTATTCAAAAAGTCAGCCTGTAGAATTTCAAAGGCGTTTTTTGAATAACTTTCAAGCTTTTTCTCGAGTCCTTTTCTCAGTATACCGCCTGAAAGCATCTTTTTAGCTTCTTTTACGGTTTGTTTAATTGCATCAAATTTATTTTTATTGGAAACATCAGGAATCAATGAAGTATTTTTAATGGTTTCTAAAAGGTCATTGAAATCACTGGCAAGATTCACCCATTCTTTTTTATTTTTATGAAGCCAAACAGCCTGCTTTCGGAAAGAAATATCTTCTCCGGTTTCCTTTGCAACCATCAAATATCTGATTGCGTCTGCAACTTTATTTCCATTTGAACCGCTGTAGATACTGCCGGGGTCCTTCTTGCCCGGATAAAAACTAGTCCTAAAATCAGTTTCTTCGTAAAGATTAGAAATTAGATTAGATACTATTTCATCTACTTCCTGAAAGGTTTGTTTATTTGCAATTTCTTTCAGGTCCTTATTCCTGAAATTATTAAAAGTCTCATGGATTTCGCCCATTGTCTTTGAAGTCAGACCGTTTCGAGAAGCGGCGTCAATAAATGCCAGGAATGCAGTGAATCTTGCATCAATTATAGAAGAATCTGAAAGTTCAATATGCCATGAGCGGATAATATCTTCCATAGATAGTTTTACATCATTAACTACTTTGCCCAGATTTTTGCTGTCTTTGAAAGCAGTTTTAGATTTATAAAAAGTAACTGCATCAGTATCTTTATCTTCCCAATAAGTAAAAAAATAAGTAAATGGAGAATGGACACCGTTTTCAATATATTCAGAGTACTGTTCCTGTATAGATTCAGCCACATCAGTGTATAAATAAAAGGGCTTCAATAAATGCTTCTTCTTTTTCTTAGTTTTCTTTCCAGCCATTTTAGCTATCTAAACCTCTGCCTCGTTAATTGAATTCTGCATAATTTCAACGCTTTCAAGATATTTAAGAACTAAAACATAAAGCAATTTGTAGGTTAAAAGAACATACATCCAAGGCATAAATACTGAGAGATAAAGACCTGCCATCCGTTTAGAGAACTCTTCCGGAATTTCGCTTCCTTCATTGTAGCCAAGGGCTTTTACACGAAGCTCAATATTGTCTATCAGTTTATCTGTTTCTCTGTGCAGGAACCAGTTGTAAATATTATCCATCAATGAATACAAGTCCTTGGTTAAATTATCTAAATCTTTTAAATCGTCCAAAAGTGTTTTACTAAACAATCCCTTTACAGTTGAAAGATTCTTTTTGAATTTTTTAAGAGCGTGCTTTCCTTTCTTCTGCTGTATGGCCTCAGTTAAAAGTTCCTGAGTGTCCTGTTTTCTCAAAAATTCCATTATATTATGTATACTTTTCTTTTTCTGTAAAAATTTGCCATAGCTTTTGATAGTCCAGATAACCATATTCCGGATAGGATTTTCTTCCGGAGAATCTCCTTTGAAAACAGTATATTCCCGTATAGCTTTAAATGGGTTATCTCCATACTCCTGAATGAGTTCATCAACTTTTTCAAAAGCAAATGGATTACCCTTTTGCGGATACGAAGATGCATCTGGATCAATATTAAATGAAACCGGTGTATAGAATCCGCAATTTTGTAATATAGGGATTGTCTCCTCGTCATTATATGCTTCAAGAATACTTCTTAAGTTTTGTTTTATGGAATCAGATAAATTATTACTATTTTTTAATTCCTTTGCAACTTCTGCTCTCTTACCCATGAATTTTCTGAAAACTCTTAAACGCCCTTCACTTTCATCTAATTCAGGCAGTTCTCCCTGATGCATTCTTTCATAAAGCCACCTGATAACTGAATTTAAAAATGAAAATTCCATTATGGAATCAGGAATACTGTCAGTATAAACCCCAAACTTCCAGTCTTTTTTCAAATCAGAAACTCTTGCCCTTATTATAGATTTAACCATTTCCTCGCTACTAAGTCCTTTTGGATATCTAGCAAGTTTAATTATGTAATCTACTCCATCTTTGGTGATTATCGGTTTATGCCTTTTTCGATATAATTCTAATAAAGACCAGCTTTTGTCAGTTCTCTTATAATGATCAAGTTTTTCAGTCATTATCGCATCGACTTTTTCCATCAAATTTTTAAGCTGTTCAAGCTGCTCTTTTCTTTTTAGCTGGGTTACTCTCCTTTTTTCCTTTAAAATTTTTCTTCCTTCAGGAGTAAACCACAGTCTAAAAGGACTATCTTTTAAATTTCTAAAACCTAAATAACCTGCAACTGCAATTACAGGAATAATCAATAAGTATCCCCAGTTAAAACCAGCTCCGCCCTCGCCCCCTTCAGTAGGTGCCGGCTCTCCACCATAATAAGAAGCTCCCGGCGCAGAATAGCCACCAATATCAGGCATTTCAATTCCAAGAATAGGAAGAAGGATAAAAAGCCCTACAATAATAAGAACGGCGAATACTGCTATTGCAATCCAGCTTTTTGTTTCCATACTTAACTATTATTTAGTATATTATTACCTATATAAATTCTGCTATATCTAAAAATTAGAGTTTGGGTCTTTTTTCAGCTCTACATATCTTCTAATCAGTGCCAGCAAGCCGATTCTGCCAATCATTATCCTTAAAGGCGGTCCAAAAATCTCATCCAAGATTATTAAAACCTGCTCGTGTTCACTGCTTTTCTTATCTATTTTATTGTCAAGAATGCCTTTCACATTAGTCATGAGCTCTTCGAATTCCTTAATTCCAGAATCTATAGTTGTTGAAGTATCATCAATTAATTCAGAAAAACCAGTTTCCTGAAGTGCATCTCTCCAGCTTCCCCTGGTGCCTTTTAATTCAGCCATTAATGCCAGAAGCTGTTTTATCTGATTTTCAACACTATCAAATGTTTTTTCAAGTTCATTTGCTTTAGATTTGAAACTTCCTTCATGAAGTATTTCCTGTACTTTTGCCCACAATTTTGGTTTCAAAGGCTCTGCATCCATTTTTTCTCTGGTGGAGTTAATCTGCTCAAAAACGTCCCTTTCCTGTCCGCCGAATTTTAGGAAAACTTCAAGAAGTTGTTTTGTTTTATCATTAATTTCTTTTATTTTTACACCATCTTTGTCGACCCAAGCATATGCTTCAACCATTCTTTTCAGAAAAACATTGGTTACATTTTGAAGCCCTCCTGAAATTGTTCCGTGCCCGCTTAATGCCTCTTCAAGGCCGTCTCGTAGATAACCTTCAAATTTGTAAGTCAGTTTCCTGCAGAAATCATGAGCATATCCTAAATGGAACCTGTCATTTCCCGCTTTTGAAGAATCAATCCAGCCTTTGAAAAGTAAATAAGTAGGATACGGAGCTTTATTCATTCTTTTTTTAACAAATTTTGAAAAATTCTTGTTGAATGAGCCTACTTTTTTACAATATTTTTCTTTTTCAACAATTTCCTTTCTCCATTTGCCGAGTATTTCTCTCGGTATTAAAGGATAATTTCTTTTTTCTTTCCATCCAGGACCGTCTTCCGGCGGTTCTTCTGGTTCTTCGGGTTCCCTTGGTTCCTCCGGCTCTTCTGGCTCCTCCGGTGGTTCAGACGGTTCTTCCGGTTGTTCGCCCGGTCTTTTTGGAGGCCAGAACTTTTTCTTTAAAAGAAATCCAGCAATTAAAAGTATTATCAAGATAACAAACAATGAAGCAAAACCACCGCCCGAAGTGTCCTCTGCCGGCTGAGAAGGAATAGATACTCCTCCGCCTCCGGTTGAACCCCCTTCAAATTCCGGAAATCCAAACAAACATTCAGAACAAAGATAATTTGCAATAAGAAGCCCGATTATAATTAAGATGAACGCGGCCAACACAGCAATTGCTTTATTATTCATATTTACTATTAATAAGTAGATAATATTCTATATAAATTCTATTGAAACAAGTTTCAAAACTTATTTAACTTTAAAATTCCAAAAAAGAGCCCATGACCGACAAAATAATAATAACCTGCGCACTTCCATATGCAAACGGACCACTTCATGTAGGTCATATTAGATCTACTTATCTTCCTGCAGACATCTATTACAGATATCTAAAACTCAAAAACAAGGATGCTGCATTTGTCTGTTCGACAGATGAACACGGCACTCCAATTACAATTACTGCAGAAAAGGAAGGAAAAAAACCAATTGATATTGCAGACAAGTATAATAAAGAAATTAAAAAGGAATTCAAAGGACTGAACATACATTTTGATTACTTCTCAAGAACTTCAACTGATACAAACAAAAAGAATGCGCAGGAATTCTTTAAGAAAGCAGACGAAGGCGGATACATCTATGAAAAGGAAGTTGAACAGTACTATTGCGAAAACTGCAAAAGATTTCTTCCTGACAGATACGTAGAAGGAAAATGCCCGGAATGCGAATCAGAAGGTGCCAGAGGAGACCACTGTGAAAAGTGCGGCTCGGTTCTTGAAAAACTGGAAGAGCCGGAATGCATGATATGCGGCAAAACTCCAGAATTAAAAAAGACAAAACACTGGTTCTTCAAACTGACTGCATTCAAAAAAGAGCTTGACAAATTCTTATCAAAAAAAGAAATTCCTCCCAATGTTAAAAACTACGCAGTAACATGGCTTGACAAACTTCAGGACTGGTGTATAAGCAGAGATATTGACTGGGGAGTTCCCGTTCCGGCTGAAAACTCAGAAGGAAAGGTTTTGTATGTATGGTGGGACGCTCCAATCGGATACATTTCGGCAACTGAAGAATGGAAAGGAGAAGAAGGGCTTGACTACTGGAAAAACGGAAAAATTGTCCATTTCATTGGAAAAGATATCATTTATCATCATGCTTTATTCTGGCCTGCCATGCTAATGGCTCACGGAGAATATAACCTGCCGAATACAATCATTGCAGGAGAATATCTAAGTTTAGAAGGAAAGAAAATGTCTACTTCAAGGGACTGGGTTGTCTGGATTTCAGACTTCTTAGAAAAGTATCCTGCTGACTATCTGAGATACTACCTGACAATTACCTCTCCATTAAAAACAGATATGGACTTTTCCTGGAAGGATTTCGAAGCCAGAGTAAACAATGAACTTTCAGATGTTTTAGGTAATTTTATACACAGAGTTTTGATTTTCAACAAAAAATTCTTTGACGAAAAAATTCCAAAGCCAGGAAAATACGACAAGAAAGATAAGGAAGTTCTGGAGAAAATAGAAAAAACTGAAAAGGAAGTTTCGGAATTAATTGAAAACTATCAGTTCATGGAAGCCCTGAAAAAAATAATGAATCTCGTTCAGACGGGAAACCAGTATCTGAATGAAAAAGAGCCCTGGAAAAATGAAGACATTAAACCGACTGTAACCTATGTATGCTCCAATATAGCGAATGCAGTCTCTGTTTTACTGAACCCATTCCTTCCGGAGACAGCTGAAAAAATTAGAAAACAATTAGGCTTTGAAAAAGAAACTAAATGGAAGGATATAAAAGAGCTTGAGCCGGGCCACAGAATCAGCAAGCCTGAGCCATTAATAGAAAAAGTTGAAATAGAATCTAAAAAAGATTAAATCTAAATAAGCGCCGGAATTTTTACAAGCAGGTCTGAAGCAGTAAAACCATATCCCATTTCTTCTCTGCATAGATCTCCTGCTTCTCCGTTTATTTTAGCTCCATTGTATGCAGAATCAAGCAGGCTGTTTCCCTGAGAAATAAAACCGGCAACCAGTCCGCTTAAAACATCTCCAGTTCCTCCAACAGTCATTCCGGGATTTCCTATTTTATTTACTTTAACTTTCATTCCGTTGCTGATAATATCATTCGGGGCTTTTAATAAAGTAACAACTGAATGTTCAGCAGAAAGCTTGGCAGTAAACTCTCTGACATTTTCCTTGTTGGCCTTCTTTCCTGAAATGATTTCAAATTCATGCCGATGAGGAGTTAAAACCGCTTTCTTATCTTTTAGTATTTCCGGATTATCTCCGACTATTTTGAGAGCGTCAGCATCGATAACTATTGGTTTTTCGCAGATTTTTACCAGTTCAGAAACAGCTATTTTGGTTTCTGGATCATTGTTCAAGCCGGGACCTATAACTATTGAATTAACTTTTTCAAGGAAAGATTTTATTTCTCCGATATGCTCCTTCTTAAAATGGGTTCCTTTCAGTTTAATTGTAATTAAATCAGGAGAAAATGAAGCTACAATATCTGCAGCCCTTTCCGGAGAAGCAGTGTAAACCAAATCAGCCCCGGACCTGAGAACTGCAAGAGAACAGAGAGCCTGAGCTCCGGTATATAATCTGCTCCCGCCTATAACTAAAACTTTCCCGTTGTCTCCTTTATGAGAATCTTTATGTCTTTCTTTCATCGGAGTTTTCTTCTTACTTTCTGGAAGAAGTCTTTTTTAAACTTAATCAGATAAGCAGAATTTTTTGATTCCTTAATTTCAACTTTATCTGTATCAGAAATTTTAGGGCCGTAATATCCGTCCATTACAACCATTGACTTTCTTTTTGTTTTTGTCTGAATAACTGTTTTTGCATTTGAAGGAACTACAATTGACCTTGCACTCAATCTAAGAGGAAGCATTGGAACGATTGCATAAGTCTTGCTCCAGGGGTCGATTATCGGTCCGCCGGCGCTCATTGAATACGCTGTTGAACCAGTAGGTGTTGCAATAATAATTCCGTCGGCGTCAATTTTATCAATCCAGTCTCCATGAACGCTTATATCAAAAATCTGCATCTTTGCAGGAGTCGAGGTAGTAACAACTACTTCATTTAGTACATCTCCGGCTCTTTTTCCATTTACGCTGACTTCCAATTTTTTTCTTGTATCAATGTAATAGTCTCCTTCAAGGAGCTTGTCAAGATATTTTTCAATATTATGAGAAATTTCAGTCAAAAACCCAACTCTGCCTCTCATTACGCCTACAACAGGAACTTTATTACCGTTTAACTCTCTGACAGTTTTAAGCAGAGTTCCATCTCCGCCGATTGTTAAAATTATATCTACTTTGGGCTTGTCAAAATTAATTTTCTTTTTGCAGTCAAGCTTTTCAGCAAGGCCTTCAGAACAATAAACTTTTGCTTTCTTTTCTTCCAGATAATCCTTTATTTTTCTGGCAGTAGTCTGAACTTCTCTTGTTTCATACTTACTGAAAATGCCGAACTTTTTTAACTTCTTTGGCCTCATCGTTCTTCTTCAAAATTCTATTCAAAGCTATATAAATCTTGTTTAGAGCCTTCAAACATCGTTGAGAAAGAATTCCGGCTCTTTTATGATATCTGAACGTGTAAATATCTTTCGTTTTGACCTTCCAATCCATTTTTTAACTCTTTCTTCTGCAGAATCGCTGGCTCCTTTTCTATCTTCATCGAGCGTCTGGCTTAAAGTTGGAAAGAAAACAAGATGAGGAGGGTTTTCCATATACTTCGGGAGGAACTTGAGGAAATCCCGCTGGCATCCATCAGCAGTCTGCCCGGCTACAAGAACTATATCTTTTCCTGTTTTTCTCAGAATTTCTGAAAGACAATCCGCTGCTTTTCTAAAATATTCTTTACTTACTACTTCTGTTTCAAGTTTGTGTGTCTTGATGCGAAAGAACAAACTTCTTGAACTCTTTGCAATTAATTTATATGGACTGGGAACTGGTTTATATTTTCTTGTTTTTATCTTGAGTTCATAAGAAGCAAAAGGGCAGAAAGTAGCGTCCATTCCTTTATAGACATAATAGATATGAACGATTGGAATTCCTTTTTTAGAAATTTTTCTTGTAAATTTCAAAAGTTCCTCTTTGACTTTTTCATCCTGTATACTGCCGGGATCAAATAAAAATAAAATTGAATCTTCAGCATAATCTATGTTGTTAGGCTTTGAATTCATGAAATAAGAGTATCTTTAAAGTAATTTAAACTTATTGCTTAAAGAAAAGTTTATTTATATTAGCAGAAATATTAAAACTTGCTTTTTAGGGCCCGTAGCTTAGCCTGGTGGAGCGTTCGACTGATAATCGAAAGGTCGTGAGTTCGAATCTCACCGGGCCCACCATTAATATATGTAGTAAATATGGGTTATAATATGCCTTTTCTTTTTGGGCAACCTGCACTTTTTCTTTTTGCGAAAAGAAAAAGGGCGGAATCTCACCGGGCCCACTCCAGATTTTTTAATTTGTTAGCTGTGCAATTGGTTATCTGTTCTGAAAAATCTGGTAAAAACTATTTCAGAAAACTATATAAATCAGTTATTTTATCCAACAAACAAACCAATCCGGAGGTATTAATATGGTTTCAGATGAATTTCCTGAAGAGGAAGATGAAGAAGACGAAGATCTGTGGGGCGACGAAGAAGAGGACTTTGAAAAAGAAGAAGAGGAAGACGGATATTCCTACGAAGAAAACGATTAAAAAATAAATAAATGAGTAAGAAAATAAGCGAATGGAGAAAAGAAGCTCCAAGAACTAAAAAACTTCAAGAAGACAGGATTGGAAAATTCAGAGAAAATGCTAAACTAATTCTCCAGCATGGAATTCACTCTCATGGTTGGGAAGAGATTCTTGATGGTTTTTGTAAAAGAGCAGAAGAAGATGTTAAAAGTGCAAAAGAATATATTCAAAAAGTTGAAAAGGAAAACGAAGAAGTAAGTCCAAATTTGAGAGACAGGTTAATATATCTACTTAACAGTTACAGCAGAGAAAAATATTAACTACCATTCCCATGGTTTTTTCTTAGTTAAATAAACAGTTAAACATTTTGCAAAATCTCCTTCATAATCAGCCGTGATGTTCAAATCTTTGATAATTGTGCTGTTCTTTTTCAGACTTTTTGAAATGGATTTAGCCAGACCGTGTTTCCTCGGATTTTTGATTATATAAGAAATTGCAGATTTCGCGCTTGTAAGCTTTCTTGGAACTTCCACATACCACCTTTCATCCTCAAGCCAAGGGTCAAATTTCTTGTATTTTTGAACGAATGCATCCTGGTCTTCTTTACTTACGCTGGTAGGAGGGCCTTCAAGCCGTTTAACTTCAGGCAGCTCATCATATTCAAGATCCAGCAAGAAATATGCATGATTATTTACAAAAAAGTCGGAGCCTAAAAATTCAAAATCCTTTCGTTTCATTGCAGAAGTTAAAGAATGCAAACTGCTTCTAAGCTGAGCATATAGAGTATCCTCAATTAAATCAGGAGCTTTAAATTTAACAAAAAAGATAGGGCTTCTTTTTTTGAACTCCTTTTTTAAAACCTTTTTAGAAAGCGGTTCAACCGGGTTGGGATAGAAAAAATTAATTTTAGGTTCTTTCAAAAATTCATTTACTGCAAAAATAAATAAATCAAAATTATTTTTCTTTAAAGCTGCTGCTACATTTCTGTCTTTATCAATAGGATCGATAACTATCAAAGCATGGTCAAACTTATTTTTCAACGTTTTTTCATTTTCATAATAGTTTTCTATATCTATAACAAGGCCGTGCTCCCAATTTTTTGCTGATTTAATTGTTTTCTTGAATGTCTCGTATTTTAAAATTAAAAGTTCGCAGAGGTATCCAGAAAACCCATGAACAGACTCTCTGGCGCTGTACACTCCGATTCCTTTCATAAATCTCTTCAGCAATCTTACTTCATTTTTCTGTTTTTCAGACAATTTTTCTTTGATATATTTTGTATGAAAAGGAGTTCGATCAACCGCGGATTTAAGGCATTCAAGTTTTTTATGTGTATAGCATGGAACTATATCAAGTTCAAAATTATTAATTTCAGATTTTACATATGGATGCTCTGCATATGCAATTTCAGGTTCTGCGCCGTACTCTTTAATGATTTTTTTGCCAATTCTAATTCCTTCTTTTTCAAGAGTCTCCCTTGAAATCTTATTGTCAAAAAATATAAAAATATCTAAATCATGGCTTCCTGCATTCCAGGTTCCCTTAGCTAGGGAGCCTTCAAGCTCTGCGTCATGATTATTTTCTTTAATTTTAGAAATTACAGAATCAGCAAACTCTTTAATTTTCTTTTCTTCCTTTTTTGAAGGAACAGTTCTCTTTAGAACTTTTGACAGAATCTTATCCATACCCTCTGTTAAGAAAGCAGTGTATAAAATAGTTACTGATAATATTCCAGAATTCGGCGGATCAGAGATTAAGCGGAATTCCAATAAAAGAACGGAAGACCGCTTACCCTCCCCTGATCCAATATTAGAGTGGAACAGATGGATACAGTTAAATTCCCTGCGGGGAATTCACTTGTTCTCCCACCCATTCCAAATTTAAGTGGACAGGTAAGTTCAGGTCCGCTTTCCGAAGAAAGTTTTCCTGTCTCCCACCTGTCCAATGTTAGAGTGGACAGATGGATATACAGTTAAGTTCCGAAGAACCTACTTGTTCACCACCTGTCCAGTTTTAAGTGGATTGGTAGATTTCAAAAGTTTAGTTTTCCCAGGAGGAATCTATCACTTTTGTCTCCCACCAATCCAATGGTGTGAGTGGATCAAGGTAGTTCTTTGCCGAAGCAAAGGCCAACAAGTTTACTTTCCGAAGAAAGTTCGCTTATTTCTCCCACCCTGATCCAATTTTATCTCCCTTTTTCAGGGGCTATTTTATAATAAGTAGAACTATTTAAACATTATTGTGATTTAGTATATACTTCAAGAATAAATCTGAATGAACATGTCAACAAATTCCAAAAGCTGGTCATATACTACTTTATTTTTGAATTTTTTCTTTTTATCTTCTAATTTTTTCTTTAATTTTTTGAAAAAATTCAAACCGCCATACATCCTATTTTCTCGATCATACTGCCAAATAGCATTATCTTTAGCGTCGACATCAAAACATTTCAAAATATAATTATTTTTAATTTTACCCAAAGGACCGTCTTTACCACAAATAACAATAAGCCAATGAAGCGTGCCTCCGAAATTCGGTTCGTCATCTACCTTTTCTAAAAAACCTTTGCCGTATTTAACAATATATTTTTCGCCTTCTTCCTCGGTATCTACAGCCAAGCTATTGATCTTTTTAAACTTTACAAATTTTACTGCGCCGGCTAGAGGTGGGTCCGGTTTTTTGGTTTGGGTGGTTTCGGTTTTCTTGGATCTTCCACTGGTCCGTTTATCTTTATCATTTTATTTAATCATTATCGGGCTCTGCAGCTACCACCGTTCATCATCTTTGGGCGGTATCAGAGGGTGTTCACGACATCATTGCCCAAGTATACAGTGGACAAGACTATTAAAATACTTTTTGTTGAAAAATAAACAATCAAACAACTTCTGTCTTCTGAACAATAACATACTTCATTGGATAAACTTTAGAAAGTTCCTTCTTTATTCCTTTACCGAATTGATTTGTTAAAATTTCGTTCATTAATTTATCAAGTGATTTCCCTTCTGTTTTCTTCTTAATCAATTCAACAAGTTTTTTCCGGACATCTTCCTGCTTTGCCTTTCTTACCTGAGAGAGGGTTATTGCAAAAGCTTTAAGATTTATCTTCTTTCCTTCTTTCAAAGTTACTCTCTGATTAACATAAACTTTGGAAGTTCCTTTCCTTGAAAGACTTCTTTCAAAATCAGAAACTATATTATGGCCTAAGAATTTGGTTGTTGCAGTATTTCCCTGAAGATTGTCAATCATAAAATTAAGTTTTATCTTGGTCCTCTTTGATTTCCTGCCCTGGATTTCAGAATAATCTACTTTAACTGTTCTTCCAGGCACTTTTTTAGGATCATCTGAAAAAGTAACTCCGATTTTCTTATTATTGAACATCTCGGGTGCAACAATTTCAAAAGATTTCTTTGCTTTCCATTTATCTACAGTTTTTGCCATTAGTATCTCCAGTCATCCGGGATTCTTCCCTTCTTTTTGTAATATTTTGCTAATTTTCTCAAATTTGATTCGATATTTTGAAGACCGTATTTTGCCTCTTTGTCTTTAGGGTGTTCATCTAAATGATTTCTGATTGTTGTAGCCCTGTCAATTAAATCCTGCAAATCAACAGGAAGTTCCGGCTTAATGTCCTTTTCTTCTAGAATTTTAGTAAGTTTTTTGCCGGTTTCTTCTTTTACATCTCCAATTCCATAAGTGTCTCTAAGAATAATTCCAATTTTTGCGGGGCTTTTTCCTTCTTTTGCAAGTTTAACTGCAATCTTTTCGACTTCTTTTCCTTTTGGAGAAGCTCCGCTGGAACTTTTCTTTTTGCTATTTTTGCTTTTCTTTTCAGTCTTTTTTGCCATCTTTCAACCAGTTAATTATCATGTCCGTGCTTTTAACTCTATGAGATAACTCCTTTTTTAAGGAATAATCCTCTGCAAAGGTATCGTCATGCCCTTTTGGTTTGAAAATGGGGTCATAACCAAATCCATCCTTCCCACGAACTTCACAAGTAATACTACCTCTACATACAGCTTTAAATACTTTTTCTTGCTCCGAATCTTTATAAGATATTACAGAAATAAATTCTGCTTCTCTGTTTTTAACATTTTCCATTAATTTAAGTATTCCTTTAATGCCCAGCGTCTTGAAAACATAGGCGCTGAACTCCCCCGGGAAGCCTTTCAGTGCTTTTATATGAAGACCTGCATCTTCTACAAACAAAGGTTTCTCCTCTTTCTCAAAAGCGTCTCTTGCACTTGTCAAAGCGATTTCTTTATGACCTCCGTCCTGAATTTCAAGGAGCTGCATATTAATCTGACCAATATCTAAATCTGCCTTTTCAAATTTTTCCTTTACTTCCCTGTATTTCCAGGGATTAGAAGTAGCAAAATAAACTTTACTCATTTGAACCTCTTAATGTAATACTGCGCCTTGAAAATTTTCGCCTTCATCAAGTGGCCGCCGTAAGCGCTTCCGTTTTTAGCTCCAAGAGTTATGTGAGCATGGACGAATGGTTTTCCGTCTTTCATTCTGAAATTGCCGGTGCAGTGCAGAATTTCTCCGGGTTCATCCAGTTCCATGGAAAGATATTTTTCCTCTTTCTGGTCGTAGAAAGCTACTTTTGAATTTTTTACAGCCCCGATTATTGAAAACCAACCTTCTTCAATTTCTTTTTCTTCTGCAAATTTTTGAAGCTCCTCAAGCAAATCTTCATCCTGCTTAAATTCACCGTGCCATTCATCTTTCATTTTTTCTTATACCTTCCTCTGCTTTCTACTTTCTCAAGCCTTTTTAATATTTCGGCGCCGTCCTTCATATTCTCTTCATAAGATTTTAAAATTCCTTCATTAAATTTATCCGCTTTTTCTGGATGATTGGCTCTAACCGCCTCCTTTAAAACTCTCAAATCGACTGCCCTCTTTTCAACTGATTTTGAAAATTCTCCTAAACCAAAATCAATGAAATAAATTTTATTTTCTTTAACCAATATATTTGAAGTAGTTAAATCGCCGTGAATTATTCCGGCCGAATGTAATTCTGCAATTTCCCTGCCAAGCTGTCTTGAAAGTTTTTCAGAGAGAACTGAATCTATTCTTTTTCCTGAAATGAATTCCATTTCAATTACTGCTTTTTCCTTGTCAACTTTGAAAATTCTTGGAACATTCACTTTGGCTCTGATGGCTTTTCTGAGGAGGCTTGATTCGCTTCTTGTTCTTTCCTTTCTAAGCTTTAAATCAATCTGAGACAAGCGGTATCCTTTTTTAATCCTTTTTTTGACTACTCTGCCGTCTTTTCTGATTAACTTTGCTTCCGCTCCCAGCTTGAGTAATTTTTTCATTTTAAAAATTAAGATTTAAATTCATCTGGCAGGATTTCTTTAATTGACCGATACTCTCCCTTTGATATACGACCTCCGCCGCCACGAACACCAACATAAAGTTTTTCAGAATCTTCGTCGAGTTCTTCTTTAATTTTTTTAACTATAATTTTAGCAATCCCAACCGCAATTTTTTTACTTTTACATTCAATATCAATATAAAAACCGCTGCTTACATCCGGCGGGGTTGTAAGATGCCTTCTAGATTTTTTTATTTTTCCGGAAAACTTCTCTCTTACATACTGGACTACCGGCTGTACTTCCTGAACAAGTTCTTGTGTAAGTCCTTCATATCCTTTTTCTTTTACTTTAGCAATTCTCACTCTAGTAGTCATCTAATCCTTCTCCTTTTTGAAATGCTTTTCATAAAAGTCCATAGGATTCCCTATGGAAAAAGAATGTTTGTCTACAAGATCATAAACTTCCTTATATTGTTTATAGAACTTTTCTCTGTTGCCAGGGATTGTATCAGAAGCAGTTAACTCTTCTATAAAATATATTGAAACTCCTTCTTCTCTTTTTATGAAGTCAACAATTTTTGAAGAACCAACTCTTTTTCCCAACTCGCTGTAAAATTTAGCTATACAGTTTTCCAGATATCCTCCTGCAACCAAAACATTTTTGATTTCATTTTCTTCGATTAAACTAGATATCTTATCTGCTGCGCCTGAGGTATCGCCTGCTTCAATCAAATTGCAATCTTCTTCTTTGCAAATTCTTTTTAAGAAACCTACTTTCTTTTTAGCTTCCTTGTCAGACTCATTTACATTTTTTTCTATGAATACCTGATCAGGCCCTCTTTCTAAAGACTCAGTGAAATGTTTTTCATAATGCAGATGCCATTTTTCAACATAAATCCAATATACTGTTAAGATCCCGCTCTCAAGCATGGCATTCGTGAAATCTTCAAGCATTTTAAAATTTTTAGTTTGCTGAGTATTGTTTCTGCTATAATCATTAAGAAGAGTTGCAGGATGCACTAGAACCAGCATCGTATTTGAGGGTTTGAAATTTTGAGACATAGAATAAATATGAATTAACTATCTTATTAATTTACCTGAAAACAAAATAATTACTAATCAGCAAGAGAAGCATAGTGTTCAAGTGTTGGATAATCTTTAAGATCCCTGAATTCAAAATATTTATTGTTTTTAAAAGTGATATCAAATGAATACTTTTTTAGAATAGTTTCTTCTTCGGGCGGAGTTTTTAAAGCTGCTATTAAAAAATCGATAAACTTATCCTCATTTTCTGCCTTGCCTGTTACAAGATAGAAAACACCTGGACTTACTAAAAGAGCAATTTCTCCAAATTTCTTACTAGTCAATTCATAGTTAGCAAAAGTTATTGGGCCGTGTCCAGCGCCTACTTTTTTCCCAGACTTGACTTGATGATATTTTCTGAGAAGTCTTACATATCTACTTGCAAAAGAAAGACTTACCTGAGGATCTTCAAATTTGACTCTAACTGCATTCTTACTGTCAAATTCTAAAGATACGCCTATTTCTTTTACCATGAAAAATAAATAATGTCCAAAGTATAAATACTTTCTCAACTTAGAAATACAAACGAGGAAAATGGCAAAAGATTTTGATAAAAAACTGGAAGAATTTGTAAGTAAAGAAAACTGGTTTGAAGGCGGAGAGCCCGCAGGCGTTTTAGACGAAAGCAGGCCGACTCCGGATGAATACTTTATGCGTATGGCTCATTTGGTCAAGCAGAGAGCTACCTGTACAAGACGAAAAGTAGGAGCAGTTATTGTTAAAGACAGACATTTACTGACTACTGGATACAACGGAAATCCAAAAGGCATGAAGCACTGCAACGAAATCGGCTGCTTAAGAGAAGAACTTGATGTTCCAAGCGGCCAGAGGCACGAACTCTGCACCGGGCTGCATGCAGAACAAAATGCAATAATTCAGGCGGCGGTTTTCGGAACTCCAATTAAAGGAGCAACAATGTACTGTACAAATACTCCTTGCTCAGTCTGCGCCAGAATGATAATTAATGCCGGGATAAAAGAACTCGTTTATGACGGAGAATATCCTGACAAACTTGCTGAAAAAATGATGAAAGACTGCAAGATAAAAGTCAGAAGATTTTCCATGGAAGACTAATCTAATATTTTAACCTTTCTTCCTTCAACTTTCAACTTCCCATCCCGATATAATCTAATTGCTTCCGGATATGCTTCCTTTTCAAGCGCCTGCACTTTTTCTTTCAGAGTTTCTTCTGTTTCATCTTCATCTACAGGAATGCATCTCTGAATGATTATAGGACCAGTGTCTTTTCCTTCATCAACAAAATGAATAGTACATCCGGTTACTTTCACTCCATGCTTCAAAATTTCCTCGTGAACATTCAGGTCCATTCCTCCAGCGAATGCCGGAAGCAGAGAAGGATGAACATTCATTATTTGATTTTCATACTTATTGACAAACCACTTGCTCAGATATCTCATGTAGCCAATAAGAACAATAAGTTCAACATCTCTTTTTTCAAGATCTTCCGCAACTAATTTATCAAATTCTTCTCTTTCTTTTCCTTCTGATTCAATTAAAATATCTTCAATTCCTGCCTTTCTGGCTTTCTTCAAAGCCCCGCAGTCTTTATTTGCAATTACACATTTCAGATTAACATTCTCCAACTTCCCGGAATCAATTTCATCTATTATTGCCTGTAAATCTGTTCCACTGGTTGAAGCCAGAACAGCTAGGTTAAGATTTTTCATCGCAGTTAATTATTCTCTTTTCAGTTATTATTTTATTAAGTTTTACATCATGCGGTTCAGCCGGAATTTCTTCAACAATCTGTACTTCAAAAGAAAGGCCAAATTTAGGAGTGTCTTTCATTTTGCTCAAAAAATTGTCATAGTATCCTTCTCCATATCCAATCCTATGACCATTTAAATCAAAAACAACTCCCGGGACTAGAACTAAATCAATATCCTTCTTAACAAGCTCATTCTTCTGCTTTGGCTCCGGAACACCGAATGTACCCGGTTCAAGCTCAGAATAATCTTTAAGTTCAAAAGCTTTCAGAGTCCTGAATAATGAATTTGTAATCGGGAGAGCGATTTTTTTATTTAATTTGAGCGCTCCTTTAATCATCTCTTCTGTTTCAACTTCAGATTTGATTGAAGAATAGAATAAAACCGTTTCAGCTTCTTTAAATTCATGCATTTCAAAAAGCTTTTCTTTAATTTCCCTGCTCTTCTCATAACGCTCTTTTTTATCCATGCCATCTCTGGTTTTCTTCTGTTCTTTTCTTAATTTATGCTTCATGTCTAAAAATAGATGTAGGTAAGATATAAATATGTTCAAACTTTAAATCTGAATATGGTTGAACAGGAACTTGTAAACTACATTAAAGAACAGCTTAAATCCGGGCACGATGAAGAATCTATCAGAAAACATCTAATCGGCTACGGATATGAAATCAGGGATATCGATGATGCAATAGGTATAGCTAAAGGAAATTCAGAAACACCAGATTACAACCCGGTTGCAAAAAAAGAGATAAAAAAGAAGCCCCCGAAACCAAAAAGCAAAATTAAAAAGCATGACGCAAAAAAGGAAAAACCTGCAAAAACAAAAGAAATGGGAAATATTTTTCTGAATATATTCATGAACTGGTTTTCATCACTATATAAACCAGGGCAAATTTTTAGGGCAAAAAAAGGAAAAGTAAACATAAGTTCAGGAATAATGAGAACATTGTCTTTGGGAGCAGTTGCCGGATTGATAGTTTCACTTCATACGTTTATGAGACTGCTGATTGGAAGCTACAGTATTGGCCAACTTACATTTACAACAGTTGATTCATTAAAATATGCATTTACTTCTGTTTCAAGTTTTGTTGAAATTCCGATTACAATGTTTATAGGATGGCTGGCTCTTTCCGGAATAGTTTATGCATTTTCAATAATGATGGGCGGAAAAGGAACTTTCAGTGAATTTTCAGGAATGATTTCAATTTTTGTTGCTCCTGTAATGATGCTTTCAGTAGTCCTCTCTGCATTCCTGCCGGCAAGCATAATGATTTTTGTCTTCCTAATTTTAATCATTCTCTCAATTTACCCTTTGATAAAAGCTTTAGAAATTGTACATAATTTCAGCATGTTTGAGGCAGTGATAACCTTTGCAGTTCCAATGGTGGTTTTGATACTCTTATTAGTACCTCTTTATTCAAACATATTTTCAGCTTTGTATTCTCTGTTCGTCGGCTGAAATTCTTGATAGAAGAGAAACTCTTGAAACTTCTGCATCGTCAACTAATTTATGTTCAGGTAAATTTTCAGAAAGTTTTTTAGAAAAGTCCAAGATTTCAGAATGTTTAAGCATTTCGGACTCTGGCAGTCTTTTTCTGGAAGGCCCGACATGCATGTAGCTCTTCGCTTCAACAAACATTGGATTTGCTTTCTTAATTAGTTCAGCATATTTTTCCGGTTTCACTGCGCCTGTTCTTGTCAAAGTTAATCTGACAACTGTCCTGCAGTCAAACTCTTTCATTAATTCAAGTGATTTTTTCAGTCTTTCAAAACCATCTTTGATTAAAGGTCTGTTTATTTTTTGATGCAGTTCTTCATCCGGAGCGCTCATAGAAATATACAGCTGAGTAGGCAGCGGGTCCAAATCTTTAAGAACTTCCGGATTAGTTCCATTGGTTACTAAAAATGTAGTCATTCCTCTTTTTTCATATTCTTCTATAAGTTCAGAAAGCTTAGGATAATGCGTCGGCTCGCCTGCCAGAGAAATTGCAACCTGATTTGGTTCGAGAGCCTCTTTTAATTTTTCTTTATCGGAAGTGTCAGAACCTTTGAAGCCGATTAAAAGTTCTCTCTGGGCATCTATACTTTCTTTAACTATCTGTTTAGGACTGTCAGCTTCCTCGGAAGAAAGTGGATTTTTTTGAGTATAGTCCATCGGTCTCCAGCAGAAAATACAGTTGAAATTACACCTATCGGCTACAGGAGTCATTTGGAGGCATCTGTGGCATTCAATGCCGTAAAATTTCTGCTTGTAGCAGGTTCCTTTACCTCTGATGGACTGCTTTGTCCAGTGGCATGTTTTAACCGCGCCGTGCTCTCCTACCGGTATGTAATGCTGGCTCCTTAAAAGTTCTTTAAAGTTCATCTCTTCAGTTTAATCTTCATAAAATCTTCTGCTGCCTTGCTTTTCTTAAAAACCTCTTTTGCTTCTTTCAGTAAAGGTTTAACATCTCTGTATCTTGGACTGAAATGAGTTATTATAAGTTTTTCTACATCCGCTTCTTTTGCAATCTTTCCGGCTTCTTTAGCTGAGCAGTGACAGTATTCTTCGGCTTTTTTACCCATGTCTCCTCCGAATGTCGCCTCGTTAATTAAAAGGTCTGCATTCTCTGCAAACTTAACAAATTCTTTATTGTAAGAAGTATCGCCTGAAAATACAATCTTTTTGCCCTTCTTTTTTGGCCCCAAAACCTGCTCCGGTTTGACTCTTTTTCCCTTTACTTTTACAGATTTTCCCTTCTGGAGTTTTCCATACTGCTCCTTTTTAAGGCCCAGTTTCTCTGCTTTCTTAACATTAAATTTCCCGGGCTTGTCAGACTGCTTAAATTTGAACGAAAGAGCGGGCGTCTGATGAACGGCAGGCATTGTATCAACTTTATAATCATCCGTTTCTAAAATAGTTCCTTTCTTAACTTCTTTTATTGTAAGAGGATATCTCATTTCTCCCTCCCAGTGATGCAGTTTCAGAAGCTGTTTGATTGCCTTCTTTGTTCCTTTTGGTCCAAAGACCTTGAGCTCTTTTTTTCTGTCCATTAAAGAAAGTGTCTGAATTAAACTGGAAAGTCCTGCAGAATGGTCTGCATGCCAGTGACTTATAAAAACTGAGCTGATTTTCATTGGGCTTAAACCAGCTTCCATCATCTGTCTCTGGGCGTTTTCCCCGCAGTCAAATAAAAGGAGTTCCCCGTTTAGTTTCAGAGCTATCGCTGTGTGCGCCCTTTCCTTTGTAGGCAGTCCTGCTGTAGTTCCCAGGAAAGTGATTTCTATCATTTCAGAACCTATTGACCTGGATAGTTTTTAATGGTTTTGAAGGGGAAGAAATTTATAGGGAGAACATTATTCTAGAAGTATGGAGAAAAAACTGCCAAAAATAATTAGAGAAAAAAAATTTGACAGAAGAAAATACAGAAGAGTTTTCTTTAA
>JAWOEA010000019.1:0-8511 GCA_046483005.1 Candidatus Undinarchaeales archaeon
CCGCCAGAATAACTCCCTTATAGCCTTCATCCACAAAAAAGTCCAGTGCTTTCGGGTCTGAACCAGGATAATGGTGGAGAAGTCCGACCTTTTCCTCAAATTTAGTATCTAGTTTAGGCTTTGATTTTGACCTCTTATTATGGTCTGAATTCTCGATAATTATGTTTCCGTCCTGCCAGACTTTTGCAAGAGGAGAATCATTTATTGGTCTGAAAGCATCTCTTCTTGAAGTACTCATTTTCCTTACTTTAGTTCCTCTGTTTACAAGGCAGTATTCATCATCCGTGCTTCCATGCATAACTATAGATACTTCTGCAATATCGCTTAAACAGTACTGGGCAGAGCAGATTAAATTCATCGCTCCGTCAAAAGAGCCCCTGTCGATTGATCTCTGAGCTCCGACAACTGCAACCGGTTTGTTTAGGTTTTGTATCATGAAAGAAAGAGCTGCAGAAGTGAAATGAAGAGTGTCTGTTCCATGAGTTACAACAACTCCTTTTAATCCACTTTCTTTCAGGTCCTTGTAAACCATCTTCGCAATTTTGCCCCATTCATTTCCGGTCATATCCTCGCTCAAGAGTCTGAAAGGAGTGTGAATATGTTTTATATTTACAAAATCAGCAAGTTCCGGGACAGTAGCCAGTAATTCTTTCGGTGACTTAAATGGAGAAACTCCTCCGGTTTCGTAGTCTACTTCTGAAGTTATGGTTCCGCCTGTTGAAACTATTGATATGTTTGGATTAGATTTTTTGAAATCTTTCTTGGTTTTTTTCTTTTTTTCTTTCTTTTCTGTTTTTCCCAGATTTTCGACATCAAGGATTTCGTCCTTTAAAATACCGACATTGTATCCGCTTTTAAGTTTTAGAACGATATGTTCTTCATCTGAAAGTTCAGTCCTTGGCATTACAGTTCCTTCATACTCTTTTCTTGATGTTTTAATTTTAACTTTTGAATTTGGCTTTAAATCTTTCATAAGTAGAGTATAATTTAAGAAGATATTTATAATTAACACATCAATATCTGAGATATGAACACGCTTGAAAAACTTGAGAAATATAAGAAAGCAGTAAATTCAGAGCTGGAAAAACTCGTGCCCGACATAGAGCCGAAGGAACTGTATGAGCTGATGGACTACCATATATTTGCGGGCGGAAAAAGAGTAAGGCCTGCTTTATGTCTGCTTGCGTGCGAGGCAGTATCTGGTTCATATAAAAAGGCACTGCCAATAGCAGCTTCTCTTGAAATGGTTCATGCTTTCAGCTTGGTCCATGATGATGTAATGGACAGAGATGAATTAAGGAGAGGCAAACCAACGCTCTGGAAAAAATACGGAGAAGGACTTGCAATAAATGCAGGAGACGGGATATTTACAAAAACATATGAAAGCGCTTTGAATTTGAAAGGCGTTGAAAATAAAGAAGAAATTCTTAAAATTTTAACTAAAACAATCATGGAAGTCTGCGAAGGGCAGGCTTTTGATGTCAGTTTTGAAAAGAAAAAGAATATTTCGCTGGATGACTACATAAAAATGGCTACTCTTAAAACTGCTTCACTTATCAGAGCTTCAGCTAAAATCGGGGCGATGTGCGGCTCCGGAAGTAGTGAAGAAATAGATGCTCTTGAAAACTATGGAGAAAAAGTAGGGCTTTCATTTCAGATTTGGGACGACTATATTGATTTTGCTTCCGAAAAAACAGGAAAAACATTTGGCTCTGATATCAAAAAAGGGAAGAAGACAAGCATTGTATGCCATGCTTTAGAAAATGCGGATGAAGAAGACAAGAAAAGACTGAAAGAGCTACTTGAAAAAGCAGTTGAAGAAACAGACAAAAATTTGATTGAGGAAGCAGTTTCAATTCTTGAAAAAACCGGCTCAATAGATTATGCTAAAAATTATGCATTTAAACTTGTCAATGATGCAAAAACAGGACTTGATGTATTAGAAGACTCAAAAGCAAAAGAAATACTTTTAGAATTTGCCGACTTTTTGGTTTCAAGAAAGGATTAGCTTACTGATTTGAAAGGACCGGAAGATTTTGATTTTTTTGAAGTATTGAAAAGAGTGTAGATAAAAGCCCCAATTAAACCAGCAATAATTATTCCAGTTGCCTTTAGTTTATTATTTATCCCAACTGAAAGACCGGTTGGAGCTGAATTTGCTTCAGTTGTAAGCTCTTCCGGAGGCTGTTCAAATTCAATTTCTCCGGGGTTTGTTTTTTCTCTTGGCTCCTGTTGAACTGTATTCTCTTTTTCTTCCGTTTCTTCTGCGGGAGGAGTATAGCTTCCTCCGCCCCCGCCTCCTCCACTGGAGCCTCCTACTGTGTTTGAATTATCATTTGAATTGTCAGTATCATCTGAATCTTCATCTGTCTGTTCTTCCGCCTCCAAAACAAGTAAAATAAATGTTTCAAAGGAATCTTTTTCTCCGTCGGATGCTGAAACAGTTATTGTATAATTTCCAGTATCATTTTCCGAAGTCTGCCAGAAGCCGTCATTCCCTATTGGTTCCGAAATATTTACTGTTAAATTATCAGAATCCGGGTCAGAAATATTCGGATTAATTGTGATATTTTCAGTTGCATTTATTTCAATATCTTCAATTTCCTGTATTAAAGGAGGCTGGTTAATATTCAAAACGGATACCTTCCAGCTCATTTTTTCGAGATATGTCCCGTCAGAAATTTCAACAGAGAGGTTATGTTCTCCGGCTGAACTGAAATCCGGAGTGTGAATGTAAGAGGAGCTGGTCTCGCCGGAAAGTTTTGAGTTGTCTAAATACCACTGATAAGAAATCTGCCCTTCTTCAGAAACGGCGGTTATGAAAAACTCAATTGATTCATTTTCATATACTTCTTTTTCTTCATTTGAAGTGGAATCTAAAATCTGGAGAGGGCTGTTTACTTCAATGACAGAAACATCCTCTGCAAGCATAACTCCCTGATGATCAGTTGCTACAGCGACAGCTGTTATTTTATTTCCCGCAATTGAATTTCCAAAATCGGAAGGCTTGATTGAACTTTGATAAGAAGTGGAGCCGGTTGAGTAATTCAATTCTATTTCTTCAGAATTCAATTCATCGCCGTTTAAGAAATAAGTCAGATGTAGTTTTCCATCCTCTATTAAAACATCAGGATTTGAGTAGACAAAATTTAAACTGGCAGTATCCTGATAATTTATTTTTTTAGGAGCATTGCTGATTAAGTCAATATTCTTAATCATTTCATCCGGTTTAAACTCATAAGATTCATAGTAATCTCCGGCTGAAAAATCAAATTCAATATATTCCCATTTACTTCTGGTAATAGAACTTTCCAAAAGGCTTCCAAACTCAATTCCAGATATATTTTGAAACTCCGCTTCTCCTGAAAGTATTTTTGTTTCATCGGCAAATACTTCATAAGTCTCATTCTGAGCATCATATTTTAGAGAATATTCATGAAAATCATCTGGACTTGGAATAACTGCTTCCTGCGGATTATCTTTTACAATTGCAATCAATTTATTATCTTTATTAGTAAGGATAACTCTAAAATCTATTTCTCCTTTTTGCCCTTTAACTACAAATCCAATCGGATGCTCTGTAAATTCCGGCATGAAACTTGAAGTTATTTCAAAATCAGTTGGAACTTTTTCTGTATCTACAGGCAGGAAATAACCGTTGTCTGCACTTGAAGGGTCATCAATTAAGAGTGAACTACCGCTGATATAATTAGAGCTGGTATCTCCTATTGAAGTCCAGTTAAATTTAGAATTTTCAGGAAGAGTTTCTGCATAATAAGAATAGCTAAGAGACCGGTTTACCGGTTCAACTAAACTTGTAAAATTCTCCATTTTGTCTTTTATCGGCATAAGAATTCTATGGGCGCCCTTTGGATCATTATACAGAATTTCGACTTTTGGAGCAGTTCCTTCATATGAAAGGGCATCATTCAGGGTGAACTCTTCTCCTTCTTTTACTCTAACTGCTCCTCCTGCAAACTCATCAATTACATCTATATTTTTATTTGGAGAATATAATCTGGCTTCAATTCCGTATGCATCGTAGTCTCCTGAGTTTTCAAATTTAAGTATAAAAGAAACCTCCCCTGAATCATTTTCCAGGAGATAGGGAGTTGCTGCCAGTTTTGGCGCAGGGTGGTCTTTTTTGTCATCCGGATCTCTGCTCCTATGAATTTCTTCCCTGTCCATATACTGGTCTGCATCTGAGTCCTGATAATAGGTTAAAACTGATTTTCCGCCCTTCTTTGCCCTCTTTTTCAAGAAGGGTTTATTTTGGATTCCTTCTGTTTTAGTAGTCCACCAGCTTAGATTAGACACAGAAAAATTATTGATTGAATGTAAAACAGAATTATTTAGTTTTAGACTAATTTCTCTGACTGGTTCATTTTTAACGATAATGGACTGATTAAGTTTCTTTAAAATATCTAAATAAGTTAAATTGGTTTCAACCGGAACCAAATAGGAAGTTAATTCTTCTTTTCCGTCTGAAACTCCGTCGTCAATCTGAATCAGAACTCCTGAATTATATGCAGAAACTGCCTGGATTTGTTCATTAAAATCATATGCAATAGCACTTATTTCAATATCTGCTCCGGTATCGATTGCCTTGATTTCTTCTAATCTCAAGGGGACCTCAACTGCTCCCGGATAAACGATGGATTCGCCCGGCGGAAGATTATTAATGACTGCTCCCGGTTCATCTAAAAACGGGAAGGTTTTTTCATACTTTCCAATTTTGACGAGGAAGCGCAGATTTTTTATGTCAGTTGCCTTGTCGGTTCCTGTATTTGAAACTTTTAAATCAAAGCGCAGGACTCCCCACTCAGAAGTATCCTGAGTTTCAACCCTTGCCCACTCTTTTGCAGTTCCAATTGTATGCAAATCATAAGTTGAAACAGAAGTCGAATGAGTTACTTCATTTGTAGTTGAAAATGTCTGAGATTTTCCCGTCCCTTTTTCAGTACTCTGCTCAAACGATTTGTAAGTTGTTTTTTCTCCTCCTTCATGTACTTCTTCATATGTCCCTCTTTCAGTATTTCCCGTGGTAGTATCTGTTACAGAATTTCTTCTCTGCCAGGAGGCGGAAACGCCGGCGTGAGCCATCGGCCCCACTGAACCCGAAACTTTTCCATTTTTAAACTTTGCACCAAGTCCTGCATCTACTCCCGCTTCTCCTTTTACACCATACTCAGTGATAGTTTCCTTTCCATGAATAGTAACTTCTGAATACATATCCGTTTCAGAGGAAAGTTTGTTTTCATATTCAGAAGAATGCTCCTGATTAACTTCTTTATTTGAAACATCCTGGTGACTACTGGTCGTATGACTAGAGCCGATGCCGACAGTTGAAGAGGTTGTTTTTGTGACTACTGTCCCATAAGTATGTTCTTTTGATTTTACAACTCTGTTTTCGAAAGAAATTTCCTTATTATTGAAAATAGTAAAGTTGTTGTCAATACCGAATTCAATTTTTGGATAAGCGGAAATGATTGGACTGTCGCCGGGTCTTTTTACATAGCCGGGCATTTGATTTCCTTCTAAATCAACTCCGAATATTTCCATTCTGTCCGAATAACCGTCATAGTCAGTATCTGGAAGATTTGGATTTGTATGATAAACATTAGTTTCATTCCAGTCAGAAATTCCATCGGCGTCAGTATCTGTTTCTGCTGAAACACCGGCAGGCAGAAGTAGGAATAAGATTAAACATACATTTCCCCAGATTTTGATTTTTGTTTTATTTTCCATTCGAATTTAAATCCCGAATGGAGAATCTGGATTAGACTATTTAAAATTAATTTAACTGTTCTAGGTTTAAACTGAGAAGAGCTAATCGAAAGATGATTTACTTCAACTTCTTCCCTGTCAGCTTTTCATACGCTTCCAGATACTTCTTAGTAGTATTTTCAATAATTTCATCCGGAAGTTCCGGCGCTGGCGGCTCCTTATTCCAGCCGGTTTCTTCTAGATAATCTCTGACATATTGCTTGTCAAAGCTCGGCTGAGAACCGCCCGGACTGTACTTGTCGGCGGGCCAGAACCTGCTTGAATCCGGAGTTAAAACTTCGTCAATTAAAATTATTTTATCGTCAATTTTTCCGAATTCAAATTTTGTATCTGCAATGATTATCCCTTTTTCTCTTGCAAAGTCCGATGCTTTCTTATAAATTTCTAAACTTTTCTCTTTCAAAAAGTCGGCTGTTTCCTGTCCTACTTGTTTAACAACTGAATCAAAGCCGATGTTTTCATCGTGGTCTCCTTTCTCTGCTTTTGTTGAAGGAGTAAAGATTGGTTCAGGAAGTTTGTCGCTTTTCTTCAACCCTTCAGGAAGTTTTATTCCGCATACTTCACCGGTTTTCTGATAATCTCTCCAGCCTGAACCGGATAAATATCCCCTTACAATGCATTCAACAGGGATCGGTTCTGCTTTTTTTACAATTACAGACCTGTCTTTTAGTTCAGGATGACCTTTCAATTCTTCAGGGTATTTTTCAAAATCTGAAATCAGAACATGATTTCCTATCGTGTCTTTTAGAAAGTCAAACCAGAACAAAGATATCTGATTTAAGACTGCTCCCTTATAAGGTATAGGATCCGGGATAACTCTGTCAAATGCGCTAAGCCTGTCGGTTGCAACCATCAGGAAAGAATCTCCTAAATCAAACATCTCTCTTACTTTTCCCGATTTGAATTTTTCAACTGGTAAATCTAAATCTTTTATTGGTTTCATGCTATCAACTCCTCCATTTTATCTTGTTTTTGAGCTTCTTTAATTTCCATTGCTATTCTCCTACCCATAGTTATGGGTTCGCCGTATTTGAAATAAGTATAAGGTGAGCCAGGCACCCATGCATTTGCCCCGCCTACAATTCTGGCACTGATTTCAAAGACATAGAATTCAAGATCGTCAGTAATAACCATTTCAAGACAGAAAGGACCAATCTGTCCGGGTTCAAATAATTTCTGAGAAGTTTCAACAATCGAGTCCGCCATGTCGTATACTTTCGGGAGCAGAGATTCTCTCAATACAATAGGAGTATTTCCTGTAACAACATAAGTCGGCGGAACATAATGATCGTAAGGTATTCTTGGGAGGCCGTCTGCATTTGACTCATACCTTAAATCAATGCCCATTAGCTCATTTTCTTTTTGAAGAGGAGAGTAAAAAAACTGAGGATAAGACCTTGTTCCTAAAATATATTCCTGCATCTGCATTTTTTCAGGATTGAATTCATCAAATTTTTCATAGAAATCTTTTTCATCTTCAACAAGCTCATATCCTTTCCCGCCTTTTGCTCCGAAATACTTTACAAGAGTTAAACTATCAATTTCTGAGGGATCGTCAAAATTATCAGGGGCTGGAACGCCCGCTTTTAAAAACCACTCTCTTTCTTTTCTCCTGTCAGACTCCCAGTCAAGTACTTTCTTGTTGCCGAACATTTTTACATCCATCTTGGCAACATTTTTAGAGCCCACATATTCAACAAATGAGCCGTGCGGAATGATTATAGAGTTCTTTTCATTTAGTTCGTCTTCTTTATCTAAAACTTCCTTCCAGTCGTCAACAACTAGATAATCGTCTGCAATATCAAACCTTTTATAGAATTTTTCTCTTTCAGGAGTTGCAATAAGAAGCGTATTGAAGCCCTCTTCCTTTGCGCCCTTCATTACCTCCTGTGGCAGAAAGTGCAGAAGGGACTATCCGCGGGCAGGGTGCAATCGGTGGCGGTGAGGCTGGTGGTTGACCGCGAGTACGAGATCAACCATTTTGTGCCCAAGGAGTACTGGACCATTGAGGTGGACCTAACGCCCCTGCGCGGCGAACCCCGCTTCCGGGCCAAGCTGGTCAAGACAGGAACCGGGTCGAAAATCGAGGTCCACGATGAGAAGAAGGCAGGCGAGGTCGCTGCGGACCTGCGAAAGGCCGACTACAAGGTGTCGTCCGTCGAGAAGAAGCGTGTGTCACGTGGTCCGGCTCCGCCTTTCATCACGAGCACGCTGCAGCAGGAGGCCTCCCGCAAGCTCCACTTCACGCCGAAGCGGACCATGGTGTTGGCGCAGCAGCTTTACGAAGGCCTGCCCCTCGCAGACGGATCGCCGGTGGGGCTGATCACGTACATGCGAACAGACTCGACCCACATGGCCGCCTCTGCGGTGGGCGAGATCAGGGACTTCATCGGCCAACAGTACGGCAAGGAGTACGTGCCCGAGAAGCCACGCCGGTTCGCCAGGAAAGGCAAATGGGCGCAGGAAGCACACGAGGCCACCAGACCCACCAGCGTGTGGAGAACGCCCGACCAGGTGGGGCCCTATCTGGACCGGGACCAGATGAGGCTGTACGAGCTCATCTGGAAACGGGCGGTGGCCAGCCAGATGGCTGCGGCCGAGTACGACACAACCACAGTCAAGATACGGGCAGAGCTACTGAAGAGCAAGGGATATCTGCTCGAGGCCGGAAGCTCTGCACTGTCCTTCCCGGGCTTCATCACCCTGTACAGCGAAGGAAAAGAT
>JAWOEA010000006.1:0-4288 GCA_046483005.1 Candidatus Undinarchaeales archaeon
GCAAGAATGGGAACCTCGTGGGCCTGGAGATAGGCAATCAGGTCATCTGCCACATCTCCGGTGGCAGCCCGCAGATTATCCGCGAGTCCCTTCTTTGCTATATAGACCGCCTCGTCGGCTGGGCTGGCTGCCCGCCTTCGGGCGCGGCGACACCTACGAACTGCCCTGGGGTTGGGACACGGGCTTTCTCACATGGGACGGGCTCAGCCACCTGATCCTGCCCTCGATCACGCTGGGCACGGCCTTAGCGGCGATCCTTAGCCGCCTCATGCGCAACGCCATGCTGGACGTCCTGGCCGAGGACTATGGAAACTTCTTTGTTTTTTCTTTTAGGACTTTTGCTCCGGCAAGCACCATTTCTTTTGGTTTTAATCCGCAGTGACTTTCTACCTTGAAATTAATTTTTTCAGGTTTGTCATAATTGTAGCTGACAATACCTGGCTGCCATTTTGCATGGTCTTTGCCTTTGCCTAAAACTGCAGTTGCCTCCAGTTTTATTTTAGAATCTTCTTTTAATTTAGTGATTGGTATTTTTTCATCAACTGCTCCGAATTTTGCAGGTCCTTTTAAATCACCGGAATAAACAGTTGAGGGTCCTTTTTTAATTAAAGTGAATTTAATTTGGCATTTTGAACAGCCTTTTCCTTTGCATTTGCACTCGTCCGGGAACTTCATTCCTTTTGTATCTCCTTCTAAAGGAACTAATCCAAGTCTATGTGCAATAAATTCATCATAAAGTCCTGAATCATTTTCAAAGAAAGTAACTTCGTCTATAGCCAGTACAGGAATTTCTGTAAGGATGGCTCTTCTTAATGCGTTTGAAAACTTTTCATTTGAGTCTTCTAGTGTGAAATTAAGTTTCTTGTCAGTTGATTGTTTTATATTTATTTTCATTATGATTAAACTCTCCTTCCTCTCTTTCCTCCTTTCTTTCTCATCTTTCCATGAGGTGTAGGAGTTACATCTTCTACTTTTTCAACATTTAATCCGGATCTGGTTAATGACCTGACAACTGATTTTGCTCCTGGACCAGTTGATCTGCCTTTTGTCCCGCCTGGAGCTCTCATTTTAACATCTACTTTTCTGAATCCTTTGTCTCTAAGTTCAGATGCAATTTGTTTTGACATCTCCATTGCAGCAAAAGAGCTTGATTTTTCTCTTCCGCTTCTGACAACCATTCCGCCAGATAAGTTCAGAATTGTTTCTGCTCCGGTTACGTCTGTTGCAGTCATAATTGTATTATTGAATGATGAATATACATTAATTATTGCTTTTTTATTTCTTCTTTTTACTTTTTTACTCATTCTGATTTTTCACCTTTTTCGGATTTCTTTTCTTCACTATCTTTTGATTTTTCATCTTTCTTTTCAGGTTTTTTCTTTTCATTTTCAGAATCTTCTTCTTTGCTTTCTTCCTTTTTTTCCGGCTTTTCTTCAGATTTCTTTTCCTGTCCTTTTTTCTCTTCTTTAGCTTTTTCAGCCGGCTCTTTTGGTTTTTTAGGAGCTGGTCCTACATAAGCAATTGTTTCTTCTTCGTCAACTGGAATAAGTGTTCTTGGTGCAGTATGGATCCTTCCTTTTAGTTCAATATGTCCATGAAGTATGAGCTGTCTTGCTTGTTTTGGACTGTTAGCTATTCCTTTTTTGTAAACTAATGTTTGTAATGCTCTGTCGAGGAAATTTTCAACTTTTAAGGATAATACGTCTTCAAGATCTGCATCTTTGTTTAATATGCCTAAATCGTTAAGTTTTTCAATTAGTTCTTCTTTCTTTTTTGCTTCTTCTCCGGAAACTTCTCCGACCAATTCTCGGGCAAGGCTTCTGAACTTTTCAAGTGATTTTTCAGCCTTCCAGATTTCTTTTTTAGTTTTTAATCCATAACCTGAAATGAGTTTGTTTTCATCATCAATTCTGGTTTTCAGCCATGGATGCGACGGCGTTGAATATGATTTGCCTGTTTTTTTAGTGTCTCCCATGATTACTTACCTTCACCAGGGCCTGCTCCGCCCGCTTTTTTCTTCCTTTTGACTCCTACACTGCTTTCTTTTCTTCCGGTGCTCTTTGTTTTTTGTCCTCTTACTCTTAATCCGAACATGTGTCTTACTCCTTTGTAGCTCTTGATTTTCTTCATTCTTTCAAGGTCTTCTCTTTTTGACAGCATTAGGTCGGCTTCAAAATTATGAGTATCTACTCCTGTTTTGAAATCCTTTCTCCTGTTTAAAAGCCAGACAGGAAGCTTCTGTTCGTGAATATTTTCAAGAATGCTTTCAATTTTTTCAATTTCTTTATCACTCATTTCAGACAATATTTTATTTTTATCAATGCCTGATTTAATTCTGACTGCTCTTGCAAGCATGAAATTAATTCCAGTAATTCCTCTGAGTCCCCTCTCTAGAGGATGGTTTCCATTAAGGTCCTTCTTCATAATTCGGACAATATTTCTTCTTTTTTCTTTTGGTTTTCCTTTCGGAGAACTCTCTTTGTTAGATTTATCTTTTGCCATTCTATAACGTGCTCTTTCTTTTCGTTTAAGTTATTTATAAAGACTTTGATTTATTCTTCCTAAGAAGTATTACTTCTATGTCTTTAAAAGTATATAAATCTAAGGTTCTTTTGGACCCAGCATTTCAAATCTGGTTCTTATTTCCTGTATTTTTGCCTCAACTTCCGGCCATTCATCCAGTTTTAGTAAACTGTATGCAACTGATAAATGAGGAAGCTCTTCATTGAATATAATTCTGACAATAAACATGGCCATATCGTTCAAGTTTTCTGCAGTGTTTCCTACTTTTGTTTTATGTTTATCTTTCAGTTTGACTGCTTTTTTAATTGCACTTTTACTTGTTGAAATTATATTCTGCAGTATATTCAGCTGGTGTTCAATAGCTTCTCCAATAACAAGCTCGTTTTCCATTTCTTCCTGAAGTTCTTCTGAGCTGCTTCCTTTGTATTTCTCTACTTTTTCAGTTATTTCAATTTCTTTTTTTACTGAATTCAAGAGCTCTTCAGTTTCTTCTTTTAATCTTTTAATATCAGAAATAAGTTCTTCGTCTTCTGATTCAATATCTCCAAGAAGTTTGCCCAGTTTTTCAATTTCGTTTTCCGGTTTTGCTTCTGTAATTTCCGGAGTTTTCCCTTCAATCAGGTCTTTTTTCTTTTTAATTGCTTCTTTTACTTTCTTAATATGATTTAGAATAGCTTCAGTGTCTTCATCGCCGAGGTCTTCCAGCATATCTTCCTTAATTCCGGGTAGTTTCATGGCAGAAAATAGTAATCTAAAATTTAAATACTTTGGCTATTTGTAAAAACTTTTGAAATGAACCAGTCGGCTGTAAATTCAATCATGTCATCATATCCCTGCCCTGTACCTAAATAAAGGATAGGGCCGTCTGTTACATGAGCAACGCTTAGACAGGCGCCTCCCTTTGCGTCTGTGTCAATCTTTGTCAAAACGGAGCTGTCTATGCCTACCGCCTCGTCAAATGAGCGGGCTTGTTCGGCAGCATCATTGCCGGTTAAAGCATCACCTATGAATATTTTTAAGTTCGGACTATTGACTCTTACTACTTTTTTCAGCTCGTCCATTAAATTGGTGTTCGTGCTTGCTCTTCCGGCTGTATCTGCAAGAACTACATCAATTCCCTTTGATTTTGCATGCTCTACCGCATCATATATTACTGCAGCCGAATCAGCACCCCTGTGCTGTTTAATTATGGGAACCTCCACTTTTTCTGCATGCTCTTCAAGCTGTTCAATGGCTGCAGCTCTGAAAGTATCTCCTGCAGCTAAAACAACTGAATATCCTTTATCTTTTAGAAGTTTGGCAAATTTGCCTATAGTCATGGTCTTTCCGGTTCCATTAAAACCGAAGAAAATCATTAGATAAGGTCCTTCTTTTTCATCAATTAATTTAAAAATATCTGGTTTTTCTTTAGTCAGAATGTTTTCAATACTATCTTTTAGTGAGTCTTTAATTTTGTTGGATACATTTCTTCTTGAAACATTTTCTCCCTCCAAATCAGATTTAATATCGGAAGTTATCTGCTCTGCAACTTCTTTTGCAACATCATTTTCAAGGAGTGCAATTTCAAGCTCCCATAAAATAGGTTCCAGATCTTTTTCTGAAAGCTGTTTTTTAGAAATTTTTTCTACAATAGATAATTTTTTGTTTGTCTCAGATTGCTTGTCCTTGTTTGTTTCTTTTTTAGGTGTTTTCTTTTTATGTAGCTCTGATCTTATCTTGACCCAAGATCTCTTCCACTTCCTCAGTCAATTCAGAGTCTTTGAGT
>JAWOEA010000045.1:0-8173 GCA_046483005.1 Candidatus Undinarchaeales archaeon
ACAAATAGTGAAGTATAAATGAAAGTCATATACTGGAAAGACGACAAAGCAGGAAAGAATATAGCTGAAAACCTGACTGAACTGGGACTTGGAAATCTTTTAGTTGAATCAGAAAAATCGATTTTATATTCGAAAGAGCCGGAAATTGAAACGGATTTATTTATAGTTGCTTCAACACACAGAAGTAAAACGAATAAGGCAAGTCTTACTGTCCATCCAACCGGAAACTGGGGCTCTGCAGATATCGGAGGGAATGAACATGAACTTTCTTACACAAGTCCGGAAGCTCTGGCTGTTGGTTTGAGGGCAATCAATTCAAGGAAAATAAAGGGATTTGATGTAAGTATGGAGGCAACTCATCACGGTCCTACAAACTGGAAAACACCTTTAATATTTATTGAAATTGGAAGTACTGAAACAGAATGGAAAAATAAAGAAGCGGGAAAGGTTATTGCTGAGTCGATTTCTGAAATAAATGACTCTGAACAGGAATTTGAAAATTATGTCGGCTTTGGCGGGATACACTACTGCCCTTACTTTACAAAAAGAATTCTTGAAAATGAGGAGATTTCAGTTGGTCATGTTGCTCCTAAATATGCTGCAAATGATTTGGATAAGAAAATAATTAAAGAAGCATTTGAAAAAAGCAACGCTGAAAAAGCTCTTTTTGACTGGAAAGGTCTGAGAAGTAAAGAAAGAAACAAAATTTTAAATATTCTGGAAGAGTTAGGAATAGACTACGAGAGGGCGAGAGATATATGAAGAAATTGTTCTGGGAAGACCCATACAAAAAGAAATGCAAGGCAAAAGTTGAGAAAGTAGATGGCAAAAAGATAATTTTAGATCAGAGTATTTTCTTTGCCTTTTCTGGTGGACAGGCATCCGATAAAGGAACAATTGGCGGAATTCCTGTTTTAAGCGCTGAAAAAGAAGACCCGATTACTTATACTTTGGAATTGGAGCCAGGATTTAAAGAAGGCGACATGGTAAAGGTAAAAATCAACTGGAAGCACAGATATAAATTAATGAAACTGCATTCAGCGGCCCATATTGTTTATGAAATATTTAAGGAAACAGCTGGAAGTAAAAAGATCATTGGTTCAAATGTTTCAGTAAAAAAAGCAAGAATCGATTTTGAGATGGATGAGAATGTAAATGAATACCTTCCTGAAATTGAAAAGAAAACAAAGAAGATAATTCAGAATGATTTGAAGATTGAAACCTACGAAGATGAAAATGAAAAAGGAAAGAGATGGTGGGAAATTTCTGGAAAATGGAAAATGCCCTGCGGAGGAACTCATGTTAAAAGTACTTCAGAAATTGGGGAAATTGAACTGAAAAGGAAAAATATCGGCGCAGGGAAAGAAAGAATTGAAATTTACTTAAAATAGTTCAGCGAAAGTGTATTTAAGAAGCTTGCAGATAAAATTAAAGCAGATAAATTTAGCCCCGTAGTGTAGTGGTCAAGCATAGCAGGCCCTGGACCTGCTGACAGCAGTTCGAATCTGCTCGGGGCTACTAACTAATTACCATAAACCAATAACCATTAAAATGACAAAATACATCGGATTTGATTTAGACGGAACATTGGCAACGCTGGATTTTGATGAAAGAATTTGGCTGGAAGAAATTCCTAAACTGTATTCTGAAAAAAATAATCTGGATTTAAAGGAAGCAAAAGACAAGCTTTATGCGACTTATTTCAGGTCCTGGATGATCGAAAAAATAAAGGACTGGACCGATATTGAATACTGGTTCGACCGGCTTGGCTTAGAAGACTGGCAGAAACTAATTGAAGATATGAAAGAGGAAATTTATCTGTATGAAGATGCAGTCCCTGCTCTTGAAAAACTGAAAGAAGATTATAAACTGATTATAATTACAAATTCAAACAGAAAATTTTTAGATATTAAAGTAGAAAGCGGAGGCCTTGATAAATACTTTGATAAAATATATTCAGTTAATTCGGATTTAGGATATAGTGTAAAAGAACCTGAAGTTTATACTAACATATGCAAAGAACTTAACATACATCCAACTAAAATGGTTTACATAGGAGACGACTACATAAGAGACTATATGATTCCAAGCTCAGTAGGAATAAATGCATATTATCTGGACAGAGCCGACACTGCAGGCCGTGAAGAAAAAAAGGTCACCAATTTGAAGGAATTTGTTGAAAAAATAAAAGAAAATGAATGAAGAAATTGAAGCTTTATGGAATAAAGTAAATTTGAATGAAAAAGTCAGAAAACACATGACTGCAGTCCACGGAAAAGCTATGGAAATTGCAGAAAAACTGAAAAGAGACAGGATTGAAGTTAATATTGATTTGGTTGAAAAAGGTTCTCTCCTCCATGATATTGGAAGAAGTAAAGAACACACCATTAATCACGGCTTAATTGGTTATAAACTCCTCAAAGAAGAAGGTTTTTCTGAAGAGGTAAGCAGAATTGCAAGAAACCATGTTGGAGCAGGCATTTATAAAAAAGAAGCAGTTAAGTTGGGACTGCCTGCGGAAGATTTCATTCCTGAAACTCTTGAAGAAAAAATTGTCAGTTATGCAGACAACCTCGCTGCAGGCGACAAAATAAGAACTTTTGAAGAAACCTTGAAAGTTTGGGAGGAAAAATTCGGTCCGGATTCAAAACAAGTTGAACTTTTTAAGCTGGAACAGGCAGAACTTGAAGATTATGTTACAGCAGAGAAAATGAGAGAGCTTGACAAGACAGCTGTTGAAAAAGGCACCCCTGTCTCAGAATTAATGGAAAATGCAGGAAGAGAAACAGCAGAACAGATAGAAACGAACTTTGAATTAATTGGAAGGAAAATAATTGTTTTTGCAGGTTCCGGAAACAACGGCGGAGATGGATTTACTGCAGCTCAATATCTTAAAAAAGGAGGATTTGATGTTCAGGTTGTGCTTTTCTCAGCTCCAAAAGGAAGCGAAAGCATAGAAAAAATGAATAAGGCATCTGAAGCAGGAGTTCCAATATCAAAAATTGAAAAACCTGAACTAATTTCCGAGCTTAATGGAGATATCGCAATTGATGCTCTTTTAGGTACCGGAATTGATGGAAAAATAAGAGAGCCGCTTGCTTCTGTTATTAAAAAAATAAATGAATTTGAAAACATAGTATCAGTTGACGTTCCAAGCGGATTGAATCCGGATACCGGAGAAGAAGTAAATCCGACAGTTAAACCGGACTTAATAGTTACATTTCAAAAATTTAAGAAAGGATTGGTTGGAAAATATAAACTAGGTATTGTTAAAGTTGTAGATATTGGTATAAACTAATTATTTTGCTTTTTTCTCTTTTTTTGGAACTACAAATAATTCTTCAAAAAACTTTTTTTGTTCTAAATCAATTTTTCTATTGTTTGCCAAATGAAGTAAAGGGAGCAATGTATCAATTACTTCATCTCTGCTTTTGTTTTTTAACAGCTTTGAAAAAGCAATTTTATCTAGATGAGATTTAAGAATTTTAGCGTAAATTTCATCTATTTTTTTAGAAATGTCAACTTCTTCCAGTTTCAATTCAAATTCTTCCGGCTCGTATTCAGGCGGTTTTTCTTCTTTCTTTTCAAGTGCTTTCTGTAAATTCGTAACTAAATCGCCGAGAGTCACTTTCCTAACCGGCTTTCTTTTTACTCTTAAATCAAGCATTGAAGGCTCTTCACCTTCTTCGTATTCTTCTTCAAGCTCTTCATCATAGAAAAGCTCCTCAAACATTTCATTGTCCTCTTCAGTCATTACTAACTCATCAGACTGCATTTTTAAGAGGACTGCTGCTGCTAAAATTAATCTGGCAGGGATTCTTAAATCCAGAGATTTCATCTTTTTAATTCTCTTCGTATAACTCTCAGTAAGTTTAGTTACATCAATATCCCACGGATCCAATTCTTCGGACTCTACAATGTCAAGGAGGATGTATTCCCATGCTCTTTCTGACTGCAAAACCTGCTCTATATTAACTTTCATTTTTCTTTCCTTTAACAACTGAATCAAAATCAGATAAATCCATACCCACTACTTTAGAAACTCCTCCAGGGCCCATGGAAACTCCAAATATTGAATCTGCCTCCTTTACAACAGCATGGTTATGGCTTATTACTAAAAGCTGAGCCTCTTCCACGCTTTCTGTTAATAAATCAACAAATCTCATTGAGTTCTTCTGATCTAGAGCCGCATCAACCTCGTCTAATAAATAGAATGGAGCCGGTTTATATCTCTGAAGAGCAAACAGAAATGCAAGAGCAGTAATTACTTTTTCTCCGCCGCTCAGCGCCTCCATACTTGAAACATTTTTTCCCCTGGGACTTGCATTTATGAAAAGCCCTCCTGAAAGCGGATCCTCTTCATCTTCAAGGACAAGTTCTGCACTTCCATTTGGGGAAAGTCTTGGGAATAATTCAGAGAAATACTCTGAAACCGGATTGAATACAGAATAGAAAACTTCCTTCTTTTTACTTTCAATTTCCTCAATAAATTCAATAACTGAATTTCTTTCCTCTTTTAATTTGTCGAATTTCTCCTTAAATTCTGAGTATTTTTCCATTTCTTCTTTGTATAAATCAATAGCCTTCATATTTACGGGCTCTAAAGAATGCATTTTCTTTTTAACATTTTCAAGACTATTCTCCATCTTGTCAATGTCGCCTTTCTTAAATTCTTTATTTTTAAAATTATCAACATTTATCTTAATGTCAACAAGTCTGGAGTCAACTTTTGCCTTTTCAATTCTTATATCTCCGACTTTCCTCTGCAGTTCGTCGTGTTTTGATTTTACTTTTTCTTTTGACTTTCTCAGGCTTTTGATTTCGTCCTGAATTTTGTCTCTTTTTTCCTCTAAATTTTCAAAGTCTGCGCCGAGTTTTTGAGCTCTTTTCTTTTCTTCTTCAAGCTTTCTTTTTAATTCCTCGATTTCAATATTTAATTCCTCAATTTCATCAAGAAGCTTATCCCTTCTTTTAACCTGCTCATTAATTTCTCCTTTTTTGCTTGATTTTCTTTTTCTGTAACCACCTCGCATGGCCCCGCTTTTCTCTGCAATATCTCCTTCCTTTGAGACCATCCTGAACTTTCCGACTAAGCTCTTTACCTTCTTTAAATCTTGAACGATGTAAGTATTTCCAAAAACATAAGAGAACGCAGCTTCGTATTTTTTATCATAGTCAACCAAGCTAATTGCAAGACCAATTACGCCTTTTCCACGCATAGGCTTCTTTTTAGGCCCCTTAATTTTATTTAAAGGGAGGAAAGTTGCTCTTCCCAGCTTGTTGCTTCTTAAAAATTTAATGCATTTTAAAGCCGTGTCGTCGTTGTCAACAACAATATATCTCTTTCTTGCGCCCAATGCAGCATCAATAGCAGTTGAATATTTTGGATCTACTCTTACAAGCTCTCCGATTGAACCGTAAACTCCTTTAATGTTGTCTTTAAGTTTGCTTGATTTTTTCATGCCTTTCTCTCCAATCATATCCTGCATCTTGCTTATCATGGAATCAAGACTGCTTATTTCGGATCTTTTTGATTCGATTTTACTTTCATTAATAGAAATTCTGCCCTGAAGTCTTTCAACTTCATTTTTGGAAGCAAGCTGGTCTCTTCCGCCTTCTTTGATTAATTTGTCATCAAGTTTACTGAGTTCATTTTCTTTCTGTTCTATTTTCTTTTCTATCTCTTCAAGCTCTTTCTTTGTACCTTTGCTCATCTCTTCTTCCTTTTGGAGCCTTTCTTCAATCTCTTCCTGTTGTTCCTGTATATCTTTGTATTTTGTATATTCCAGATTTGCAGAAAGTTTCCCTCTTTTTTCTTCAAGCTCTTTGTATTTTTCAGCATCTTCTTTCTCTGACTCAAGGTCTTCGACCCGCTTTTTTCTTTCAGACATTACAATTACGAGCTCTTTAATCCTGTCTTCAACAACTTTCAGATCTTTTTGCCCCTTCTCTTTCTTATCATCATATTCAGAAATGCCGCTCATATCATCAATAATTTTTCTTCTTTCAATCGGGTCCATTTTTATGAAAGAAGTTATCTCTTCCTGAGGAACGATATTATGGCCGGTTGCGGTAAGCTGTGCACTTTTCAAAAAGTCGAGAAGTTTAGTAAGAGTGCAACGGTCTCCATTTAATTTATAGGTCATGGTGCCGTTTCTGGTAAGTCTTCGGGTTATAGTAACTTCATCTGTATCAAAAGGGTACTTTCTTTTTTCGTTGTCTAAAACAAGTGAAACCTCAAGATGTTTTGCCGGAGGCTTTCCATTTCCTCCATTATAAATTAAATGAGTCAGAACTTTTGCCCTCATTGTCTGGGCTGAAGTCCTTCCAAGAACAAAAGAAATTGCATCGCATATATTTGATTTTCCTGAGCCGTTCGGCCCTACGATGGCAGTAAATCCTTCAGAAAGTGGAATAGAAACTTTCTTTCTAAATGACTTAAATCCCTCCATTTCAAGCCTTTTTATCATGGAATAGCTCCTTTAACAGAATACGTATTATGGTAGAGACCCTTATTTAACTTTTTAGAAAATTACTTGCCTAAGAGTGTTTTAACGTGCCTTAAAAGAGAAGGCCTCTTTGCAAGAATTTTTGCAAGAGACGAGTATTTTTTACCCATTGCAAGTTCAATTATTTTTTCTCCTTTCAGCTCCTTAGCTAAAAAATCAAGATCCTTGTCGCTTAAACTTTCAATGACTTTCCTTAAATTGACAAGTTTTTTCAATTTTTTTCCGCCTTCTTCAAACCATTTTTCATGATATTCCTTTAGGAAATTATTTGAAAAGTCTTCCTTTTTGACGGCTTCTGCGCCTGTTTTTCCTGCAATTTTTCCGGCGAGCATTGCTTCGCCTATTCCTCCGCCGTGGATTGCATTTACCTGATGGGCTGCATCGCCTACAATCATAAAGTTATCTAAAGTAATTTCTTCTAAAGGACTGCCTACAGGAACTGCTCCTCCGTTTACTTCGAGAATTGAACCTTTTTTTAATCCGGGCTTGCTTTTTACAAAATCTTTTAAGTAGTCCATAGCGCATTTTTCTTCAGTATTTCTTATTCCAATTCCAACATTTGCTGTTTTCTTTCCTTTTGGGAAAACCCAGAGGTATCCTCCGGGAGCAATTTCATTTCCCATATAGAATTCAAGCATTCCTGAATCTTTAAAATCTATATTTGCCATTTCAAACTGGTAGCCGGAGCATGTTTCTTTTGGCATCTGCTGTGATTTGATTCCAGCCCACCTGGCGACCATGCTTTCAACTCCGTCTGCTGCAACTACAAGGTTAGAATTGATATTGAGAATATTATTTTCCTGGTCCTTTACTTTTACACCTTTAATTTTTCCATTTTCTTTAATTAAATCAACTGCAGAACAGCCGGCTCTTACTTCTGCACCTGAGTCTGCTGCTTTTCTGGCAAGCATCTTGTCAAACATTTTTCTTTCAATTGCATAGCCCATTTTTTCAGGATACCTTGCTTCAACTTCAGTTCCTGCCGGACTGTACACGTAAGCTCCGTCTATTCCATTTAATGCCCATGAAGGATCAGGCTTAATTTCACCTTTATTCATGGCGCTAATGCTTAATCCTTCTCCGCATCTTTTTGGAGCCCCAATTTCAGGTCTTTTTTCTAAAACTAGGACATCGGCTCCTTTTTCTGCTGCAAACCTTCCGGTAGTGGAGCCTCCTGGTCCTGCTCCAATAACAATTATATCATATTCAGACTTCATTTTTCCTTCTTTTTTAGATAAGGCGCCCTGACTGGACAAAATTTCACGCACTGGCCGCACTCAATACATTTATCTTTATCTACAATTATCCGGCCGCCTTCGTATTTTAATGCGCCTACAGGGCATATTCCTACACAACCTGTGCATTTTATACATTTATTATGGTCTATTTTTACTGCCATCTCTTTGGTTTTGATACTTTTAATTGGTTTTAAATGTTTCTATGGCTTAATTGTAAAAATTTATATACATTCTAGAGGACTATTAAAGATATGGCGAAGGAAGAAGGATATGAGAAACTGCTTGATAAAGCAGAAGAATTGATTAGACATAAAAAAGAAAAGAAAGCGCTTGAAGTTTTAGATAAAATTCCGGGAGATTCTGTTTATTATATAAAAGCATTGGATTTGAAAGGGGATGCGGTCTACGATAAATCAGAAGAAAAAG
>JAWOEA010000026.1:0-3215 GCA_046483005.1 Candidatus Undinarchaeales archaeon
GACACTCAGTCCATTTCCTGAGTCACACACCACCCAGATCATCGGTCAGTAGCCTAATCGGGGCCACCCAGTTGGGTGTCCTCGGCAATGTTCATCCGTGCTTACCTTCCAATCTGTATGCACGGAAATAAGACTCGCTAAACTCGTGCATTTATTTCATCTATAATAACTTTATTAAACAACCAACCCCATATTCTAATCAATGATATACCTGAGTGATTCAAATGATAAGACAGCCCATAGTTTCAATACTCGGTCATATAGACCACGGAAAGACAACTCTCTTAGACAAAGTCAGGGGCACTGTAATTACTGCAAAAGAGGCAGGCGGGATCACTCAACACATCGGAGCAACTGAAGTTCCGATAGATGCAGTCAAAGAAATCTGCGGACCGCTTCTCGACAACTTAAAAACAGATATAACTATTCCCGGACTTTTATTTATTGACACGCCTGGACATGCCGCCTTTACAAATCTAAGAAAAAGAGGAGGCTCAATTTCCGACATAGGGATTCTAATTGTTGACATAAATGAAGGCTTCAAACTGCAGACATACGAAGCCCTCAAAATTCTTCAAACCTATAAAACTCCTTTCATAGTTGTTGCAAACAAAATTGATTTAATTCCAAAATGGAAATCAAACCCTGACAAGCCGCTTTTAAAATCAATTAATGAGCAGAAAAATGATGTTCAGGAAAATCTGGACATGAACATTTATTCTTTAGTAAGAGAACTCCACCAAAAAGGCTTCGCTTCTGAACGATTTGACAGAGTAAAAGATTTCACAAATGAAATTGCAGTAGTTCCTCTAAGTGCAGAAACCGGCGAAGGAGTTCCGGAATTTTTAATGGTTTTGGCAGGTATGGCCCAGCGATATTTGGAAGACAAACTAAAAATAAATGTAAAAGGACCCGGTAAAGGAGCCATACTTGAAGTTAAAAAAACAGAAGGGCTCGGTCATACAATTGATGTAATTTTATATGACGGAAAAATTAAGAAAACAGACAAAATTGTTTTCGGAACTGCAAACAAACCTCTTGACACAAATGTCAAAGCTCTTCTAAAACCAAAGCCTATGAAGGAAATAAGGATTGGAAGCAGATTCGACAATGTTGATGAAGTATATGCGGCAGCCGGATTAAAAATTGCAGCTCCAGGATTAAAAGATGCTCTTTCAGGAAGTCCTGTTTTAGTTGCAAAAAATGATGAAGATGTTGAAAAACTTAAACAAGATATTAAAGACCAGATAAAATCCGCTCAGGTTGAAACGGATAAAAAAGGTGTAATTGTAAAAGCAGACACTCTCGGTTCTCTGGAAGCATTAGTTAAGATGCTTCAGGATGAGCAGATCCCCGTAAAGAAAGCCAGCTTCGGAGATGTTTCAAAGAAAGACCTTGCTGATGCAAAGGCAGTCAAGGAAGACGATAGGATGCACGGCGTTGTTTTCGCGTTCAATGTAAATGTACCTTCAGCAGTTGACAAAGCTTCTGAAGATATGGGAATAAATGTTTTTCAGGGAGAAGTTGTCTACTCTCTAATTGATAATTATAAGGAATGGGTTGAAAATGAAAGGTCGCAAACAATTGAACAGGTAATGAAAAAGGTAATTCTCCCTGCAAAGGTTAAACTTCTGAAAGGGTATGTTTTCAGGCAGAGCAAACCGGCAATTGCAGGATTTGAAATTCAGGAGGGAATAATTAAACCGGACTGCGATTTAATAAACAAGTCAGGAGAAAGAGTCGGCCATCTGAAGCAGATTCAAGAGGAAGGAGACCCTGTTTCAGAAGCAACAGCGGGAAAGCAGGTAGCTCTTTCAATTTCAGGGGCAATAATAGGCAAGAATATTGAAGAGGGGGACGAACTCTATGTAAATGTTCCTAAAAAAGATATCCTTTTAATTAAAGACAAGCTATCAAAAAAATTATCCGAATCTGAAATGAAGCTGCTGGATGAAATTAGAAAATTGAAGAAAAGAAAATGATACTTACTTTTGTTTTTAGGAAATTATAAAAGGAAATAATTCGAGTTATATGGTATGGCGAAAAAATACAGTCAATACTATGCTATAGTTGATTCCTTTTTCAGGAATAAAGACATTAATTGGGGAGTTTTATTTTTTGAAGTTTCCAAATATATTCAGGACAATTTTGATTCTGATTTTTATAAAAAGAGAAAACCAAAAGTTTATTCAGCCGCCCATAAATATGCAAGTGAAAATTATTCCAAGTCGCCTACCAGGAATAAAATACAGAGCCTTCTTTTACAGACTCGGAAGAATAAAAAAATAAAATTACGGCATTTTTTAAAAGGCAGTCAGATACTTGCTAAGAGACACTCTGATGCATTAGCAAGATTATTTTTTGAAATTGAAGACGATATTGAGTTACTAACAAAAGGAAATGGTTATTCTACTCTAAAAATTCTTTACAAAAAAGGACCTTCAACAATGCAGGAAATAAGGAAGAACCTAGGTTATTCAAAAGGAGTTCTAAAATCCAGTCATAAACAAAGCAAATTTGAAGATGATGTACTCGCTCCTCTAATAAGTAATCACTTGATTAAGACAGAAAAGCAAAACTCCGAACCGGATAAGTACAAACTTTCTTCAAAAACAGAAAAGGCGTTTGACCAGTTACTGAAAATAAAAAACGACCTTAAAACGTGGGAGTATAGGCTTGACTGGATCAGCCCTTAATTCCTATATTTAACAAACTATTTAAACCACTTTCATCAAAAGAAGTTTTACTTGGAGAAATAAATGGCATTCAAACTAGTAATTAACAATCCAAAAGACGGCAAGTCCTATCAGATGGACTTTGAAGATAAGAGCAAGCTTATTGGAAAGAAGCTTGGAGAGAAAATTTCAGGTTCAGACTTAGGTCTGTCCGGCTACGAATTAAAAATAACTGGCGGTTCAGATGCCTGTGGAAATCCAATGAGATCAGATGTAGATGGTTCATCAGCCAGAAGATTAATTTTATCAGGTGGAGCCGGTTTAAATCCTAAGGAAGAAGGCGAAAGAAGGAAGAAGAGAATTCACGGCAGAACGATTGCAGGCGATATTATTCAAATTAATCTTAAAGTTGTAAAAAGCGGTTCAAAGAAACTTTCAGACTTAATAAGTTCGGGTGAAGAATCTGAAAAGAAGGAAGAATCTGAAAAGGAGCCTGAACCAAAACCAAAATCGGAAGTTGAAAAGAAAGAAGAGAAAAAG
>JAWOEA010000030.1:0-46056 GCA_046483005.1 Candidatus Undinarchaeales archaeon
GGTTGACGATCTTACTAGACTCGCTGAGAGGTGGTGCATGGCCGCCGTCAGTTCGTGCCGTGAGGTGTTCTGTTAAGTCAGACAACGAACGAGACCCACGCTGTCAGTTGCTAATTTCTTCTCCGGAAGGAATGTACTCTGACAGGACCGCTACTGATAAAGTAGAGGAAGGAGTGGGCAACGGTAGGTCAGTATGCCCCGAATCCCCCGGGCTACACGCGGACTACAATGACTGGAACAATGGGCTGCGACTCCGTGAGGAGGAGCTAATCCCTAAATCCAGCCTAAGTTCGGATCGAGCGCTGAAACTCGCGCTCGTGAAGCCGGAATCCCTAGTAATCGGATGTCACTAACATCCGGTGAATATGTCCCTGCTCCTTGTACACACCGCCCGTCAAATCACCTGAGTTGGGTTTGGATGAGGCTCTACCTGTTTGGTAAAGTCGAATCTGGGCTCAGCAAGGGGGGTTAAGTCGTAACAAGGTATCCGTAGGGGAACCTGCGGATAGATCACCTCCTAAGAAATCATCAAGAGCAATCAGGTGCTTCAACTTATCGAGTCAAAAAACATATAAACTAAGTTAGATAGAGTTATGTGCTTATGGGCCCATAGCTCAGTCTGGCTAGAGCGCCTGCTTTGCAAGCAGGAGGCCGCGTGTTCAAATCACGCTGGGTCCACTTTTTGGACCACTATCATAAATATCCTTACCACTTCGGTGGTAGCTTTTGAAGCGATTTCACTAGAGAGAATATTCTCTCTTTCATACTCATCTATCACAGGTGAGCACGTCCGGCTAATATCCGGAGTGTTGACGGAAGAGACCGCATCCTATTCTGCGGCTACTCGATGAAGTCATTATATTCGGCACCAGCCGATATAACATTGGTCCTGTGTAGTATTCTTGGGTTACAGTGTGATTTATTCACATTGTGATTACACCTATTGGTGGACAGCTTGGCTTGAGAGCTGATGAAGGGCGCGGCAAGCGGCGATATGCTCCGGGGAGGCGCATGCATCCTTAGATCCGGAGATTCCCTAATGAGACTTCTTGGCCTTTGGCCACTCCTATTTAGGAGGAGGCACGCGGGGGATTGAAGCATCTTAGTACCCGCAGGAAAAGAAACCAAATTTGGATGCCCTTAGTAAAGGCGATCGAAAGGGGCACAGTGCAAACCGAATCTGCATCCGCGAGGATGTAGACATGTGGTGTTAGGCCCGACATTTGACTTGTAACTAAGTTGAAGTTCCCTGGAACGGGACGCCATAGAGGGTGACAGCCCCCTAAACATAAAATTATAAGCCATAGTCGGAGTCCAGAGTATCTGTGGTTGAATATCCATGGAGAATATGGGAGAATTAACTTCCAACGCTAAATACATCTCAAGACCGATAGCTCACTAGTACTGTGAGGGAAAGCTGAAAAGTATCGTGAGAGCGAATTGAAAAGATCTTGAAACCAATAGGTTACCGTCAGGTATGGCCCGAAAGGAATGTGGTCTTTCAGAGGATTTTTCTGCAAAGTTAGATCTTCTTTAAGATTGAACAGGGTCGTGCCATCCGTTTTGAAAAACGGGGCAGGGAGTTTGTTTTTATGGCGAGACTAAGCGAAAGCGTAATCGAAGCGAAAGCAATTGTTCGCAGCCGTCTTGTACGGTCAGGGACAAGGTATAAAACTTGCCTTTAGTCATAAGGACAAGACCCGAAGCCAGTCGATCTAATCCTGGACAGGATGAAGTCTTCCGAAAGGGAGATGGAGGTCCGCAACCGGTTCTGATCCTATTCGTTCGGGTGAGCTGGGATTAGGGGCGAAAAACCAATCGAGACTGGCAATAGCTGGTTCCTCCTGAAATGTATCAAAGTACAGCCTAGTCTGAGAGTAGTACAGGGGTAGAGATACTGACTGAGGATTTAGGCTCCGAAAGGAGTCGGTCCACTGTCAAACTCCAAATCCTGTGCTCTCGTAGAAGACTGGAGTGAGGGCGTACGGGTAAGCCGTATGTCCAAGAGGGAAACAACCCAGACTAAAGTTAAGGCCCCCAAATGCTGATTAAGTGTAGAAAGGCGTCTCTGGTCCAAAACAGCGGGTAGGTTGGCTTAGAAGCAGCCACCCTCTAAGGAGTTCGTAAAAGATCACCCGCCGAGATCAAAGGCCCTTAAAATGGACGGGGCTAAATCAGCTGCCGATACTTTAGCACTATAATCATAGTGAGTAAGGAGGCATTCTGCGTGGGCAGAAGTTCCTGTGTAAACAGGCACGGACCGCGTAGAAAAGAAAATCCTGCCGGTAGTAGTAGAAATTCGTGGTGTGAATCCACGACGTCTCAAGGGCAAGGGTTCCTCGAAGATGTTTATCAGGCGAGGGTTAGTCGGCCCTAAGGGTTGCCCTAACTGGAGCAACTCGAATGGAAAGCAGGTTAATATTCCTGCACCACAAAGATACATGCGGCAACGCTAGATCAATACCCGACATCTCAGGATAAGCTGAGCCGATTTCTCGGTTCAACTGTCGAAATCCGGGAAGCGTAATGCTTAGATCCGGATGAAAGCAAGAGTAGCTTCTCATATGGGAAGTTCAGCTGAGTCCCGGGATCCGTGAAAAGGGATTGATAAGGATTCTTTGTGTCCGTACCCACAACCGACACTGGTGCCCTGGGTAAGTAACCCAAGACGACCGGAATAACCCAGTTAAGGGAATTCGGCAAATTAGCCTCGTACCTTCGGAAGAAGGGGTGCCTGCTGTCCATATTCAGTATGGAATAGCAGGTCTCAGTGGCTAGGAGGATCGGACTGTTTAATAAAAACGTAGGGGCCTGCAAGACCGAAAGGTTGTGTATAGGTCCTGATTCCTGCCCAGTGCGGGTACGTGAACTTTTCTTTCAAGAGAAGGAAGCGCCCGTAAACGGCGGGGGTAACTATAACCCTCTTAAGGTAACGTAATACCTTGCCGCTTAATTGGTGGCTTGCATGAATGGAGCAACTAGGTCCTCGCTGTCCCTAACTGGTATCCGGCGAACACGCTATTGTGGTGAATAGGCCACAGACTTCCAGCGGGAAGATAAGACCCCGTGGAGCTTTTCGGCAGTCTATTGCTGTGGTATGGACGTGGTTGTACAGCGTAGGTGGGAGCTTTCGAAACGTAAACGCTAGTTTGCGTGGAGGCGCCCATGAAACACCACCCTTTCATGACTATACTTCTAACCCGTCAGGGAACAACTATAGATAGGCCGTTTAGCTGGGGCGGCGTCCTCCTGAAAAGGCATCAGGAGGGTCCAAAGGTCGGCTCATCCGGGTTAGAACTCCGGAGCAGAGTGCAAGAGCAAAAGCCGGCTTGATATGATTCCTCACAGTAAGGAATCGTGGTGCGAAAGCAGGGTCTAGCGAACCTCAAGCTTTCTTTTAATGAGAGCTTGAGCTAACAGAAAAGCTACCCCGGGGATAACTGGCTGGTTTCAGGCAAGAGCTCGTATCGACCCTGAAGCTTGGTACTTCGATGTCGGCTCGGTCCATCCTGGCTGTGCAGCAGCGGCCAAGGGTACGGGTGTTCACCGGTTAAAGGGCCTCGTGAGCTGGGTTTAGAACGTCGCGAGACAGTTTGGCATATATCTGCTGGAAGTGTTTGTTGTCTGATAGGAAGGCGCCCCCAGTACGAGAGGAACAGGGTGCCGTAGCCTCTGGTCTATCGGTTGTCCAAAAGGGCAGTGCCGAGCAGCTACGCTGCAAGGGATAAGGGCTGAACGCATCTAAGCCCGAAACCCGCCTAGAAAAGAGACAGCATAGAGCTCCCGTAGAACACGGGTTTAATAGGACAGGCGTGTAAGCACGAAGGCAACGACGTGTTCAGCGCGCTGTTACTAATCGTTCGAATTTACCTAAAGAATACTACACAGGTCCACTTTTTTCCATCAAAATGTATTTATCCTAGATTCAGCACTATTTAGCATATGAAGCATTATTTGGAGATATTTTTAACGGCAGGTTTGAGAAAGAACTAAATGTGTTGAAAGGAATTTATTATGTAGTCAATAATGTAGTCAATATCCAATCTTATTTTATGAAATCAGAGTCTTTAAATACTTCTAAATCAACTATATAGAACGAGGAGCCGCAGGGCAACTGACCGCGTTCATTCGCGGAGGAAAATCCTCCACTATCAGTATGCGGCCGGCAACGGCATTGGTGAGAACCAATTTTCTGGGTGCAGAAACGGGACGCCTGCATGCTTATGCAATGAAGCCGAAAGGCATAGTTCGTATGCAGAAACGGTGAAACGAGTCAGAAACGCAGAAGTGCAAGCCAAATGTGCTGTCGATGACCTTACTGAAGATGACAGCCGGTATGGTGCTAAGTAGAATGTTGCCAGTCCTTGTCAAAGAGGACCTTCCTGAAATCTAAAATAAATTTCAGGACTGAAAACAGAAGAGGATTTACTCGCGGCACCTCATCAGATTTTTTAATTGGTTAGCTGTGCAATTTGTTCCCTGTGCTGAAAAAGTTGACAACACAAAGAGTAGGCTGCACAAATAGTAGGCAGTACATATGCACAGAGCTCTTAACCACTAATCCAGCCTACTATTTGTGTGCACAACAATACAATTTGTTCGCATTATCTCTTGGATAAACCTAATCTTTATGAACAGATCCTACGTTCCGTGCTTACCTTCCAATCTGTATGCACGGAAATAAGACTCGCTAAACTCGTACTTTTTGAAGTCTTATTTGCCCGCTGATTGGCAAATTGGTTCTACCTAAGCTCTCAAACAACTAATTTATAAGCCAGAATTACATATACAAAGAATATGGCAAAAAAACTGGACCCATGGGAATCTATAAGGAAAGATGTCGAGAAAGTTGTAGATAAAGCTCTTAAAAAAATAAGAGCAGGAGTTGACATTGAAGATGTCAGAAACTCAATTGAAGTTCCTCCTGCTCAAAAAATGGGTGACCTTGCCTGTTCCATTTCATTCCAGGTAGGGAAAAAAAGAGAAAAAAGTCCCAGAGAAGTTGCCGAAAAACTCCTTGAAAGAATTAAAAAACCAGCATCCATTAAGAAGATTAAACTTTCCGGAGCATATCTTAATTTTCAGTTTGACAGAGGGAAATTCGCTAAAGAAATAGTAAAAGCAGCAGGCAGAAAGAAGTTTGGAAGAGGGAAGAAAAAGAAAAAATTCATGGTTGAATACAGTCAGCCTAATCCCTTAAAAGCATTTCATATTGGACATGTAAGAGGAACTGTAATAGGAGATAGTATTTCCCGAATTTTAGATTACAGTGGATATGAAACAATTAAAGCTAATTATTATAATGACATGGGAACTCATGTTGCAAGAGTCTTATGGGACTATATGAAAAACCACAAAGGAGAAACACCTGGTTCAGATGTTGGAAATTGGTTTGCTAAGCTTTATTCTGAAGCTTCAAAAAAAGTTGAAAATAATCCGGAAGTTAAGGAAAAAGTAAGTGAAACTCTTAAAAAATTAGAAAAAGGAGAAGGTGAAGTTTATAAGACTTGGAAAAAACTCAGAGACATATCTATTAAAGAATTTGATAAAATTTATGAAGAGCTTGATGTTCAGTTTGATGAAATTTTCTATGAAAGTGAAGTTGCTGAAAGAGGGAAAGAAATTGTTAAAGAATTAAAAAAGAAGAAAATTGCAGAGAAAAGTGAAGGGGCAATAATCGTTGACCTTGAAAAATATAATTTAGGGACTCTTCTTTTGGTAAAATCAGATGGAACAATGTTATATTCCGTAAAAGATTTAGCCCTTGCTGAAAAGAAACTGAAAGAATTTGATGTTGATAAATCTATTTATGTTGTAGGAGTAGAACAGAGGCTTTATTTCCAGCAGCTTTTCAAAACTCTTGAGTTAATGGGACTAAAAAAAGCAGAGAAGTGCAAGCATTTAGCGTATGAACTTGTGAATCTTGCAAGCGGGAAGAAAATATCGAGTAGAGAAGGAACGGCTATCCTGTACAAAGATTTGAAAGAAAAAATGATTGACAAAGCAATGGAAGAAATTCTTGAAAGGAACCCGGAACTTGATCCCTTCATGCAGAAAGAAATAGCAAAACAAATCTCATTTGGAGCCATGAAATTCAGCATGCTTAATATAGGAAACAATAAAACAATTTTCTTTGACTGGGATACAGCACTTGAATTTGAAGGTGAAACAGGACCGTATATTCAATACGCAGGAGTTAGAGCAAAAAGAATTCTTGAACAGATAGATAAAACACCCAATTTATCAAAGTGTAATTTCAAAGAAATACTTGATGAAGAACACTTGCTTCTTAAAAAAATAGCAAAATTCCCTCAAATTTTAGAAGACTCAGCAGAGCAGTATAGACCATATGAAATAGCACATTATGTCTATGAGATTGCTGAAAAATTCAACACTTTTTATAACAAATGCAGAGTTTTAGATGCAGATGAAAAAGGAATTAAAAATATGAGGCTCCGGATTGTATCCGCAACATTTAATACTCTGAAAACCTGCTTGTATCTACTGGGAATAGATATTCCCGAAAGAATGTAGACGCACCGGTAGCCTAGTCTGGATAAGGCATCGGCCTCCTAACAATATTAAAGGGAGAGAGCCGGGAATCGCGCGTTCGAATCGCGCCCGGTGCACTTTAAAAGATTGATCAAAAAGCGATAGACTTGCGAGCGAAGCGAGCAGGAAGGAAGGGTTCTTTGTAGAAATTGCAAAGAAAAAGAACCCTGACATTCTGATCAAACTTTTAGGACAAAGAGTAAAGTAAAAGTTTGGCCCTCGTGGTGTAGTGGATATCATTCCAGCTTGCGGAGCTGGGGACCCGGATTCAAATTCCGGCGGGGGCACCTTATTTAAGATTTCTGGACAATCAAAATCCTTAAATACTTAAAAAAGAGTTCATTAGTGATAAAAATGCATAAACTCCTTAAAAAATTAGGTATAAGCGAAACAATCGCAGCAGTTTTGATGATAGTACTTGGATTTATAATAGTACTGTTTGAAATAAATGATGTAACTCTGCTTTCATATCTGATTGCTTTATACCTGATAGCTGTAGGACTGCTAAAACTTCTACCGGAAAAAAGTTAAAACAGAAATAAGTTCAATCGGACTTTTCTGCTTTTTTCTTGTATTCTTTATGCCAGAAATATTCTTTTATATCTCTTCTTTTTAAGTAAACTACAATTAATAAAACAGCTGCTACCAATATGAATAGACTTGTGGTACCGTCCATATTAAATTCAAACGGCTGTTTTCTTTCAAGAATAGTTATTTCTTTTTTATCTGAACTGGAAAGTTTTTCATCATCTATTATTATTGAAGCATATATTTCGTGGCTTCCTGCTTCTTCTGACGCTTCCCAATCAGTTTCAATGGTTTTCCTGCTTCCCCTTCCAACTGAAAAAGTAGTTTCTTTTACTTTTTTGCCGTCTAAATAAAGTTCAATTTCTCCGGATAAATCAACATTTCCAGTATTATCCAATACATAGGTAAGATTGAGTGATTCGCCTTGATACATAGTAGTTTTGTTCAAGTTTAATGAAGCGCTTATTTCCCTTGTTATTCCGACTTCCAATGTATGTTCATCTCTTCCTACATTTTCAAAGGAATCATTTGTAATTATTTCAAGTGGATACTTGCCGGGTGGAGCTCTTTCCGGCAGATTAATTGTAAATGCAAACTTTCCGTTTGAATCTGATTTTTCGGAATATTTAACAGCGCTCTCTTTATCAGGCACTGTTAAAAGGCTATAAACTGTAAGGCCTTGGACAGGGTTTCCTCTTACATTTCTAACCGTTCCAGTTACTATAACTGGCTCGCCGGATTCAAGTTCGTATTTCTGTGGAGAACTGACGATTGAAAGTGAATTGCTCAATATGAGATTAGTTATTGAAAAGGAATCACTGTTTCCATCAGTATCATTTAATTCAACTAAGACAGTATAATTTCCAGGGACAGCGGAAGAATTAAATTGATAAGAATACTGAAGATAACCGTTAACTACAGCAGACTTTGCTGAGAAAATAAGACCGTAAGTTTCCTCTTCTATATAAATATCTGCAATTCCATCAACCGGCTGGTTTCCTGCATCTAAAATGGTCCCTCCTAAAATTAGTTCATGTCCGAAATTGAACATATCGGAGTTAACGCCTGCAACTATAGACAGTTTATCAGTTATATCAAAAGATTCTGATGAAAAATCAGTTAGGGTTCTTGTATTTTTCTTAACCTTTACATTAATTGTCCAATCAGAGTCTTTTTTAATATCTGAAGGAACTACCCAACTTAAAGTCCCTTTATTTATTTGGGAAAAGGTTGCAGGAACTCCTCTGGTAAAAGTGTAATATTTTTCAGTTATTTCAATCCTTTCATCAAGGCCTTCATTTTCTGCATAGAACAGGACCTTCGCAGCTGAAGCACTTTCATCTAATGTAATATATCCGTTTAAATGAATAGTATCTCCTAAATTAAATGAGTCCCCTGCAGTCGGATTTAAAACTTCATCTGCAAAAACAGAAGGAGCCAATAAAAAAGCAAAAAGAATCGCACTTACTAAGATTAAATTAAGTTTATTTTTCATTCTCCCCACATTATCGTATAAATAATTTTAATTTAAATACTTTCAGGTTAAGACTTATTTTTGGACCTGACCATTTCTTCTATTTTTTTGACAATTTCAGGATTTTTTAAAGTAGACAAATCCCCTATTTTATTTCCTTCTTCAATTGATTTTAGGACTCTCCTCATTATCTTTCCGCTTCTTGTTTTTGGAAGGTCCGGAACAAATAAGATTTCAGAAGGTTTTGCAATAGGTCCTATTTCTTCTCCTACATGGTTTCTTAATTTTTCTGCTAATTTTTCGGATTCTTTTTTTCCTTCTCCTAAAATGACAAACGCTTTTATTTCCTCTCCTTTTACATCGTGCGGAACTCCGACAACTGCTGCTTCTGCAACTGCTGGATGGCTTACTAAACCACTTTCTACTTCAGCAGAGCCAATTCTATGCCCTGCTACATTTAAAACATCATCGGATCTTCCCTGTATCCAGAAATATCCGTCTTCATCTTTTCTGGCAACATCTCCTGCGAGATATGCATCATCGTATTCTTTCCAATAAGTTTTCTTATATCTTTCAGGATTCCTGTATAATGTTTTAAGCATTGCCGGCCAGGGCGTATTAATTACAAGGTGTCCTCCTTTATCAATAATTGAATTTCCGTCTTCGTCATAGACATCCGCTTTAATTCCTGGGAAAGGATATGTTGCGGAGCCCGGTTTTAAAGGAAGAATAGGAACAGGAGATATCATAAACATGCCGGTTTCGGTCTGCCACCAGGTGTCCATTATAGGACAATTTTCATTTCCAACATACTTGTAGTACCATACCCATGCCTCCGGATTGATTGGTTCTCCTACAGAACCGAGAAGTCTGAGAGTTTTTAGACTGCAATCTTTTAGAATGTCTTCCCCATATTTCATATAAAGCCTGACTAAAGTGGGAGCGCAGTAAAATACAGTTACTCCGTACTTATCAACTAATTTCCAGACATGGTCTTTTTTAGGATAATTTGGAGCGCCTTCATACATTACTGAAGTTACACCGTGCATAAGAGGAGCATAAACAATGTAGCTGTGTCCGGTTATCCAGCCGATGTCGGCGGCGCACCACCAGATGTCGTCTGGTTTTAAGTCAAAAACAAATTTAAGGGTTGCATAAGTTCCTACTGAATATCCTCCGTGGTCGTGTATTACTCCTTTTGGTTTTCCTGTCGTTCCGGAAGTATAGAGTATGAAAAGAGGATCGTTTGCATCCATAATTTCTGTTTTGCATTCTTCAGACTGGTTTTTAATTATATCATGCCACCAGACTTCTTTTCCTTTCTTTAAATTGATTTTATTGTCTGTTCTTTTGACAACAATTATTTTTTCAAGGGTTTTGCAGTTTGGAGTGACTTTGTCTGCTTTTTCTTTCAGAGGAACTACATCTCCTCTTCTGTAAAAACCATCTACTGTAATCAGAACTTTTGCTCTTGCATCTTTTATTCTGGTTTCAAGAGCTTTTGAGGAATAACCTGAAAATACTACTGAATGAATTGCACCGATTTTTGCGCAGGCAAGCATTGAAATTGGAAGTTCAGGAATCATCGGAAGGTAAACAGCAACTCTGTCTCCTTTTTTAACTCCCATTTCTTTTAATGCATTTGCAAATTTATTGACCTTTTTATAAAGTTCAAAATAAGTAAATTTTCTTTCTTCGCCGTCTTCTCCTTCCCAATAATAAGCAAGCTTGTCTTTGTTTTCTCCGAGAGCATGCTTGTCAAGACAGTTCTGGACAATGTTTGTTCTGGCTCCTTTGAACCATTTTGAAAAAGGTCTGTCCCAGTCAAGGACGGTATCCCATTTCTTTTCCCATTCAAGTTCTTCGGCAAGTTCGCCCCAGAACCAGTCCGGGTCTTTTCCAGCTTTTTTTAGAAGAACATCATAAGAAGAGATGTCATGAGAATCCATCCATTTTTTAATATTTGAATTTTCAACAACTTCTTTACTAGGCTTAAAAATTCTTTTTTCTTTTAAAAGATTCTCTATTGTCATATATTAGAATAATTATGAAGTTCTTGTTTAAATAATTGAGCGTCTGGAATTATTTATTAATTTCAGTGCCCGCGTTTCCTTCTAAAGCATCTTTTATTTTATCAATTGAAGTTATAATGGCTCTTTTTCCGCCGAATTCGAGGAAATTGATTGCCGCCTGAATTTTTGGGCCCATACTTCCTTCCGGAAATTGCCCTTCTTTTAGATAGTTCCTTGCTTCTGAAATTGAAAGCATATCTAAGTCTTTTTGGTTTTCTTTTCCATAGTTTAAGGCGACTTTTTCAACATCAGTAGCCATTAATAAAACATCTGCACCTATCTGTTCGCCTAATTTTGAGCTGGCTAAATCCTTGTCAATGACTGCTTCAACACCTGTGAGTTTACCGTCTTCTTTCAGAACAGGAATGCCTCCGCCTCCGCATGCAATTATGATGAAATTATCCTGCATCAGTTTTTTTATTTCTCTCCACTGATAAATTTTAATTGGCTTTGGGGAAGCTACAACTCTTCGCCAGCCTTTTAATGTTTTTACAAAACCCGTTTTCTTTTCTTTGTATGCAGGACCTATTGGTTTTGTCGGATTTTTAAAAGCAGGGTCATTTTTGTTTACTTTGACATAAGTTAAAATTGTAAGGAAAAGTTTTTCATCTGAAATTCCAAGTCTCATTAATTCTTCATCAAGAGTTGACTCCAGCATGTAGCCTATCTGTCCCTGTGTTTCTGCAACCAGAATGCTCAAAGGCATTTTTGGAACTTCTTCTGTTGATTCCTGCTGGAGAAGAACATTTCCAACCTGAGGTCCGTTGCCGTGAGTTATAACCATGTTGTATTCTTTTGAAAGTTCGGCAATCTGTTTAATTGGAACTCTGACATTTTCAATCTGTTCTTCAGCGGTTCCTTTCTGGCCTTCTTTGATAAGAGCATTTCCTCCGAGTGCTACAACTAAAGTTTGCATAAGATACAAAAATTGATTAAACCTATTAATAATGATTTTGGTAAGATTAATATAGATAGAACAGGAGTTAACAGATATGAAAAGGAGCTATAGAGAAGAAGGAGCATTGTTAATAAACAAACTATTTCCAGAATATGAATTTGATGCAAAAGTGTATGAAAATGCTGATTCTTTTAATCCTGAGGACTATGAAATGAAGAAAGGAGACCGTCTTATGATAAGAGTTTCCGGTTCAAATAATCCTTCAGTAAGAAACCCGGACAGAATTGTTAAAAGTACTGAAGAAACAGTCGCATTTATGAAAAGATGGGAAGACAAAAAGGTTGGTAGATTTATTGTTCAGAGATATCCAAATGAAAATAGAATAATGTATTCGGTTTCAGGCGTTCTTGATTATAATCATCCAACGCCGTATATTTGTATAGATATACGCAAAATAACAAAAAAATTTATTGAATTGAATATGAAAACAGATGTCAGGAATAAGACTAGCAGAGATTTTAAAAAAATAGTGAGTATTAAATATGATTTCTTTGAAGCTCCTCCTAAAGTAACTCCAAGAAGATTTAAAATTGAAAATTTCAAAAAACCAGTAAATAAGCTCTATAAATTTGCTAAAAAAATGGATGGTTATTTCAGCAAAAAGTACAAGACCAGTGAAATAAGCCCGACATTTTTGGCAGTTATTTTGAAAAATAGAGATATTTTTCCGGTCGATTTGAAGAGAAAATATGATTTATCAAAAAATCAAAATTCTGTAAAAAACTGTTCTTAAAATTTTTCAAGAAGGAATAGCATGATTGCTTTTTGTGCATGGAGTCTGTTTTCCGCCTGGTCAAAAACAATTGAATGTTCTCCGTCAATTACTTCTGCCGTCTGTTCGTAGCCTCTTTTTGCAGGCAGACAGTTCATGAAAATTACATCTGATTTTGCTTTTTCTATTAAATCTGAATTAACCTGATATGGCATGAAAACCCTCTTTCTTTCCTCTTCTTCGTCTTTTGGAATTCCATAAGACATCCAGGAATCAGTATAAATTACATCCGAATCTTTTGCTGCTTCTTCTGCATCATGTACTACTCTGACTTCAGCTCCTGTTTCCTTTGAAAGTTCGGAGACTTCATCAATAACTACCTGTTCTGGAGAATATTTTTCTCCTTTTGGACAGGCGACATCCATATTTAAACCGAGCATTGCAGACAGCCTCATTAAATCGTAAGTTACATTATTATGAGCATCCCCGAAATAGGAAAGTTTTAAGTCAGAAAGTTTTCCTTTCTTTTCCTTTATAGTTTGAAAATCGCACATTATCTGGCAGGGATGTCCGAAATCATCAAGCATATTTATTACAGGTACATCCGAATTTTTCCCGAGGTCCCTCAAATCTTCTCTTTTATAGAGTCTTGCTGAAATTAAATTAACATATCTGGATGCGCATTTTGCAGTATCGTGGATGTTCTCCTTTTTCCCGAGAGGAGAATCTTTAATTGAATAGAAAATCGCATGCCCTCCAAGCTGAGTCATACCAGTTTCAAAAGAAACTCTTGTTCTTAACGAAGGTTTTTCAAAAATCATTAAAAGTGTTTTATCTTTGAGAAGTTTGGTATATTTTTCCGGATTATTTTTAATTTCAGTTGCCTTGTCTATGATTTGCCTGCATTCGTCTGCTGTAAAGTCTGAGATTTTTAGTAAATTTCTTGTCATTTTTTCATCTGAATATTTTTATTAATTGCAAAGTATAAAAAGATTACCGAACATATAGGATTTGAAATGAAAGAAATAGAAGACGGTGAATTTGCCGTATTAAAATCTGAAAACATAAGGGCTCCGAGAATATACCAATGTTTTGGCATAGTTTTATACAATTCTGAAAAAAATATAGGCGGAGTATATCATGCTGCTCAGAGCGGAATATACCCTACAAAAGGTATTAATGAATATTACGTTAAAAAAGCGCTAAAAGGCTTAAAAACATTTTTGAAGAAAATAAAAAAGAAAAGTAAAATTCCACTAAATGAATTTAACGCAGTTATAAGCGGCGGAGTTGATTTGAAATTTAATAAAACACTTGAAAAAACACTTGAAGAGATTAAATCAGAACTGAAAAAGCAAAAAATCAGAATTATTAAAGAAGATACAGACGGGACAGATATCCAAAGAGAATTGCTATTAAACAACAAAAAAGGCAATCTATTGATTACTAAAAGGGCAGAAAGACGCAGATGGATAAGAAAAATAAAAATAAATTTTAAAACAGGAAAAATTGAAACAAAAGACGAGAAGTAAATAATGACAAAAAAGAAAGTTGTAATAATAGGCGCTTTAGGTATGGATTTCCATACATTCAATACTGTTTTTAGAGATAATTCTGAATACGAAGTTCTCGCATTTACCATTGCAGGAGAGCAGAATGTAGGAACTACAGGAGAAACAAAAAGAGTTTATCCGGCTGAGCTTGCAGGCGACTTATATCCTGAGGGCATACCAATGATTCCGGAGACTGAACTTGAAAATTTTGTAGCTGACAATGAAGTTGATGAAGTTGTTTTCGCATATTCAGATGTTTCTCATTTAGAAGTAATGCATAAGGCATCAAGGGCGCTGGCTTCCGGAGGGAACTATAGATTGATTAGCGGTAAAAATACAATGGTTAAATCTAAGAAACCGGTAATTTCAATCTGCGCTGTCAGAACCGGATGCGGAAAAAGTCAGGTTTCAAGGGCTGTTTACAGATATTTAAAAGAGAAAAACTACAAAGCTGTTGCAATCAGAGAGCCAATGCCTTACGGTAATTTAGTTGAACAGGAAGTCATGAGATTTGAAAAATATGAAGACCTTGACAAATATAAATGCACTGTTGAAGAAAGGGAGGAATATGAGCCTTATATTGAACAGGGACTGGTTGTTTATTCCGGAGTTGACTACGAAAAGATTGTCAGAGAGGCGGAAAAGGAAGCAGATGTTATAATTTTTGACGGAGGAAACAATGAGATTTCTTTCTACAAGCCGGATTTATTGTTTGTTGTTGCAGACCCTCTAAGACCAGGGCATGAACTGAAATACCATCCAGGAGAAGTTAATGCCAGAACTGCAGACGCTGTAATTATAAATAAGATTAACAGTGCAAGACCGGAAGACATTGAAAAAGTAAAAAGAAATATAGAAAAAATTAATCCGGATGCTGAAATAATTAAAACCAATTCAGTTGTTACAGTTAAAAATCCTGAAAAGATAGAAGGTAAAAAAGCAGTCGTTGTAGAAGACGGACCTACTTTAACTCATGGAGGAATGTCGTACGGCGCAGGATATGTTGCAGCTAAGAAATATAGAGCAGAAATTGTAGACCCTAAACCGCATCTGAAAGGTTCAATGAAGGAAACTTTTGAAGACTTTCCTCAGATTGATAAAATAATTCCTGCAATGGGATATGACAAAGAGCAGATAAAAGATTTAGAGGAAACTATTAATTCAATAGAGGCCGATGTCGTTATTGATGGAAGCCCGATTGACCTTGAAAAATTAATAGACAGCAACAAGGAAATTGTAAGAGTGAAATATGACATTGAACCTGCAAAAGGGACTCTTTCAATTGAAGAGATGCTTGATAAATTCGAAAAACAGCATTTGAAATAAATGCAAAAACATTTAAGCAGATTGAGGTTCTTTCTAATAGTATGAAATTTGAAATGCATGTCCATTCAGATTATTCAGACGGTTTAATGTCTGTCAGAGAAATAGCTGAAAGAGTTAAAGAGCTTGGTTTAGACGGGTTTGCCTTGACTGACCATAATACAATAGAAGGACATTCAGAAGCAAGGAAAATAGCAAAAAAACTTGACTTAAAATTTATTCCAGGACTTGAAATTTCAGCGAAAGAGGGACATATAATTGGTTTAGGAATTAGTAAAAAAATTAAAAGAGGCCTGACTGCTGAAAAAACTGTTGAAAGAATTAAAAAAGCAGGAGGGACTTCTGTTGCAGCCCATCCTTATGACCCATTCAGACATGGAGTAGGTGACTTAGTTAAAGGGCTTGAATTTGATTATATTGAAAGCTTTAATTCAAGAGCTTACTTTCCATGGTATAATTGGAAAGCTTCAAAGGAAGCAAAAAAATTAGAAATTCCGGAAATTGCAGGTTCAGACGCCCATAAATTAGCTGGAATTGGAATGGCAGTTACTGAAACAGATAGTTTGAAGAACTTGTACTGCGGAAAATCTAAAACTTATAAAACTAAATGGGTAGGCACGCCTGCAATAACTCTTGGTGCGTTAAAGAGAAAAATGATTAAATACAGTAATCCGGACAATCTGCCTTTTCTATGAAGCAAGCGATTACATTAACTGCTCTATTTTTCTGACAATTGGTACCATAAAGAGCAGCAGTCCCAGCCACACTACGAAGATTACCAGAACAAATACTGACCAGAAACCATCAGTTCCTAATGCGTTTGACAACAGCATTATACCGAAAGTCAGTACTAGAGCTCCGATAAAACTGAGAACTACTTCTTCCATAGCAAACATTAACCGCTTGTCTGAGTTTTTCTTTGCCATAATTTGGAATAAACTCTGCCTTATTAAATACCTTTCTGTTTTAAAATTATAGAGATATTATGTAAATATGAGGACTGTGAATCTGAATTCCAAACAAGCTGGAGTAGGCTCTTGAAGTGCCTATTGAAAATCTTACTTCTCCTGAAAGGTCATACGGAACATTTTCAAATAAAATATAGCCCTCTCTTTCTTCTCCTGGTTCTATATTTTCCCCGTTGAAATGAGTTTCAGTAACATTATAAGTCTGATTTGAAACCTTTTGAATAAATGCATTATCTTCTTTGAAGTTTTCAGTGGAATTTCCTGCATTTCTAACCCAAATATCTGCTCGGAAGGTTATTTCATCTAGTCCTTCTTCTGGATTTTTATACCAGCCGATTCTTACCAATTTAGTTTCAAAAAGACCAAAATCGTGACTTAAATTCATATATCTTGAACCTTCTAAATAGTCCTGCTCATAATCAGTTTCTTCCTGTGTTTCCTGTTCAATTTCAGGCGATTCTTCCGGAAGCTCCGGACCAGAACCAATTTCCATCTCCTTTGCCTTAAACTCAGGGAGATTGAAATCGAACTCTGCCGGCTTGGTAGAAGCCAATACTTCCTCATAATTTGTAATAAAAACGACAGATGAAACTAGAAGGGCCATTGATACTAAAACAACGAAAGATGCATGTTCCTTTTCCATATCTAAAGGTATGTGCAAATAGTATTTAAAGTTTTAAACTAAAAATATTGTAAAATGGCAAAGTTAAGAAAACCACCAGCAATAATACCTTCACTGGATTTGAATTTAGAGGATGCAACTGATTTACTTAGTGATCTTGCCGATGTTGAAGATAAAATCGCTGCTTATAAAGTGAGCTCTCTTCAGGTATTGGAAATGGGCCTTGAAAAAGTTCTTGAAGAGCTCAGAGCATATACCAGCCTTCCTTTAATTTACGATCACCAGAAAGCATGTACAGATATTCCTGCAATAGTTACGAATCAAGTTGATGCTGTAGCATCGCTTGGTATTGATTCATTTATTGCCGTTCCTCAGGGAGCCGGCTCAAAAAGCCTTGAAAATTTTGTTAAAGCAAGCAAGAAAAATAAAATAATTCCGGTCGTTCTTTTAGAAATGACTCACCCGGGAGCAAATGATTATTTAAAAGAGAATACACCAAGTAAAGTTTTTGACAAGGCAGTTGAACTTGGAGTTAAACATTTCGTAGTTCCAGGAAATAAAACAGAAAAAATAAATCAGTACAGATGTTGGGCTGACAAAGGAAATAAAAACATAAGGCTTTTGAGTCCAGGCATTGGAGCTCAGGGAGGAACTGCTGAAGCTGCAGTTAAAGCAGGCGTTGACTATCCGATTATAGGAAGAGCAATTTACACTGCTGAAAAACCGGCTGAGGCAGTCCAAAAAATATACGATGCTTGTAAAAAAGGATATAATAAGAGATGAATAAGAAAGAAATTGCAGAAATTCTGCTTGATATTGGGGCAGTTATCTTAAGACCAAATGAACCGTTTATTTTTACATCCGGAATTAAGAGTCCTATTTACTGCGACAACCGGCTTTTAATGAGTCACGTTGAAGAGAGAAGAGAGATTATTGATTCTTTTGAAGAACTTTTGAAAGAAAAAGGAGTTGCTTTTGATGTAATTGCAGGGACTGCAACTGCAGGAATTCCGCACGCTGCATGGCTTTCTGAAAGAGAAAACTCAAAAATGATATATGTAAGAAGTTCAAAGAAAGGGCATGGAAAGGAGAACAAAATAGAAGGAGTTCTTCAAAAAGACCAGAAAGTTCTTGTTGTTGAAGATTTAGTAAGTACAGGAGGAAGTTCCATTGAAGCGGTTCAAAGTGTTAGAGATGCAGGAGGAATTGTTGACTATTGTATAGCCATATTTACATATGGTCTTGAAAAAGCAGAGAAACGCTTTGATGAAGCTGACTGTAATTTAATTACACTGACTGATTTTGAAACTTTAATTGAAACTGCCCTGGAAAGAGGAGATATAAGTAAAGTAGAAAAGAAAGAGCTTGAGAAATGGCAGTCGGATCCAGATAATTGGATGAAATAAGAGCGCCCCCAGCAGGAGTTGAACCTGCGACCTTCCGGTCTCTGTCACTCCGCTTCGCTTCGTGACTAGCCACAAAGCAAGCTTTGTGATAACAGCCGGATGCTCTTCCACTAAGCTACAGGGGCATTTAGGTATATATAATACTCTAAGGAATTTATAAAGTTAGTTGTTAATGATATTGTTTTCTATTTAATCCAAAAATCTCTCGTTTTCAATCTTTTCAGGCAGATATTCTTTAGCAACGAAATCAAGACTTTTGTTTGCAAGAGCCTGCTGTTCAATTCTGACACCCATATCCAGCATTTTCTTGAGCTGTTCAATCCATTCCTGATTATGTTTAAACCAAGGGTAATCCATTTCTTCTCTGATTCTTTTTTTATCAGTATCCTTAAGTTTCTCTGTAACATTTTCAAGCTCGTATTTTTCAATATCATCCATAGTCATTCCCACATACTTGCTTTTTGGAACAGCATATCTTTCTGAAAGGTGTGCAAGTTCAATTGAACCGTATTTCAGAACTGAATAAATATAGAATCCATATGGATCTCCATCTACAAAAGCAACAACCGGCAGGTCTAATTCATCAGATAAAATCTTTGTGAATCTTCTTACACCTCTTGGAAACATTCCTTCTCCGGTAATCATTAAACAATCAAGGTTCTTCCAAACCTCTTCCTGAATGAGACGAGACATCATTGCGTCGTTCTCTATTGCAAGAATGAATTCCGCATCATGATTTACAACTTCGACATCTTCAACATAACCAGGAATAGCCCATCCTCCTCTTCCAAGTTTGCTGCAGTCAAAAGTATCTCCTGTTTGTTTTAAAGTAATATTTCCGTAAATAGAACCTCTTGCTTTTGCTTCTACATGCAGCCTCTCTCTTAAAATGCCAAGGGAGGCTTCAAGGTCGTTTAGAGTTTTTCCGCTTTCGGTGTCGTCTTCAAAAGTGTTTTCCTTTGAATTAGGTAGAGAGTGCTTTAAGTTGTAATACAATTCTCGTTTTCCTACTGTTCTGTCATCTTCAATATAGCTCTTGCAGGCAGACGCAATCAGCATAGACTGCATAAATTTTCGTGTATGTGAAACATTAAGGAATTTTCTCGTTGACTGCTTGTCTTTCAGTTCAAGAATTTTCTTTTTCTCATTAAAAGAAACATTTGTCCTTGTTCGGGTAGGCATTTTGAATTTTGGACCTACTCCTTTTTCAATGAATTCGGTCATGTTCTCCCCGAATTCTTCTATTTTTTTAATTGATTCCTGGCTTGGTTTATCCATTATTCTTCCTCAGGCTCCGGTATTTCCTCGTATGCAGCCTGTTCTTCCTCCTCATCTTTTTTTATTTCTTCTTCCTTAAAAAGTTCACTAAATCTCTCTCTTACAATTGCATCCAATCCTTTTTCTATTTTCTTTTCATCTCCTCCTGTAATTCTTGAAATTGCTCTTGCTGTTTCAGGAACATATTTTTCAAACGCTTTCTTCTTTTCTTTCTGCTCCTTAAGTTTTCTTTTACCTGCAAGAAAACTCTTAAGTTTTCTTCCAATCTGCATTAAAGCATATCTCATTTCGTCAAGAATTTCTTCTTCTTTAGCTATTGCCTGCTTGCCTGCAGAAGTATAAGGAACATGAGTTGAAATTAGATTAATGAATACAGTTACAGGAGCATTGTCAAGGTCGGGAAGATTGTATCTTTTCCAGTCAACTGTTTTCAGGGCTTCTGAAGTTACGCACGCACCTCTGTCAAACAAAAGAGGGGCTCTGTTTGCAAATCTCATAAGTTCTACTTTCTTTCCTCCGCCGTTCGTACTTGTTTCTCTGCCTGCATTTCCTCCATAAGCAACTGCAACTTCAACAAGGAAAGGAATTCCTCCCTGATAAACGGTAGGTTTTCTTGTGATTGCTTCTACAAAATCAGGAGCTAAAAGGCTATCCAATGCTTTTTCAACTGTATCCTCTCCTATTGGAACTAATCCAGAGGTAGGAGGAGCCATGAAATCTGCTTCTTTGAATGCTTCAGTCAATTTCTCGGCTTTTTCCCAGTCAAGTCTTTTTGGGCTTACTTTAAGGTCGAAACCAACTTCTTCCTGGACTTCTTTAACCCTTTTTGAGCTTACTCTTGAAAGCTCATTCTTAAGCATCGAACTTATTGATCGGGAATTTGTTTTATGAGCAATATCAAGCAAATCATGAGTTTCTAATCCTTCCGGATGAGGCTGTATTTCTTCAGGAGTTTCAGGAACTTCATCAATAACCCGATCAAACACAATTTCTGAATCCATGTCTTTGAATTTGATTTTAGCATGTGGGTTTGCCGCAGCAGTCCACCTGACATACTCAAAAGGGCCCTGTCTTCCGGTTGTATACATTACATTCTTAAATTCAAGTTCAACCTCGGTTCCTCTCCAGGTGTCATTTAAAATTTCCTTTTCAACAATTTCAGGCTTGTTTTTCTTGATGTCCATTTTAACTTTGGCATCGATTACTTTCCCACTTCCGGTTCCGGATTTAATTCTAGTAGGTTTTCCAGTTGTAACCTGAGAAAATAAAACTGCTCCACTTACACCAAGTCCCTGCTGTCCTCTCAACTGAATATTTCGGTGGAACTTAGTTCCTGTAAGAAGCTGGCCAAAAACTTTTTCTAAATGATTTATAGGAATTCCAGGTCCATTGTCCCGGACTTTAACTCTATAATGATTACTTCCAACTTCTTTAATTGAAACCTCAATATTAGGTAAAATTCCTGATTCTTCGCATGCATCGAGACTGTTCGTAACTAATTCATGGAATACCGTAGTAAGGCTCTTTATCTTTCCAACATAACCAAGATACTGCTTGTTCTTTCTAAAGAATTCACTAAGAGGAACTTCTCGAAATTCTTTAAATAATGTATCTGCAGTTATTTCTTTTGCCATTTTAGAGTTCTTTTGCCTTATCCTTTAATTCTTTTTCCATTGATTTAAACACTGCACCGTGCATCGCACCATTTATCAGTTTTTCAATAGCTCTCATTGCTATTTCAAGACCGACAGGAAAACCGATGATTGCAACAGTATGCCCGTGTATGACTATGTCTGTATTTGTTAAATCCTGTATTTTTTTCTTTGATTTTCCTTCTTTACCTATTATCCTTCCTTTTATCCTGACCTGAGTTGATTTGCTTTTTCCCAGATAATCTTTCAAATTGATTATCTTAAGGTCAGCATTTTCCTCAAGTATTCGGAAGGCTTTTTTAGGTGAGAAACCCCTACCAATTGCCTTTATGACATCACGAGCTTTCCATAAAAGGAAAGGATCCGATTCATCTGTTTCAGAAATCACGACCTCATTAAGCTCACTGTCAATTTTAACTTTGGTATTTGTTTCTTTTTCGATTCGCTTTACTATTTTTGAATTATCTGCCAGGAGGCATTTGATTCTCTTGGCAGGGATTTTTAAATATTCAACCATTATGATTTGATGAAGTATATAATGTTTTTTCCCTTATTTAAAGGTAACGACTTCTCTTGATGTTGGTTTTGGATTTTCGTTTGCTATTAATAAAGAATAAAATTTACTTAAGTCTATTGGTTTTCAATAAAATCTCTTGTTATATAGCCTCTTTTTATTAATTCTTTAACCTGATTTTTCTTATAAAAATAAAGATAATCTCCTTTTTCATCGCTCTGTATATCCCATTTTTTAACTAAAACAACATAACCAGACCTTACTCTTAATCTATAACGGATTTTTCCGGGAATTCTACAGCTTCTTGTATGTCCGTCTGTGCATCTGACAAGGAGTTTTGAACCATGATGTTCTTCAATAACACCGAGAACCTCTCCTTTTGATTTTTTTGGGATTCTTACTCTGACATAGCCTCCGGATTGGTTTTTTCCTTTCTTTCCCTTTTTCTTATTCTGAGGCATAACCATTTACTTGAACACGGCGGTTTATTAAGGTTTTTGAAAAGATAATTGAAATTGGACATGGGTGTCGGGTAATGACTGTGAAATATCTGCTCTTTTTCAATACGCAACACCAATCAACTATATTTCCAAACATTTATATAACTGAACCACGCTTTATAATGCTACTATGTACCCAGAAAAGAAACTTACACGATTTGAAAGGGCAAGAATTATTGGAGCAAGAGCACTTCAGATTGCAATGGGGGCACCCATTCTAATAGACACGCCTGAAGAACTTGTTGACCCTACAGAAATTGCCGTTCTTGAATTCAAAGAAAGAAGCGTTCCAATGACAGTTGTAAGAAGAGCAAAAAACAAACCTGCCATTACAATAGATATTAAAAATATTGACCTTGAAAAGAAAAGGTATTAAAGCTTCAGTATCTGTACATGTGGAATATTTTGAATTTTAACTATTGAATCTTTAAGGACTAGACCAAGTTCTACTGCTTTAGTTACTGTTTTCTCGCCTACCAGATTTGAATTAGTTGCTTTTTCAAGGAGCTCTGCAAACGTTTCAATCTCCATTTTGTCTCCTCCGTAAAAAGACTTACTGACTTCCAATTTAAGACTGCCTTCAGAAAAAGTTTTCCCGAGTAATTCTTCATCGCACGCTGCCAAAACCTGTTCTGATCCTTTGCCCTGAACTTTTACAGATATCATTATACTTCCCTTACCGTATATTTTGCACTGCATGCCTTGCATTTAATTTGTGGAACGCCACCTTCTTCTTTTATTTCAGTATCAGGCTTTCCGCATTCTTTGCAGAGAACAAACTTTTTAATATAATCTTTTAGTTTAGAATCTAATATTCTCTTATTTTTTCTGCCCTTTAAGATTAAACGATGGCCGGATAAATTTCCTGAAGTTCCGGTTTCAGCTAAAACAAATTTCATTAAATGTTTTGGATCCCGATGAAGTTTTCTAGCAACTTCCAGAAAGTTTTTGATTATTGTTTTGGGTCCCTGTGTAAAGGATTTGAATTTAGGAAATTTAAATCTCTCTTTTTCATTCTCCTTTTCAGGCAGACCTTTTCTTCCCCTTTCCAAAAGACTTTCGTAATTGCTCATTCTACTGGTTTTATGACTCCTTTTTTAGGTTCAAAAAGCTCTCCTTTAAACATGAGCTTTCTGACTGAGTCTATGACTTTCTTGTCTTCATAGGTATTTAACTCTTTTAATAGCTTTTCAAGACTTGCTCCGCTCCCAGAATCCATTTTTTTAATTTTTTTCATGACCAAATCAGAAATATCTACATCATCTTCGGATTTGCTTTTTTCAATTCCTTTTAATTCAAGATTTCTTAAAAGCTCCCAGTTAGGATTGTTGATTTTCTTAATAATTTTAGGATTCACATAAAGCTCTTTTCTATACATTCCAATATATCCAATTGAATCTATTATATCTCCAATTTTTATTTTTTTGAGTTTAGAGAGATCTTCCTTGAAAAAAGTTAACCGTATTGTTTCAGAAGAATCATCTAATATTGCGAATCCGTAATTCTTTTCTTCTGAAATAAATTTATCTACTATGGTTCCAAGCAGCCTCACTTTAGAAATATTCCCTCTTTTTGTTTTAACAAAGGAAGTTTTGCCTTCTTCTTTATACTCCCCATTAACCAAATCTTTTGCTGAAACTTTAACTGCTGTCTTAAATTTACTTTTATCTGTCATTTTATAAAATAAAATGTGAAATTAGGAAGAAAAGCACGGAGAATATTGCAATTGGAGGCAGCGCAGGAATTGCTTTGTACTTGCCGGTCATGAGTAAAGAATGCACAATAATCAATCCAATGAATGCACCCAAGATCACTGCAAATGAATTAATTAAACCAGATTGAATTACAGAAACTGCCAGAATAATTGGGAAAGCAAGATCTCCGGTTCCAAGCATTAAGAACTTTCCTTCTCCTGGTTTAGTCTTTTTTACTTTTGCTTTCACGTGGTTTAACTTTTCAGGCACTATTATCGTAAAAGGTGCTCCTTTTTCAAACATTCCCTTAAACATTGAAACCATATGCTTCGTTTTGAAAACTGCTACAAAGTCATATACAGATAAAATTGCAAGAAGTAAAATTACTCCATAGATGGGCAGCTCGCTTCCAATCATTGCACCTATTCCTGCAATTGCAATCATCATTGCTATATTTTGAGTTAACAGATTTGCTATTTTAAATCTTAAAACAACTAAAGTAATTGCAAGTACAAGTGCGATTAGATCTGGGATGAAAACTGAAAAAACAATAAATCCTCCGTAGAAAACAAGAAATGCCATTAAGCCTTTGAATATTGAACCTCCTTTAAGATATTTGAGCCCAATAATTATTGCAACTGTGGCTATTGAAAAAGAGAGAATGAACGGCCAAATGTATTGAACTGTCTCAACTGCAGTTGTTGTCTGAGGGGCGACAAGTCCAAAAGAAGCCAATTTTATTCCTACTAAAAGTCCTAAAAACTGAGTTAAGAGAAAAATTACAGATTCTGAAACAAAAGCTCTTGGTCTGAAATTCATTTTATGCTTTTTGGATGAAGCCCGGCTTCGGCTCAAACAAATCACCCTTCTTTTTAAGTTTTTTAATAAGTTCCATGGCAGATACTTTTTCAATACCTTTATCTTCTGCAGATTCTATGATTTCTTCAAGTGATATGCTTTTATCTTCCTCTTCTGTTTCTTCTGCAAGCCCATCAATAATATCAAGCATAGTATAGATTTTTCCTCTTTGTGAAGAGCTAATACCTACATCAATTCTGTCAATATCAATTTTTCCTGTATCTGGTTCTTTTCCAAGAGATTTCAAAGCATATTCCAGGAGGTGAATTGCTCGTCTTGCATCGTTCGGATGTACTTTCTCGCTGAGTCTAACTCTGGCAGACGCCTCTGAAAGCCTAATGAGCGCCTCCAGCTGTCGAGGAGTTAAAGAAACAGTATTTTCTGTTGAATCAGCTACATATTTTCCTCTCCAGGTAATATAAAAGTTTTTTATTAGGTCCTTTGCATCTTCTGTAAGTTTTGGACTGCAGTGAGTTCTTGCATAAGCTACATATTTCCTGATTAGTTCAGCATCAACTTCAGGTTCAATCTTTTTTGGTTTAGTTAATGAATTTAAAACATGGCCTGCCAACTCAGTATCTCTATCTACGTCAGGAATATCTCTAATTGGGAATTTCAAATCAAATCTGCTTAAAACAACCGGGCCAATATCTATTTGGTCTGCAAGAGGTTTATACTGGTCGAACCTTCCATATTTAGGATTTGCAGCCGCAAGAACTGCTGCATTTGCCCTAAGAGTAGTTACAATTCCTGCCTTTGCTACAGAAACGGTTCCCTGCTCCATTGCTTCAAGCATTGCAGAAACATCTTCATCCGCCATTTTGTCGAATTCGTCTACTGTTGCAATACCATTATTTGCAAGAACCATTGCTCCGGCTTCAAGGGTCCAGCCTGAAAATTCGTCTCTGACTACTGCAGCAGTCAAACCTGCTCCTGATGCCTTTTTTCCCGAAACGAATCTTCCTTTTGGAGATAAATCTGAAACATACCTGAGTAGCTGAGATTTTCCGACAGCTGGATCTCCAATTAAAAAGAGATGAATGTTCCCTCTTATTCTGGTTCCATCCGGCTGTACTTTCGAAACACCGCCGAAAAGCTGAAGAAGAATTGCTTCTTTAATCTCATCATAGCCATAAATAGAAGGAGCCATGCTTTTAATGAGTTTTTCATAAACTTTCTCATCGCCTGCAAGCTCTTTGATTTTTTCAATATCCTTGTCTTCAAGTTCAATCTCTTCAAATTCTCGCTGGATTGTTTCTATATAATTAGCATAAACATATAAATCGTATCGGGTTGACCTGCCCCCTCTTCGTGAATTATTCGGCATTTTTTTAAGAACACCTACAGCATTGATTCGGTTACCAGGCATTACCTTTTTCCTTTCATGAGGCGAAGTTAAATCATCTGAAAGAACAATATACAGTTCAGAAGGCTGTTCTCCCCCAAGAATAGTTTCAGGAGGTTCCTGTACTTTAATTCTTTGAATATCAACAAGTTCAACAGAAACTTCTTTAAAATGCCCTCTTGCTCCGCAAGTTGGATCGTCACACATTCTCGGTTTTTTAATTTTCTTGTTGTCCTGAATCATTACTATATTTTTACCGCATTCAGGACATTGATAAGTTATTTTGGTTGCCTCGGGTCTTACTTCAGAAGCGCTTTTTACAATTCCATCAATTGTTATTAAATTCTCAAGATCTTCCGACCTGATATCTCTTATATTTACGGTTTGAGATTCAGGAAGGTTAAAAAATCTGACATTAATTGAATAATCGCCATCTATCGATAGTTCTATTTCTTCTAAAGAATCTTCCGCTGCCTTTAGTACTTCTTCTGGATCAACTACAAGCTGGTCGGCTACTCGCGGATCAAATTTATCCAAGTCATTGAAATCAACATTCAGAGATTGTTTGTCAGGGTAATTGCCTGCAAGCTCCAACAGTTCGTCCATATACTTTTCTCTAAAAAAAGTTTCAAATTTTTCCAATAAATCGAACTCTGTGCTTTCTACAAAGGTCTGTTTTGAGAGAGTGTCCTCTCTTTGTGATGCCATTTTTTTATTTAAAAATATGGAAGCAGGTTCCCTTTCGGAAACCTCTCCACCTCTCCTGTTTATTCTGTTAAGATATAAGTTGTATTTAACAGTTATTTAACTTTCGGCAGTTAAATTGCTTTTGCCTTCTTGAGTTCTTTTACAAGACGTTCAACGCCCCGCTTTACATCAACCTTTTTCTTTGCACCGGTGCATACGATTTTTCCGGACCTGAACAACAGAAATACGACCTTTGGGTCAAATATTCTGAAAACAAGTCCCGGGAACTGCTCCGGTTCAAATTCTGCATTGTCAAGTTCAAAAGCAATTTTATCTAGATTTAGTTCTACTCCTAAATCAGAAGATGCCACTATGTTTTGAATGTCGATTTTTGCTTTTCCGTTTATTTTTAAACCAACACTCCTTATTTGTTTAACTGTTTTTGCAATTGCTTTTTTAATTAACTTTGGTTCTTTGGTTCCAGTACATACCATCTTGCCTGATGTGAAAACAAGAATTGCTGATTTTGGTTCGTCTAATCTAAGAACTAAACCAGGGAACTGCTCGGGCTCATACTCTGCATTCGGCAGAGTTGAAGCGAGTTTGTCTAAGTCAATTTCAGCGTCAACTGAAGCAGAAGCCACTACGTTTTCAATCTTTATACGTGGTGTCTTCACCTTTGATTTTTTTGCCATTCTTTATTACCTCCTTTTTGAATAGAATTTTTAGGGTTTAAATATATATTTAAAGGAGTATTTAAATGCTGGGTTTATAAAGGGAAGAAAATTAGTTGAAATTACGTTCCTTCTTCCCAGCTTGAAAGATACTTTTTCTGTTCCTTTGAAAGTTCATCTATTTCCATTCCCATTGTTTTCAGCTTCATTTCTGCTATCCTTTCGTCAATTTTTCTTGGAACTGAGTAAACTTTAGGGTCCATTTTTGAATGATTATTTAAAATATATTCAGCCATCAAAGATTGATTTGCAAAGCTCATGTCCATAACTTCACAGGGATGTCCCTCTGCAGCAGCCAGGTTTACAAGCCTGCCTTCGGCCAGGAGATAAATTTTCTTTCCGTCTTTTAGAGTGTATTCCCTTGTATTATTTCTGATTTCTCTTGAATTTTTGCTTAAATTTTCAAGTTCTTCAATGTTAATTTCATTGTTGAAATGTCCTGAATTTGCCAGAACTGCGCCGTTTTTCATGTTTTTGAAATGTTCTTTTGTAATTATGTCCTTGTCTCCGGTTGCTGTAACAAATATATCTCCAATTTTTGAAGCTTCGGACATTTTCATTACTGTAAAGCCGTCCATTGCCGCTTCAAGTGCTTTTACAGGATCAACTTCAGTTACGAATACTCTGGCACCCATTCCTTTTGCTCTCATTGCAATTCCTCTGGAGCACCAACCATAGCCTGCAACAACAAAATTGCTTCCGGTAATCATTACAGAAGTTGCCCTTAAAATTCCGTCAATTGTTGACTGTCCTGTTCCGTATCTGTTGTCAAATAAATGCTTAGTCATTGCATCGTTTACTGCAACTACAGGGAATTTAAGAACCTTGTCCTTTTCCATTGCTCTGAACCGAATTACTCCGGTCGTGGTTTCTTCTGTTCCTCCCAAAACATTTGGAATTAGGTCTTTTCTTTTTGAATGTAAAGTAGCAATTAAATCTCCGCCGTCGTCCATTGTTATTTTTGGCTTTCCGTCAAGAACTTTGTTTACGCACCAGTAGTACTTCTCTTCTGAAACTCCTCTCCACGCAAAAACATTTATCCCGTCTTCGGCGAGCTGTGCAGCCACATCATCCTGTGTACTCAAAGGGTTTGAACCGCATAAATAAACATCTGCTCCTCCTGCTTTTAGAGTTCTCATTAAAATTCCGGTTTCTTTTGTTACATGCAGGCATGCACCAATTGAAATTCCTTCGAGGGGTTTTTCTTTCTTAAACCTTTTTCTTATTTGCTGGAGAACAGGCATATGGTCTTCTGCCCAATCTAGTTTTAATTTTCCCTGTTCTGCTAAATCTTCATCTTTTACTTTACTCATTTTCGTCGTATTTCAATAGTGAATAAACATCATAGTCATTTATTTTTTCCCTTCCGTTTAAATCTGAAAGTTCAACTACAAATGCAATTCCCTGTACTTTACCTCCTGCCTTTTCAACTAATTTCGCCGCCGCTTCCATTGTTCCACCGGTTGCCAGCAAGTCGTCAATTAATAAAATATTTTGACCTGCAACAAATGCATCTTTATGAACTTCTAAAGCGTCAACTCCGTATTCAAGTTCATATTCTTCTTTGAAAACATCAAAAGGAAGTTTTCCGGGTTTTCTGGCAATTGCAAATTCTTTTCCCATTGCATAAGCCAGGGCTGCTCCAAAAATGAATCCTCTGCTTTCAATTCCCAGAATTACATCAATGTCTTTATCTTTATAATGTTCAGCCCAGTGATCTATTACGAACTGAAATGAAGCCGGATCCTGAATTAGAGTAGTAATATCTCTAAAAGTAATGCCTTCCTTTGGAAAGTCAGGTATATTTCTTATTTTTTCTTTTAAGTCTTCTACTGAATTCATTCTCCCAGTGAATAACTAAATGCAACATCTTTTATATATTTAAGTGTTAATTACTATTGAAATGGTAAAGGCAAAAATAGGCATTATTGGAGGAACAGGGGTTTATGACTCCGAAATGCTGAAAAATCCGGAAGAAATTGAGATGAAAACTCCTTACGGAGAGCCTTCTGACAATATTACAGTCGGCAACTTTAAAGGAAAGGGAGTTGCATTTCTGCCGAGGCATGGAAAGGAGCATACTATTCCGCCTCATAAAATAAACGGCAGAGCGAACATTTATGCTTTGAAAGAGCTTGGGGTTGAAAGAATTTTTGCACCACAGGCAGTTGGTTCATTAAGAGAAGAAATGAAACCGGGCGACATTGTTTTTCCTGACCAGTTTATTAACAGGACCTGGGAGAGACTTGAAACATTTTATGATGAGGGCCAAGTATGTCATATATCAATGGCGGACCCTTTTTGTATTGAACTTAGAGACATTTTGATCGAAAACACTAAAGATAAAGATTTTGACTTTCATTCAGGAGGAACTTATGTCTGCATTCAGGGGCCTAGATTTTCTACAAGGGCTGAATCGAACATGTACAGGCAGTGGGGAGCCGATATTATTGGAATGACTCTTGTTCCTGAAGTTGTTTTGGCAAGAGAAGCTGAAATCTGTTATTCTTCAATTGCAACCATTACTGACTACGACTGCTGGAAAGAAACTGCTGTTTCTTTAGATGAAGTAGTTAATACTATGAAGAAAAATCAGGAGAAAGTTAAGGACATTTTGAAAACAATAATTCCTGAAATTCCGGAAGAAAGAGGAAACTGCGAATGCGGAAATGCTTTGAAAGGCGCATTACTCTAATTAAATGAAAGTTTACATTGAAACATACGGTTGTTCAGCTAATTTTTCTGACTCTGAAATAATGTCAGGTTTATTGGAAAGTAAAGGCCACGAACTTGTTGATTCTGAAAAGAAAGCGGATGCTGTAATTCTGAATTCCTGCTATGTCAAAGACCCGACAGAAAGGAAAATGAAAAAAAGGATTAAAAAATTAAAGAATAAAAAGCTGATTGTTGCCGGCTGTTTTCCTGAATCAGATAGAAAAGGAATAGAAGAAATTGCACCAAATGCTTCTTTGATTGGCCCAAGAAATATACAGGATATTGTTCAAGTTGTTGAATCAGAAGAAAAAATGGTTAAGCTTGGAGGACCCGGAGTGGAAAAATCTAAACTTGAAAAGAAAAGAAAAAATCCGTTAATTAATATTGTTCAGATAAATGAAGGCTGTCTTTGCGAATGTTCTTTCTGCATAACAAAGCACTCAAGAGGAAAACTGCAGAGTTACTCAATTGGAGCAATTGTAAATGACATTAAAAAATCAATTGAGGAAGGATGTAAAGAGATTTGGCTTACTTCTCAGGATACTGGGGCTTACGGTCTTGACTTTAATAGAAACTTGGCCGAACTTCTTTCAAAAGTTTCAGAAATTGAAGGAGATTTCAAAACAAGGATAGGCATGATGAATCCTATACACGCCATAAGGATTCTGCCTGATTTAATTGGAGCATACAAAAGTGAAAAGATTTTCAAGTTTCTGCATCTGCCAATTCAGTCGGGTTCAGACAGGGTTTTAGATAAAATGAAGAGGGGGAACAGTGTGAAACAGTTTGAAACGATTGTTGAGAAATTCAGAGAAAAATTTCCAAAACTTACTTTAAGTACAGATATAATTGTCGGTTTTCCCGGCGAAACTGAATCTGATTTCCAAAAAACGCTTGATTTAATTGAAAGAGTTAAACCAGATATAGTAAATATTTCAAGGTACGGAGCCAGACCGGGAACGGAAGCCTCCGAACTTGAGCAGATTTCCGGATGGAAGAAAAAGGAGAGAAGCAGAAAACTGACTAAACTCGTTAAAAAAATAGGTCTTGAAAAAAATAAGAAATGGGTGGACTGGACCGGAGAAATTCTAATTGATGAAGAAGGGAAGACTGGAAGCTGGATTGGAAGAAATTTTGCATACAGGCCGATTGTTGTCAAGAATAAAGAAAACCTTTTTGGAAAAGAGCTTAAAGTTAAGATTAAAAAAGCTAAACCGACTTATTTGATTTCAGAAATTCTGGATTAGACTACTTCTTTTTGACTTTCTTAACCAATTCTTTAACTTCTTTCTTTCTCAGCTTTTCAAGTTCCTTTTTTTCTTTCTTAGTAAGCTTTCCTTCTTCTTCGAGCTTCTCAAGTTTTTCAAATGCTGATTCTGCTTCCTGTTTTGGTTTTTCAGTTTTTTCCCACTCTGATTTTGTAAGTTCAGGGTGCGGATAACTTGGTACTGGATATCTTTTCAGGTAGTCCTGGGTTACATATAAAAGAGCGTAACCAGGTCCCATAAAAATCAATACAAGTAGAATTCCTAAAACAATTGAAAGTCCCCAAGTTGCAGTTATGAATGAGTAAATCGTTCCTCCAGTAATTAGTAAAAGCAGAGCCCAAATGTATGAAGGTCTTAAAACTAGATGATAGTTCCACCAGAGCGAAGCAATTCCATAAGTGAGTTTTCGCATTGTCTTTACATACCTGTCTCTTCCAAGAAGTCTGATAAGAGATTTTTCCATGTAGAAATAAATTATATCTCTCTTAAATTTATACAAGTCATACGCATTGAAAATATCTCCATAAACGGCGCTCATTTTAAATCCGGACCATTCAGTATCTTCCCATGCATTTTTTACAATTGGCCTGTAGAAATAATGGAATTTCCACCAAGGATAATAAATTAATTCTCTTCCTGTAATTACAATATCTTCCGGTTTACATTTTTCAACATAAGATATCCACTGGATTGCAGCAAGTTTTGCTTCGTGTTTTTCCATTGCCGGCCGGTAAACAACAAAATTAACTCCTGCAGGCAGTTTTGGTTTCTTTATTTTTACTCTTGGAACCATGTGAGTTGATTCTACAGTATGGATTGCCTCAGTTCCGAAATAGCCTTCTTTCAAAGATTTTGTCGTATCCATTTCAGGCTTAATGTCAGTCCATGAATCAACCTGACCTGTCAAAGCATTTAAACCAAAATAGCCCTGTTTCATCTCTTTTTCTCCTTTTTTAGGAGTTACATAATAGGAAATTTTCCAGTACGGTTCGTATGCAAGCTCTTTGTTCAGGAACCAAACTGCATCATAATTTATGAAAAGCATCTTCTCGAACCACCACTTCAGCTTCCATCTTACCTTTTCATAGTCCCAGTAAACTGGATAAGCGGGAGCGTTGAACCACCACTTGTCTTTTGTCATGGCTTTTCCAAGAAGCTCCTGTACTTTGCCGGGAGTCATGATATTTACATTTGCAGGAACTCCTGCTTCGTGTGCTTCCGGAGTAGCTCCTGTAGTAGTTAATAGAAGTGCAGAATGAGCATTTGACTGTTCTCTGATTTGACCAAGCTGTTCAACATCAGAAGGCGTTACTGGTTCGTTGCCTCTCTTATATCTTACAACAATTCTTCCAAATGGTCTTTCAATGTCTTTCTTTTCGGCTAAAACATCAACCTTATAAACGATTCCTTCCTCTTCCTTCTTAGGCATTTTTGCAAGCTCATCCAGCTTGCCTGTTTCCTTTTCAAGAGGAGCAGTAGTTATCTTTCCCCCAACAATCCCTACATTCCTCCTGGTTTCGTACCCGTACATGTTCAGGAGCTCTTCGGTGAAGTCGAGGAGTGTATTGATATCCATTTGCAGTATCTTTAAGTATGTTCTTGATATTTATATTTTAGTAAAGATGAAAACAGTAAAAGAAAAAGAAATAAAACTAAAAATTCCTGAAAAACACAGGAAGCCGGAGAAATCAGAGGTTTTTTACAATCCAAAAATGAAAATGAATCGCTCTCTTTCTGTCGCTTCTGCTAAAATTTATTTTGGAAAAAAGAATATTAGTATTCTGGATCCGTTCTCTGCAACCGGAGTTAGAGCAATTAGGTATGCAAAAGAGCTGAAAGGAGAGATTCTGGCTTCGGATGTAAGTCAAAATGCAGTTGATCTAACTGAAAAGAATGCAGAACTAAATGATGTTGAAATTGAAACAGAAAGAGTAAAAGCAAATGTAATTCTCAATAGAGCTTATTTTGATTTAGTTGATATTGACCCTTTCGGCAGTCCTGCTCCTTTTTTACAGGCTGCTTCAAAATCAGTTAAAAGTAAAGGTATGCTCGGAATTACTGCAACGGATGCAACTGCTTTATGCGGAGTTTATCCAAAAGTCTGTTTGAGAAATTACGGAGCAGTTCCTTTAAGAACAGAATACTGCCACGAAATTGCAATGAGAATTTTAATTGGGTTTGCAGTAAAAGAAGCAGCCGTTTATGAAAAGGCAGTTGAGCCTCTGCTTGTTTTGAATGACCGACATTATTTTAGATTACAACTGAAGTTAAGAAAAGGTGCCAAAAGAGCAAACAAGCAGCTTGACAAGCTTGGGTTCATTTACCATTGTTTTAACTGCGGAGCGAGGAAACTTGAAGCTGGAAGGTTTGCAGAAGAAAAGAAATGCGAATGCGGAGAAAAATTTGAAATTGGTGGACCCGTCTGGACGGGAAAGTTGTTTGACAAGAAATTCTGCAGAAAAGTTCTTTCAGTAATTGAAGATGAAGAACTGGAGAAACAAATTAAATTAATGCTCGAAGAAGTAGGGCAGGCACCTCTTTTTTATGACGTCCATGAAGTTTTTAGAGGAAGTTCAATTCCAAAACTGGAAAGAATTGTTGAAAAGCTGAAAGAAAACGGATTTAAAGCAAGCAGAACTCATTTTTCGCCGGTTGGAATTAGAACAAATGCAGGAATTAAAGACATTAAAAAAATCAAATAGCTTCTTCCATCTTTTCTTTCATGCCAAGCTCATCAATTAACTCTTTGTATCTGTTTCTGATTGTAACTTCTGTAACTCCTGCTACCTCTGCTACTTCTCTCTGTGTTCTTTTTTCCCCGGTTAATGTTGAAGCAACGTATATTGCTGCTGCAGCAACACCGGTAGGCCCTCGTCCTGAAACTAAATCTTCTTCCTGGGCATCTTTTAAAATTTTAATTGCCTTCTGCTGAGTTTCGGGGCTTAATTTAAGTTCAGAAGCAAATCTTGGTAAATAATCAATTGGACTTGTTGGAAGCAGTTTAATTCCGAGCTCTCTTGTTATAAATCGGTAGGTCCTTCCTACTTCTCTTTTTTTGACATTTGAAGCTTCTGCAATTTCATCTAAGGTTCTTGGAACTTTGTGTTTTCTGCATGCTGCATATAAAGCAGCTGCAACAACGGATTCCATTGATCTTCCCCTTACTAATCCTTTAGTCACTGCTTTTCTGTAAATTAAAGCAGTTGTTTCTCGGATATTTTTAGGAAGGCCTAATGCAGAAGAAATTCTGTCAAGTTCAGAAAGTGCATACCTTAAATTTCTTTCAGTAGCTGTTGAAACCTGGCTGTGCCACCTTTTTAATCTGTAGAAAGATGCTCTCTTTGAAGGTGAAAGTTTGTATAATGATGAATATCCATGGCTTCCAATTGATGTTGAAAGTCCTTTATCGTGTCTTGTATAAGTTAAAAAAGAACCAGTTCTGTCCCTTTTCTTTTTCTGTTCATAATTGAATGCTCTCCATTCCTGGCTTCTGTCAATCTGCCTCTCTTCAAGAACGAGACCGCATTTCGAACATATCTTCTCAGCCCTTCTTGGATCTGTCTTAAATTTTTTAGAACCGCATTCAGGACAAGTATCTGCCATTATTTTTCCTCTTTCAAATAAAGTTCTTTGCCTTTGACTTTCTTCAAATTAGACTTTACAGGTCTTACTGATAAATGAGGTTTGTTAACAGGTCCGAAAACATCCTTAACTAGACCAACTTTCTGTAATTTTTCATCGACCAATTCCTTATTAACAAGGTTAACCGCCTTCTGAAGCTCAAAATGAGAGTCAGCCTCAAGAATGAGGTCCTTGCCTTTTGAAGAATTGATAATTTTGCCTACTTTTTCCATGAGATTTATATATGAGTAAAAAAAGTTATATATAAATGTTTTGGTTTTGTGAATTCTTTTCCATATAGATAATAAATAAGGTTTTTAAATTTATCTGTTCCTGACTCGGATAACATACCATCCGCCTATAAGAGAAATAAAGCCCAATAGTGATACTAGATAACTTAAAAATTTGCCGGCTTCAAACGCAGTTAAAAGTCCAGTTGGACTGTTTTCAGTCTGATTTTCTTCCTCTGCAGGAGCAGTTTCCTGCTCTTCTGAAGCAGGTTCTTCCTCTTCTGTGTCTGTAGACTGGGTAGAGTCAAACTCCTCTTCTTCTGCTGGCTCTTCTTCAACAGAACTTCCTGAATAGTCTCCTCCTCCGCCTCCTGAACTTCCACCGGAGCTTCCTTCTGAATCAGAAGTTCCTGAATCGTCGGAGTCGTCTTCTTTAGTGATTTCTTCAACAGAGGTATTAATTTTTAAAGAATAAACGGAGCTATTTACATTGTTCTCTCCGTCGTCTGCTTCAATCCAGTAGGGATAAATTCCGTCCGTCAAATTCAAATCATCTGAAATTAAAAGTCCGGATAAGGTATTGTTTTTGATACTCCTGTTTAAAGATACATTGCTTCCATTTAAGAAGAGGACAGCTGAAAGTATACTCTGTTCCTCATCTGTCAGTTTGAAATTTATTTCAGCAGATGTTTTGTTCGTAGTTAAGTTAGTTGTATTCATTTCAATTACAGGCGGATTATTTTTAATTCTGAATAAACGCATTGGATAAGTATGGACCATTTTTCCGTCATCTATTTCAAACCAGTAGGAATAGTTTCCGGCGGATAAATTCATAAGATTGAATTCTGCCTGGGTTCCATTTTCTGCAGTTAAATTAGAAGTTGAATTTTCTTCATTTAAGAATAAAGTTACATTAAATATTTCATCATCCGAGTCAATGATCTTATAACTTAAAGTTAGATTTTCAGAAATTATTGTTGTATTATTAGCCATGCTTATGTTTAATTCAGGCACTGAGCAGATTGTAATTGAATAATTTTCTGAAACTGAATTGTTAATTCCGTCGCCTGCTTTTACCCAGAATAGATACCTTCCGGATTCAATCTGATTTTCTGGAATTAAAGAAACTGATGTATTATTAGGAACTGTTTTATCTGAAGCAACAGAAGAATTGTTGAAATATAATTCAGCTGAAAGTGTTTCATTTTCTATGTCTGAAAGGTTAAAAAATATTTCAGGAGTTTTATTTGAAATAATGGTATTATTCTCTGTTTCAATTTTTATTTCAGGGGGCTCATTTACAACTTCAAATAAATATCTTTCTGAAACTCCAGTTAAATCAGGATCATATGCTTCAATCCAGAAAATATGCTTGCCCAGTGAAGAAGATGCAGATATGTTTGCTTTTGTATTGTTCTTGACTGAGGACAGACTTCCTTTTTCTTTTCCATCTATGAAAAGGACTGCATCAGTAAGGTTTTGCTCTAAATCAACTGTTTTGAATTTAAAGGTATTTTCTTTTGAATGCGTTTTAGTTTCATTTTTATCTAAAATTTCAACATCTGGTGCAGTATTAATCGGCCGGTATTCTCCTGAAATTTCATAAAGAACAGGAGTTGAATTTCCATTTCCGTCAAAGTTAATTTTTATTTTGAAAGGTCCAGTTACATTATCAAAACTTCCGGAAGTCAAATCAGTATTTTTTATTGTTATATTATTTCCATTAATTAAATCAAAAGAGTACTCTGCAAGAAGCTCTCGAGAACTTGAATTTAAGTACTGGATAGATGAAATAAAATTTTCATAATCTCCTGAGTATCTAATTGTAGATTCAAGGAGTTTCATTTCATCCGGAACAATAAGTTCAGAAGAAGTCCATTCCCCCTCAATTAAGTGAGTTTCAGCCGATTCTGAAAATTCTCCTTCCTTAATTAAATAGTTTGAAAATTTTGCGCCCGGACCGTCCGCTCTTTTTGGAGACCGGTAAGCAAATCCTATTTTTCCTTCTCCGTCAGAACCGGTGTCTGAAATATTTCCAATTAGCTTCCAGGAACTATTTTCTATTTTATAGTAGCCGAAAAAGTCATCGTCTTGTCTTTCAAGTTTCAATAAAAGAGAATCTCCTTCAGAAATCTCATTTGGATAAATTAATTTATCTTTGGACTGGCTTGAAAAACCGTGCCTTTCTTCCAATTGGACATGCGTCCTGTTATGAGAAACAAAAACATAATTCCGTTTATTTTCAGTAAAGACAAGTGCAGTAGTATAATCTGATAAATCATCCGGATCCGGGCCAGGAATTATTGGCATAGGAATGGCCAGAGAAACAAAACCTGAAATTTTAGCCATTGACATTAAATTGTTTGGAGTTGAAATGAATCCTTTAAGAATTGAAGCTTTGCTTGTATTTGATTCTATGAAAGGTTCATCCCCACTACATTTCTGAATTAGATTTGATGAAGCAGTTGCAGTTGAAGCTTTTCCATTAGGGCTTCTTAAAAGCCATACAATTGCACCTTTTTCAAAATAAACTGAAAAATTATTCTTTATTCTTCCGGGAGAAAAATACTCTGGCTGGCCTGCATTCTGACTGCTTACCTGTCCTGCAAAACGATTATCCATACCTATTGGAATATACACAGTACAATTGTCGTTTTTATTATTATATCCAAAATGAGCCGTATAAGTTCCATTTTCATTATGTTCAACACATTCAAGAACAGGACTTATTTTTTTTGACTTGCTTCCGCATCCGGATTCGTTTTCTTCCGACTCGTTTTCTTTTCCGTAAGGATCGTAAAACTTCCAATTAGGGACTTCTGTCTGGACTGAAAAATTTCCCTTTAAACTAGAAGTAATTTCTGTTGAAACTGATTTTTTTCTTCCGGTTGAATTTAAAATAAGTAAACCGCTCGTTATAGAACTTTTAAAAAAGTCTTCATCTGAATTAGAGCGTATTTTCCATGAAGTGATATTTTCTGTTTCAAAAGTAAAACTGCTTCCTTTTTTATTAGCTAGTTGGAGCTGATTTGTAGGAATGCTTGGATTGTCAGTATTTGTCTCAGACTCATATATATTAGAAGAATTGGATTTTAAACCGGAATCAAAATCAGCGGTTTCAGAAATGTTGAAATGTGTATTCTTCTCTCCTGCAACTGCCGGAACTGTTAAAAATAAAAAAACAAACAACAGCGTCAGCAATACTTTTGCTTTCATTGAAAAGCTATTCTAAGTTAAGATATTTAAATATACCTAAAAACAACTATTTTTTTGGCTTGAGAATTTTTCGCCTTACGAAGTTTCCTTTTTTAGTTAAAGCTAAACCGGTTATATTTCCATACTTTTTATTGTATTTTTCAACATACTCACAAGTTTTGATTAATCCTAACTCACCAAGCTTTTTCAAAGCTGCGGAAGTGTTTGCCCAGGTGTACCTTAATTTCTTAGCTAAAAGAGAAGTGTAATAGACATTCTCGGAGTCCATATGCTTTAAAATACGAAGCATAAGCTCACTGCTACTATCATCTAATTCATCGGCCAGTTTTTTTACATCCAACCTTTTTAGCTTTTTAATATTCATTTTATACCCATCGGGCAAATAAAAATAAAACCCTTTTTATAAGATAGACGATTTCCATTTATAAGTATTTCGGAGACAAGAATCTGAAAAAAGTACACATGAACTCCTAGTTAGCAGCTGCCAGTGGTGCATGTAAATGAAAATGTCTTCTCTGCTGTCGATTCATCAGAAGTAATTTTAATCGTCTTTGTTGAATTTACATAATTAGTGCAGTCAACAGTTGCATTAAAATTAATTATAGTACCAGGATCTAAGCTTGAATTAGTCATTCCCGTCTGTATTGCATCGTCAATATAAACCTGCAGATTTTTTGCCTTTTCAGTTCCTGCATTCCTTACACTTATTGTTAAATTTGAGCTTCCTGCATTGCATCCCAAATTATAGCCCTCTACTCTGAGTTGAACTTTTAAACTTCCCAAAAGTCTTTCAGTTGTATTTTCTGTACTTGTTTCAATCGAGGCCTGCGTTCTCTGAAGCCAAGTATATGCTAAACCGGCAATAGAGATAGTCATCATTAAGAGAAGTATTACAGAAATTACTGGAGTTATACCTTTATTGTTAAATAACATTTTAAGAGCATGAACCTGACGAACAGGTTATTTCAAACAATGTCTCTGAAGTTACCTGATCAGAAGTAACTTTTATCGTTCTGGTTTCATTAATCCAGTCGGAGCAGGTCCTGTTTCCCAATGCAAATGAAGTAGTATTTCCTGGTCCAAGAGAAGTGTAATTAGATACATTAATGAGCGCATTATCTGCATACAACCGGAGATTCTTAACTCGTTTAGTTCCACTATTCCTTATATAGAAAGACATTTCAACATCTGAAGTTCCCGAATAACATTTTGCTTTATAGCCATCAATACTTAGCTGAGCTTTAAAACCAGTCATTAATTCTTCAGTAGTATTTTCAGTACTTGATTGAATGGAAGCCTCCATTCTCTGGAGCCAGGTATAAGCTAAACCGGCAATTGCAATAGTCATCATTAAAAGAAGAACAACTGAGATAATAGGCGTTATACCTTTTCTGTTAAAGAAATTTCTTTTAATCATAATTTTATCTCAAACAGCTCCATAATTTCCTCTATCATGTAAAGTATTGCAAGCAGAATTATAATCTGTAATGTTGTCAGGAAAATTAAACCCATTAGAAAACTGCCGGTCTTATAAGCAATATATGCAACAATAACTCCAAATACAAAAGCCATTATTACTGCGCCTTGAATGATTAATTTCCTATCTTTTCTTTGCTTTGTCATTGTAACTAGGATGGTGGGAATGGAGGAGGCGGTAATTCGCCTTCTTCTAGTTCAGGTTTTTCTCTTGCAGGAGCTCTTTGCTTTTGAGGAGGAGTCCGCTCGCTTCTAGGTTCAGGTCCTCTCTGCTGAGCCGGAGCTCTGCTTGGCGTCTTTTTGGACTGCGTCCTTAAATCCTTTTCTATTAATTTAAGTAAATGCTGAGTTTGTTTATTCTGTTCAATAATTGCCTGAAGAGCGCTTCTTACGCCGTTCATCTGCTTTGAGATTGTTTCGCCAATTTCAGCTCCTTCTGTTTCTTCCATTTCAGCGGCTTCAGAAAAATAATCTAAAATTTTAGTCAATTTATTTGACAAAAGTTTGTTGGTTTTATTCATTGAATCGAGAGCTTCCTGTAATTTTCCGGAAAGCTCTTTATTAGTTCTTGAAACTTCCTTTACCATTTTTTGGGAATTTTTAAGAAGTTCTAAAATTTTAGGCATAAATTCTTCTGCCGTTTTTCCGAATTTAGAAACTCCTACTGAGCCTTTAATTGCATTTCGAATTTCATCAATTTCCTTTTCAAGCTTCCTGCTTTTTTCTTCTGACTTAGAATAAGTTTCTGTTGGAACAATTTCGTAATATTCTTCTTCCTTTGTTTGCTTTGGCATACTTTGGTTTAAAGAATACACATATTTAAAGTTTGCTTAAAAGAAATAGTTAGTAGTTAAGGGTTAATGATTAATGGCAGATGGCTTATTATCTATACTATTTACCATCTACCACTAACTTTTTGTTTACATCATGCCAGGCATTCCGGCAGGCATTCCGCCTCCGCCTGGTGCTGGTGGAGCGCCGCCTCCGCCGCCATCGCCTTTGCCAAGTTCTTTGGCTGAAATGACATCGTCGATTCTTAAAATCATTTCTGCGGCTTCGGATGCACTCTTAATGGCCTGAGTTTTGATTTTCAAGGGTTCGACTACTCCGTCCTTGAACATGTCTCTTATTTCTCCTTTGAGAACATCCAGACCATACCACTTGTTGCTTTTCTTTTCATGTGCATTTCTCATTTCAACAAGCTTGTCAATCGGGTCAAGACCTGCATTTTCAGCAAGACTTCTTGGGATTATTTCAAGTGCGTCTGCAAATGCTGATAGTGCAAGCTGTTCTCTGCCCTCGATCTTTTCAGCTTCGGCTCTTAATCTTTTTACAAGTTCTACTTCAATTGCGCCTCCGCCTCCGACAACCTTGCCGGTTGCTATAGCTACTGAAACGCCGCCTATTGCGTCATCAAGTGCTCTTTCAACTTCATCAACAACATGGTCTGTTCCTCCTCTAATGAGGACTGAGACTGCTTTTGGACTCTTGCAGTCGGTTACGAAAACCATTTCGTCTCCGGCAACCTTCTTTTCTTCAACTGTCCCTGCTTTCCCAAGGTCAGCTTCTGAAAGGTCTTCAAGACTTGAAACTATATTTCCGCCTGTTGCCCTTGCAAGCTTCTGCATGTCACTTTTCTTTACTCTTCTGACTGCAAAAATTCCTTTCTTAGCCAGATAGTGCTGAGCTAAATCGCCGATTCCCTTCTGACAGAAAAGCACATTTGCTCCGGTTTTTTTAACCAGATCTACCATTTCTTTCAGCATTCCTTCTTCCTGGTTTAAGAAATCTTTAAGCTTTGCAGGATCGGTTATCTGAATTTCCGCTTCAGTTTCCGTTTCCTTGATTTCGATTGGAGAGTCAACAAGAGCGATTTTTGCGTCCTTCATATGCTTTGGCATTGAAGAATGGACTCTTTCTTTGTCTATGATAAGTCCTTTTATTAATTCAGAATCGTCTATGCTTCCTCCATCTCTTTTTTCAAGTTTTATATTATCTGTATCGACTTCGAATTTATCTCCATCTTTTTCAGCTACAAGTGAAACTGCTTCAACTGCGAGATTTGCAAGCATGTCTCTTGCTCTCTCTGCTGATTTTCCTGTCATTGCAGTCATTGCAACTTTTTCAAGTAGTTCTTTGTCTTCCGGAGAAATTGTTTCTGAAAGCTCTTCCAGAATTTCCTGAGCTTTTTCATTCGCCATTCTGTAACCGTGAACGATTACCGTAGGATGAATGTTTTGTTCAAGAAGTTCTTCTGCTTTTTTAAGAAGTTCTCCTGCGATTACAACCGCTGAGGTTGTTCCGTCTCCAACTTCTTCTTCCTGCGCCTGAGAAACTTCAACTAGCATTTTAGCTGAAGGGTGCTGAATATCCATTTCTCTTAAAATAGTGGCGCCGTCGTTAGTGATTACGATGTCCCCAAGATTATCAACAAGCATCTTGTCCATTCCTTTAGGACCAAGTGTTGTTCTTACTGACTCGGCAACTACTCTTCCGGCCAGTATATTCATTCTCTGCGCGTCGCGGCCCATAGTCCGCTGCGCCTGGTCTGACATAACTACAACTGGTTTTCCTGTTAATTGTGCCATAATGCACACCTCCTAGTTAATAATTTTTATAAGTGTGATTAATCTACTAGAGGTAATATATAAGTGTTTCGGAAATTAACAAGATAATTTTCTAAAGTTCCCCTTTTGCAATGTAACCAAGTCTTTTAGCTTCCCGCTCGAACCTTTTTAAATCCTGAGGATCGTCTCCTGCAATAATTATTTTACAACTGTAGACTTCATTTTTAATTGGAATGTTATCTTTAACAATAGTTAAACCGACTTTTTTATATTTTCTTTCAAAAAGCTCCTTAACATCGGAATGCCTGTATTTTTTTACAGCTATTTTGATGCTTACCATACTATAATATTACTGGTTATTTATTAATAATCTTCTTCAAACTCTTTCAAAATTTTCAACAGCTCTTTTGAGGAGACAACATCTTCAAATTCCTCTGTTTCAAAAACAGGAAGCCCTGAAAGAAGCTTTCTCTTTGCTTTTTCAAGAACAAGCATTCCGTGCTGGTCTAAAGTTTTCCTAGCTCTCTGTATGTCTTCAGCCCTCTTTTCAACTGCCTTTGATTTAGTTCCTGTAAGAAGAATGTCTTTCTTATTTCTGCCGATTATTTTGAAAGATGCTTTTTTAACAGTAGCTGTTTTAAATCCCAGATCGCTTAAATGTCTAGTAATCTTATTTTCTTCTTTTGGAATATTGTTGCCCTCATGCTCTCTTTTTTCCGGTTTAAATATATCAATTGTTTCAATCATGATATCTCCCAGTGCATCCTGAAGCCTCATGATATTGTCAATTTCAGCTCCTTTTCCTCTTTCATAATTAATGATAGAAGATTTTGAAACTCCTGCCTCTCTTGCTAAATCACCCAGTGAAAGGTTTTTCTTTGACCTGACTTCTTTTAAAAAATCAGAATCTATTGTTGCGTAGTAGCCTCCTTTTTTTGCATAAACAAAAGGGAATTTTTTGTTAACAATAGTCTGGACAAAGGTTTCAAAATTAACTGCCGGGATGGAATGCCTTTCATACATCGTCTTTTCTTTCATATAATTTCCGCTTGCCATAATTCCAACTATTAAAGGAGCAGCTTTCATTACATTTGCAACTCTAAGCAGATCTTCAGCCTGCTCTTCATAAAATGAGTCAATATTAGTAAGTATTTTTATTAGAAGAACTTCTTTTCCTTTTGCTAAGATATCAAAACAGCCCGGGCAGAACTGCTGGGCTACAATATATCCTGATTCTTCAAGCAGGTCAATTACTTTTTTAAGCAATTCGTCTCTAATCATATTTGAAAAGTAAGGAAGCTATTATTAATTACTTTTGGAAGTAATGATTAACGAAACTACAATATAAATTATATAAATAGGACAGGCCTAATAAAAATACAGCAAAATCGTCTACTATAGTACTCAAACACTTTAAAAATTAAAACGAGTTAGACATAAAAATCCTTTTATAAAAGTAGATTATAGTCTAATTTGGATGTCCCCAATTCCAATGAAGAAGAAGGAAAAGAATTTCGTAGCATTAGGTATAATTTTTTTCATAGTTTGCATACTATCGATGGCTGTTTTTGCCTATGATTTTACCATTTCAACTACCGCAGACTTCGATGCAGGAAATAAAAGTTCATCAAGTGGAAACTATGAAGTTGAAACAAATACAGACAATCCAGTGATTACAGCAGATGAAATTCAGCTTGGAAACAAATATGGAGATGCTTTTAATTTCGCAGATGCAGACGCAAATACTTGGAAATGGAACATTGGCTATTCAGCTGGTTCGTCTGATATTGATACAACTAAAACAGGAGAATTATATGAAACGGTAAGCACAACAGGAGCTGAGAAACTTCATTCAGTTGCGTTGGATACAGCCTTACAAGGAGAATTTGACATACAGATAGATTTTAATGATTTAGACATTCCTGAATCTGATATGTTTGGTACTGGAATTTATGTTTCAACTTTGGCATCAGGATTTTCAAACTATGCAGGAATAATGAGGGGACATTATTCAGGTTTTGGCGGTCATGCGTATTATGGACATTCAAACAGTGAAACCAATACTGACATAGCAGCAACTTCAAATACTTCAGGAAAACTCAGAATAGTCAGAACAAATCCGTCAGGCGACACATGGAATTACGAAATCTTTTACTATGACGGTGGTTGGCAGTCCCTTCACAATTATAGCTACACAACATTAGAATGGGCGGCAGTAGATGCTGATGTATACCCGCACATATTTGTTTATGCTTATGTAAGTTCAGGAACAGTCACTTGTGATTATGATGACTTTAAAATAAATTCAGGGACGGTTTCAGGAGCTTACAGGACAGCAGGACACTGGACATCAGCAGGACAAACCCTTTCAAAAGATTATTTATACAACATAACCTTAAACTTCACAAATGTAAACGCTTCAAACTACATAGACCAGCTCAAAGTCTACAACAACTCCACTAATTCCGAATTAGACAACACCTACCTCCGAGATGACGCAAACCTCACATCCTACTGGAAGCTCGAAGGAGATGCAGATGATGAAACAGGAATTAATAACGGAACAGTAACAGGAGCAACACAGGTAAGCGGTAAATTCGGAGATGCTCTTAATTTTGACGGAGATAATGATTATGTAAATGTAGGAAAATTTCAAAACACACCCACTTTTTTCTCGGCTTGGATAAAACCTAACGTACAAAGTGGTTATTCTGGAATTGCAATTGAAGGTTATTATTATGGTTCAAGCAAAGGTTGGTTTACAAGATATTCTTCCTCTACTGAAAAAGTTTATTTTGCAATAAATAACAATTCTGGCGACTTAACAACATGGGATTCTGGTGCTGTTGCACCGCCAAACAAATGGCATCACATTATTGTTGGTTTTGACGATACTAATGTCTATATTTATGTAAATGGAATTGAGCATGTTAACACAACACATGGTTTTGATATGCCTCTTGAATTTGCCAATAGAGATTTATTAATTGGACGAGCAGGATACATGGGTGGTGATTACATGAACGGTTCAATAGACGATGTAGCAATCTACAACAGAGCATTATCAAGCGAAGAAGTCCAAGACCTGTACGATGGAGCAGTAGCAAAGTATACAACAGACATCAATTCAGGAACAAGTGAAACAATTTCAATATATAATACTACTCACGGAAACCTAACAAACATAACAGACAATTACAAAATCAGACTATATCTTTCAGGCGACAATTCTTCAACACCTACAATAAACTCAATTGAAGGATTTGAACGAGAAAAACCAACAATAGAGCTTGGGGTAACAGTGTCAGTACCAGAGAACGACACAACAACAACAGACACCACCCCAGACATAAAATTCAAGTTCACAGACCCAGAAGATGCCACAGCAGACTGCACCCTTTACTTCTACAACCAGTCAGATTCAACAGCATATAACGAATCATTCGTAAGCGGTTTAGCAAACAACACCTACACGACAGAAGAACCCCAAATCCTCAACGACGGCGTATACAATTACTGGGTATACTGTGATG
>JAWOEA010000046.1:0-2626 GCA_046483005.1 Candidatus Undinarchaeales archaeon
CCGAAGACTTTGCCAGCTCCACTATAGAGATTTTGGAGATGGGGGAGTGGGGTATCTCTGTTACTACAACTGACACTCATAGTCCCGATCAATCTTGCGGATGCGAGGAGGGGGGACAATCGGGATTGCCTTTACCTGACTGGATGGAGATTTCACCATACTAGAACATTTAAACATTTAAACATTTAAACATACAAGCCATTAAATTTTCAATTTACAATTTGCAATTTTCAATCAATTTTCAATGACTCAATTTTCAAACAGTTACGATTTAGAAGAAAGAACAGCTAAGTTCGGGGAAAATATTATTGATTTTTGTAAAAGCATAAAACAAGATGCCATTGCTAAGCCTCTTATAAATCAATTAGTCCGTTCCGGAGCTAGTGTGGGAGCAAATTATATGGAAGCGAATGCTGCAAGTTCTAGGAAAGATTTTCAGAACAAAATTTTTATCTGTAAGAAAGAAGCTCAAGAAACCAAACATTGGCTTCGAATGGTGGCAAAATATCTTCCGGAAAAGGAAAAGGAGATAAGGGAATTATGGCAGGAAAATCAAGAACTGACTTTAATTTTTCAAAAAATCACCAGTTCCTTGAAGAATAAAAAAGTTTAAAAATTGAAAATTGTATCATTTATTAAAAATTGAAAATTAGAAATTGAAAATTGACCCGGGTCGTTGACAAACGGCCCTTTTAGGTACTATAATGAAAAAGGTAAATTAATCAATTTAGTAAAGTCAGATAGGTGTAATTTAAAAAATTGAACCGCAGAATTATGCAAACTCGATTTTACTTAGAAAAATATGGAACAATTAATCCTACTTTCAGTGGGTGTTTTTGGTTTATGCCTCGGAGTGCTTTTGGGATATTATCTTCGCCAATCTTTATTGAAGAAAAGAGCAGGAACTTTGGAAGCAAAACTTCAAAAGAAAGTTCAAAAAGCTAATGAAGATGCAAAAAATGTAATAAATCAGGCAAAAGAGGAAGCAAGGTTAATAGCAGAAAAAGCTAAGAATGAGGAAGAAAAAAGAAGAGAAGATGTTTACAGAGCCGAGCAGATCCTTTTAAGAAGAGAGGAAATGCTGGATAAAAAGATTTCTGATTACGAAAAAGAAGAAAAAGATTTTCGGGAAAAAGTAGAAAAGTTAAAAAAGATCAAAAGCAGCCTTGAAGAATTAAAAAAAGAAGCCCTTAAAAAACTTGAAAGAATTTCAAAATTAAATAGGAAAGAGGCAAAAAAAGAACTCTTGGAAAAAGTGAAAGAAGAATACGAAAGAGATATTATTGAGAGAACAAAAAAGCTTGACGAAGAAGGGAAAGAAAAACTTGAGAAGAAAGCAAAGGAAATTCTCAGCTATGCCATTCAGAAGTTTGCCTTAAGCCAAACTCAGGAAACTACAAGCTCTACTATGGCTTTGCCTTCGGACGAAGTTAAAGGAAGGATTATAGGGAAGGAAGGAAGGAACATAAAAACCCTTGAAAAACTGACCGGAGTTGAGGTGGTGGTGGATGAAACTCCTGAAACCGTTTTGATTTCAAGCTTTGATCCGGTAAGAAGGCATATTGCCAAGAAATCTCTTGAAAAGTTAGTTGAAGACGGTAGAATTCAGCCTGCTAGAATTGAAGAGATTGTGGAGAAAACAAAAGAAGAAGTCAATTCTCAAATAAAAGAGGCGGGAGATCAGGCTGTTTACGATACGGGAGTGATAGGATTGGATCCCAAACTGGTAAACCTTTTGGGAAGACTAAAATTCAGAACAAGTTATGGTCAGAATGTTCTTCTTCATTCCATTGAAGTTTGCCATTTAGCAGGTGCTCTGGCAGCTGAAATTGGTGCTGATATTGGTGTTTGCAAGAGAGCAGGTCTTCTACACGATATTGGAAAAGCTGTTGATCATCAGGTTGAAGGCTCTCACGTGGATATTGGAATTAAAATTTTGGAGAAGTTTGGAGAAAGGAAAGAAGTTATTGACGCAATGAAATCCCATCACGAGGAGTATCCTTACCAGTCTCTTGAAGCAGTACTGATTCAGGCAGCCGATCAGATTTCCGGTGCACGACCCGGAGCTAGAAAAGACACGCTTGAAAATTACCTGAAAAGATTGGAAGATCTTGAAAAACTGGCTGTTTCCTTTGAGGGAGTGGAGAAAGCATGGGCATTGAATGCCGGAAGAGAGATAAGAGTGTTTGTTCGTCCTCAAGAAATTGACGATAGCACAGCTTACAAATTAGCAAGAGACATTGCCAAAAAGATTCAGGAAGAACTTAACTACCCGGGCGAAATTAAAGTTAACGTTATAAGAGAGAGCAGGGTAGTGGAGTATGCTAAATAAAAAAGTCGGAACCAAAATAAATCTGCAAGCATTATATAACCTAAAAGATTATTTTAATGCTTCTGATTCAAATTAATTATGACTAAAGGTGAATTAATTGAATCTATAGTTAAAAAGACTGACTTAAGCAAAAGACAGGCAGGGGACACTTTGAATGTTGTTGTAGATGAGATTTCAAAGTCTCTTTCCAAAGGCAAAGACGTAGTCTTGCCAGGATTTGGAAAGTTTACAGTATCTAACAGGAAAGCCAGAGAAGGAAGAAATCCTAAAACTGGTGCTAAGATTAAAATTCCT
>JAWOEA010000020.1:0-2568 GCA_046483005.1 Candidatus Undinarchaeales archaeon
GTCTTTTTTCTAAAACTAGGACATCGGCTCCTTTTTCTGCTGCAAACCTTCCGGTAGTGGAGCCTCCTGGTCCTGCTCCAATAACAACTATATCATATTCAGACTTCATTTTTCTTCTCTTTTAGATAAGGCGCTCTGACTGGACAAAATTTCACGCACTGACTGCATTCAATACATTTATCTTTATCTACAATAATTCTTCCGCCTTCGTATTTTAATGCGCCTACAGGACAGATTCCAACACAGCCCGTGCATTTTATGCATTTATCGTGGTCTATTTTTACAGCCATCTCTCTGGTTTTGATACTTTTGATTGGTTTTAAATGTTTCTATATAGAAAATCATGGATGAAGTCTTTTCAAATCTCTTGGGAATAAAACAGCTTCTCTTATATTTTCTACCCCTGTAATTGCCATTGTTAATCTATCAAGTCCTATAGCCCATCCTGCATGAGGAGGCATTCCAAGTTTGTAAAATTCAGCAGTGTCTTTGAAATTGTCCGGATTTAGTCCTTTCTTTTCAACCATTTTCATGTAAAGTTCAGGATCGTGGATTCTTCTTCCGCCGGATGCTATTTCAACTCCTTCATGTATTAAATCAAAACCGTAACTTAATTTTTCATCTTTTGGATGGATATAATAAGCCTTTAAATCCATAGGCCATTCATAAACAATTGCCGGCTTGCCATACATTTCAGATATTTTTTCTTCTCCTTCCGGAGGAATGTCATCTCCAAAATTTAAATCAAGTTCATCAATAACTTCAGAATAGCTGATTTTTTTGAAAGGTGTTTTTAATTTGTCAATTTTCCTTCCTAATGTTTTCAGTTCTGAATTGCAGTCCTTTCTTACTTTTTCGTAAACATGCTCCATGATTCCTTCCAGAACCTTCCAGGTATCTTTCTCATCTGAAAACCCCATTTCAATATCCATCTGGACAATTTCAGCCAGATGCTGACTCGTATCAGACGGTTCTGCTCTGAAAACGGGTCCAATTTCATATACTTTTTCAAAACAGCTAGTCATCAGTTCCTTATAAATCTGAGGGCTCTGCCGCAAATACGCCTTTTCTTCAAAATATTCTACTGAAAATAAATCAGCTCCGCCTTCAGTTGCTGCTGCGATAATTTTAGGAGTTTCTATTTCAATAAATCCTCCCTTTTCTAAATATTCTCTTGCAGATGTCAATATTTTATCCCTGATTTTGAAAACTGCAACATTTTTTGGCTTCCTTAAATCCAATACTCTTGAATTCAGTCTTGTATCAAGGTCTGCCGGCGTCTTTTCATCAACATCTAAAGGAAGCGGTGTTTTTGATTTATTCAAAACTTTTAAATCGGAAACTAAAACTTCAACGCCTCTTTTTGATTTATCGGTTTTCTGAACTTTTCCCTTAACTGCAATAACATCTTCTCTGTTTAAAGTTTCAGCTTTTTCAACCAACTTGCTGTCCTTTATAATTAACTGAGTGTCTCCGCCCCTGTCAGCCAGAACGATGAACGCAAGCTTTCCGTGGGGCCTGATTTCTCTCGCCCAGCCCATTAAAGTTACTTTTTTACCATCTAGGTCCGGCTTTACTTCGTCTGCATAATGGCTTTTCCGCCAGTCATTTAAATTATCTAAAGTCATAGAAAGCAATTAGTTAAAAACATATATAAGATTGACCCAACAAAAGAAAACACTTCAGAGACAACAGAGATAATATGAAACAGAAAGCAGGAAACGGTAAAAATAAGTCAAAAAAAGTAGAAGACCGTATTTTTAAATTTGATACTCTCAGACCGAAAAAAGGGAGCTGGCAGTGGTGGTTCTGGCTTTTATTTTTAGATAAGCCTGAGAAGGTAAAAAATCCCAGACAGCTTATGGTCCTTTGGTCAACCAAACAGGATAAGGCGATAGAATGCAATGATAAACTTCTGGAACTTGATTTAGATATGGCTGAAAGGACAAAAGGTAGAAAAAGGGACGGAGCTGTTGCAGCATGGTATTTTGACGGCAAAAAAATGCATCATAATTATATTTTAAAACAGATGCCGTTAATTTTTGATAATAATGAGATAAAAACAAAAAATCCAGAAACTGCAACAGGTGAAAAAAAAGGCAAATTCTGGGTCAACCTCCCAAATATGGATTTTAAAATTAAATACAAAGAAAAAAATGAGCTTACAAAACCAGAAATTCATAAGAATCAATTTATTGGGAAGTATGAGTATGATTTAGTAAGATTGAATAAACTGGATTTGAAAGGCAAAATAGGGAAAGAAAAGATAGATGGTTCAGCATATTTCCAGCGAGTTTTTCTTAACGCGCCTGCAGTACCCTGGTACTGGGGAGTTTTTCATTTTAAAGATGGTTCCATTTTAAATTATTACAGGCCCCATTTAGGAACATATCTTGGAAAAATACCAGTAAAAAAAGAAATTATTTTTTACAGTAAAGGAAAACTCCATGAATTCAAAAACATGAATGTTAAAGAAATTAAAAAGAAGAATCCAATATTTTCAGTAAAAGGAGAAAATAAAAAAGAAAAAATTGAGTTTCAAGTACATACTTATTCATCTTCTTTCTG